>JACPCG010000020.1 GCA_016179925.1 Candidatus Rokuibacteriota bacterium | reverse complement strand
CCCCGGCGGGTCGCGAGGTGCTGAACTCGGTCTTCCTCTACCACGCGACGAAGGCCGGCCTCGACTACGCGATCGTGAACACCGAGCGGCTCGAGCGCTATCCCTCGATCCCCGAGGAGGAGCGGCGGCTCGCCGAGGACCTGATCTACTGCCGCGGGGCCGATCCGGTCGCCGCCTTCGCGGCGTACTTCCGGGAGAAGAAGAAGGCGCCGGCGCCCAGAACGGCGCTCCCACTCGACGAGCGGCTGGCGCGCTACATCGTCGAGGGGAGCCGCGACGGGCTCCTCGAGGACCTGGACGAAAAGCTCAAGGCGGCCCGGCCGCTGGACATCATCAACGGTCCCCTCATGCGGGGCATGGACGAAGTCGGGCGGCTCTTCAACGACAACCAGCTCATCGTCGCCGAGGTCCTCCAGTCGGCCGAAGCGATGAAGGCCGCCGTCGCCCACCTCGAGCCGTTCATGGAGCGAGCCGAGTCGGCGACCCGGGGCTCGATCGTGCTCGCCACGGTGAAGGGCGACGTCCACGACATCGGCAAGAACCTCGTCGAGATCATTCTCGGTAACAACGGCTACCGGGTGATCAACCTCGGGATCAAGGTGCCGCCCGAGGAGCTGATCGCGGCCTACCGCGTGCACAAGCCGGATGCGTTCGGGCTGTCGGGCCTGCTCGTGAAGTCGGCCCAGCAGATGGTCGTCACGGCCCAGGATCTGCGCGCGGCGGGCATCGAGATCCCGCTGTTCGTCGGCGGCGCCGCGCTCACGAAGAGGTTCACCGCGACGCGCATCGCCCCGGAGTACGGCGGGCTCACCCTCTACGCGAAGGACGCGATGGAGGGCCTTGACCTCGCGAACCACCTCTTCTCGGCGCCGACGCGCGAGGCGCTGGTCGAGCGCGTCCGCCGCGAGCAGGCGGCGCTGGCCGCGGGCGCAGCGGCGGCCACCGCCGCGGCGGCGCCGACCCCCGCGCCCGCGCGCCCGGTGCCTGAGCGCGTCGCCGTCCCCGCGCCGCCGGACCTCGAGCGCCACGTCCTGCGCGACGTGCCGCTCGCCCACATCTACCCGTACCTGAACCTCCAGATGCTCTACGGCAAGCACCTCGGGCTGCGCGGGATCGTCGAGCGGCTCCTGGCCGCGGGCGACCCGAAGGCGCTTGAGCTCCGGGAGATCGTCGAGGGGCTCGAGCGCCAGGCGGCGGCCGAGGGCCTCCTGCGCGCGCACGGCGTCTACCGCTGGTACCGCGCCCGCGCCGCCGGCGACGCGGTCCACCTCTTCGACGCGGCGGGAGGCGAGCTGGGGCGCTTCGACTTCCCACGGCAGAAGGACGGCGAGCGGCTGTGCCTCGCCGACTGGGTGAGGGACGATACGGACGACTACCTGGCCCTCTTCGCCGTGACGTGCGGCGAGGGCGTGCGGGAGCTGGCGGCCCGCTGGAAGGACCGGGGCGAGTACGTCCGCTCCCACGCGCTGCAGGCGCTCGCGATCGAGACCGCCGAGGCGTTCGCCGAGATGCTCCACGCGCGCCTCAGGACGCTGTGGGGATTTCCGGATCCCCCTGATCTCCCGATCGGCGACAAGCTCAAGGGACGCTACCGCGGGATCCGCGTGTCGTTCGGCTACCCCGCGTGCCCCAACCTCGCGGACCAGGCGACGCTCTTCCGCCTGCTCGAGCCCGAGACGATCGGCCTGCGCCTCACCGAGGGATTCATGATGGATCCGGAGGCGTCCGTCTCGGCGCTCGTCTTCCACCACCCCGCCGCAAAGTACTTCAAGGCCGAATAGGCCTCCGGGTTCCGGAAAAACTTAACGGGCCCGGACCGATGCTCCGGTCCGGGCCCGCCGTGGATATGAGGAGTCGTTGCCGACGAGAACTTAGTCACGCAGCCGCGACGGTGAGCGGCCACGGGGAGAAGGCACCTCACGACGCCTCACCCTCGTGGCCACCCGGCCAATACCCTCGGCCCCGGGTCCCCGGCCCGTTACTGAGCCGAGAGGCCGAGGAGGAAGCGCACCAGCGGAATGCCCTTCCGGTTGAACTCGTTAGCCGTGAGCAGTTCGGCCCCGGAGAAGTCCGGCTTCAAGTAGCAGAAATAGCCCTCCGGGCCGCCAAGTTTACTGCACTCGATGGGCACCTGGGCGACGCCGCTGAACGTGCCGCCCACCGAGGACTTGCCGAGCGTGTTCCAGGTGCCACTCACCGGGGCGAGCGGAGCGAGGTTCTGCAGGAGATAATGCAGATCCAGGATCCCGTCCAGCTTGCCGGAGACGGCGCCACCGCTGGCGAGGTCCACGGTGAACGAACCGCTGATCGGCCCGACGCCGGTCGCGAGGTCCACGCGGGACTGGGCATACGCATCGACCTCGCCGCCAGACCAGGAGTCGAGCGAGCCGCCGGCCGCCTTCACCGGGCCGGTCAGCGTCGCCTGGGCGAGGCGGGTGACACTGCCGTCGGGACCGGGGATGAACGCGCCCGGCTGACCCCCGGTGGCCGGACTGGGCGGCGGGCTCTCGATCACTTCGTAGAGGACGAGCTGCGCCCCTCCCTGCGCCAGCGCGCTGGCCGGCACGAGCGCCAGCAAAGCCCCGGCGAGCAGAAGGGGCAGCGCCCAGGCTCGCTTCTTCGCATTGTTGAACATTGTCGTCATCTCCTCACCTCTCGCCCGCTCGTGGGGCGAGCACCCGATGCCGGCACTGCACCGTCGCACTACCGGACAACGCTCACCTCGTTTTTCTCTGCGTCCTTCCTGACCCAGGCCAACAGACTGACCCCGTCGAAGAACGTCCGGCGCATCTCAAGCACCGTGAAGCCGGCCTCCCTCAGGTGCGCGGCGAACTCGTCCTCCTGCCAGTAATGCGACCCGACGGGCGGGCGCGTCGCCTCGAAGATGGCGTTGGGGAGCACCCAGCGCAGACACCGGAGCGCAGCGCGCAGCCCGTCGCGGTGCCGAATCTCGCGAACGGTGGCCCAGAAGCGCACGCGCCGCGTGAAGTTCACAAAGACTCCGTGGCCGCCGGGCTTGAGCGCCTCGTACGCCCGCCGCAGCAGCCGCGTGGGCGCCGGATGCACGTAGAGCGAGTGCACGTTGATCACCTGATCGAAGCCGCCGTTGCCGAACGCGCGCTCGCTGATGACGTCGGCGTGCTGGAAGGCGACGTGCGGCAGGCCCCTGGCCTGGCGCTTCTCGCGCGCCAGGTCGATCAGGGCGCCGTACGGATCGACGCCCAGAACCGAGAAACCCGCCTCGCCCAGCAGCAGGCTGAAGTTGCCCGGGCCGCAGCCGAGGTCCAGGATGCGGACGTCGCGGCGGTTGACCGACGCCGGGACCGCCGCCTCCACCTGGCGGAGCACCTGCAGGCGCAGGTCCCGGTAGGGCGCGAACCCTTCGAAGATGTAGTCGTAGACGACCCCGTAGCCGACGGACAGGACATGGTCGAGGCCCCACCGAGCGATGTCGAGAATCGAGCGCACCCGCGCCTCCGTGAGGTCCCGCTCCCAGATTGCCTCGTGGTATCGCGCGCCGAACACGCGCTCGAGGCTCGAACCTGACCCTGCCATCATCGTCCTCATTCATCGTCCACGGTGCATATTGATAACGGTCCTTGAAGGCGGAGAAGTAGCAACGCCGGGGCCAATTATCCACTCGTGGAACGTCCTGATTTCATAGGCGTTTTTTGCGATATTTCCGGATTCCTCGTGACGTTGGTGGACCGTTCCTTACCGAGGTGGACGAATCCCGGCCGGGTACCCGAAGAAACTTCAAGGAAATCGAAGAGTCGGGCTGATCAGCTACCGGTGAGACAGAGCGCCGCGAAACTTGACACCGGAAGGAAGCAATCCAGGGCGAATCGTGCCGCTACTCCTCCTCGGTCGCGGCCACGACCGTGGCGCCGGGCTTTGCCGGAAGCTTCACGATGAAGCTCGAGCCCTTCCCGAGCTCGCTCTTCACCTCGATCGTCCCGCCATGGCTCTGGACGATCCCGAGGCTCACGGAGAGGCCCAGGCCCGTGCCGCTCACGTCGGGCTTCGTCGTGAAGAACGGCTCGAAGATCCGGTCGAGGTGCTCGGGCGCGATGCCGCCGCCCGTGTCGGCGACCTCCACCTGGACCATGTCGCCGTTGGCCGACGAGCGCAGGGTGAGCGACCCGCCGTCCTTCATCACGTAGACGGCGTTGTTGATCAGGTTGAGGAACACCTGCTTGATCCGCGGCACGTCGACCTCCACCGGCGGCAGCCCCTCGGCGTACTCCTCGCTGAGCGTGACCGTGTCGAACGCGCCCTGGCGGCGCACCATCGCGATCATCTGCTGGAGCACCACGTTGAGGTCCGTGACCTGGGGGACGAACTCCCGCTGCCGGCTGAAGTGGAGGAGGTCGCGCACGATGTCGCGCGCCCGCCCGGCCTCGTCCTGGATCAGGTCGAGCTCCTCGCGCATCGGCCCCCCCGGCGGGATCCCCTCGGCCAGGTAGGACGCGAAGCCGAGAACGCTGGTGAGCGGGTTGTTGATCTCGTGGGCGATGTTCGCCGCCAGCTCGCCGATCGCCGCGAGCTTGGTGGACTGGATCAGCTGGGCCTGCGTCCGCTTCAGCTCGGCCATCTGGTGCTTCACGCCCTCGTACAGGCGCGAGTTCTCGCTCGCGACCGCCGCCTGGAGCGCGATGCCCTCGGCCAGCCGCAGCTCGTCGGTCGTGAACCGGTGGGCGTCCCTGACCCAGGCGACGGCGAAGCCGCCGATGGTCTCGCCCTTCCACCGCATGGGCTGGATGAGGAGCGACTTGTGGGGCAGGAGCCTGGCGATCGGATGGTCGAACCGCGGGTCCGCCTGACTGTCACCCGAGCAGATCGGCTTCTCGAGCTTTCCCCCCAGCGCCGCCACGAGCGGGCCGGACGCGACGATCTCCGTACTCGCGACGGTCCCGAGGATGTCCTTCGGCACGCGGTAACCCACGATGGGCACGTAGCGGCTGCCGTCCCGGCTCTGGAGCCAGGCGCCGCCCGTGTCGGCGCCCAGCGCCCGCACGAGCGCGCGCGTGCAGCGCCGCAGGACCTCCGTGAGCTCGAGCGTCGAGCTGGCGTCCTGGGCGACCGCGAGCAGCGTCTCGGTGTGGCGGAGGCGCTCCTGGGTCTCCTCGTAGAGGCGCGCGTTGCGGATCGCCGCCGTGGCGGAGGTCGCGAGCGCCTCGCCGAGCGCCACCTCCTCGGGCGTGAAGGCGTGGCTCTCGCGGTACCAGACGGTCAGGACGCCGACCAGCTCGTTCTCGAGGAAGAGCGGGACGCCGAGGAACGACACGAACCCCTCGCCCCTGATCCAGTCGACGTGCTCCAGTTCGGGCCGTATCAGCACGTCGGTCAGGGCCAGCGTCGTCCGGTGCTTCATGATCCAGCCGACCAGCCCCTCGCCGTCGTCCCCGGGCTCGGCGCTGTCCTTGGCGACGCGCGTGGAGCCCGCCTGCGCCCGGAGCCGGAACCGGCCCGGCGCGTCGTCCTCGTGGATCAGGATCCGGGCGACGTCGGCGCCGAGCCGCGCCCGCACGAGCTCGCTGAGGCGGTCGAGCACCTCCGAGACGTGGAGCGTGCCGGTGAGTAGCCGCCCGGACTCGACGAGGCTCGCCTGCTCGGCCGCGCGCCGCATGACGCCCTCGTAGAGGCGCGCGTTCTCGACCGCGATCGCGACCTGGTCGGCGACGATCTTGAGCAGCTGTTCCTCGTCCGCCTTCGCGCCCGGCGGCAGGACGTGGCGGGCCACCATCACGCCGAGCTGGCGCTCGTGCACGGTCAGCGGCAGCGTCCATTCGACCTCGGCCCAGTCGTCGGCGGGCTCGACGCCCGCGCCGGCGAGCACGCTCCGCGGCTGCGCACCGGCCTCGCCCTGCACGACCACCCGCACGCCCGGGGGCTCGCTCAGCTCCACGTGGAGGCTCGTGGTGCCGATGGCCTGCGCGAGCCCGCGCAGCAGCCGCTCGAGCATCGCCGCGAGGCCGGGCTCGGAGGTGATGTCCTGCACCGCGCGATGCAGGTCCGCGAGCTGGCCGGCGCGCCGCACGAAGTGCTGGTTCAGGCGCTTCAGCTCCTCGACCTGGTTGAGCAGGCGGTAGACGAGCCGCTGGTTGAGCTCGCGCAGGTAGGCGCCTTCCTCGCGGCCCTCGACCCGCTCGCGCTTGCCGCCGAGGAACTCCGCGACCTGCCGTGGAAACGCGTCCACGTTGATCGGCTTCTGGATGTAGCCGTCGCAGCCCGCGACGAGGGTCCGCTGCCGGTCCCCCTGCATCGCGTACGCCGTCACCGCGATGACCGGGGTGGAGGCGAGGTTCGGGAACGATTTCAGGATCGCGACGATCTCGTAGCCGTCGACGCCGGGCAGGTTGATGTCGAGCAGGACGAGCGCCGGCTCCTCGCGGATCGCGGCTTCGATCCCCGCGAGGCCGTCCTCGGCGTCGACGATCGTGTAGCCCGCGGCCTCGAGGACCGCGCGGACGAGCATCCGGTTCTCGCGGTTGTCCTCGATGTAGAGGATCTTCGGCTTCTGGTCGAGTGTGCGTGCCGGCATACGGTCGCCCGTCCCCCCTCAGTTCAAAGGCAGCGTGAAATGGAACGTGGAGCCCTGGTTCTCCCGGCTCTCCGCCCAGATGCGCCCGCCGTGGAGCTCGACGAACTTCTTGCTGATCGCCAGCCCGAGGCCGGTCCCGCCCGCGCTCCGCGCCACGGGGTTGTCGAGCTGCTGGAACGGCTCGAACAGGCGCGCCAGGTCCTCCTGGCGGATCCCGGTGCCGGTGTCGGCCACACTCAGGTGGATGGCGTCCGGCTCGGCGACGACGCCGACGACGACACGCCCCTGCGACGTGAACTTGATCGCGTTGGACACGAGATTGAGCAGGATCTGCTTCACCTTCGTGCGGTCGGCGGTCAGGCGGGGCATCTCGAGCGGGACGTTCTTCTCGAGCTTGAGCTGCTTCCCGCGGGTGAGCGGCGTCGACGAATCGATGCACTCGTCGATGAGCTCGTGGAGGTCGAGCTCCTCGGACATCATCTCGACCTTCCCGGCCTCGATGCGGGAGAAGTCCAGGATGCCGTTGATGAGCTGCAGCAGGTGGGTGCCGCTGTTGTGGACGGAGCGGATGTAGACCTCCTGGCGCTCCGTCAGGTCGCCGTCGAGGCGGTTCAGCAGCACCTTCGAGAACCCGATGATCGAGTTCAGCGGCGTCCGGAGCTCGTGCGACATGCTCGCGAGGAACTGCGACTTGAGCCGGCTCGCCTGCATCAGCTGCGCGTTCGAGCTCGACAGCTCCTCGTAGAGGCGCGCGTTCTCCAGCGAGATCGCCACCTGGTTCGCGAGCACGGCGAGCACCTCGAGCTCCTGCCCGTCGAAGATCTCGCCCGAGAGCTTCTCGCCCACGAGCACGATGCCGGTGAGCTTGTTCTCGATCTTCAGCGGGACGATCAGGGACGCGCGGATCTCCTCGAGCTCGCTCTCGGCCGTCTCGAAGTACTCGGCGATCACCGGGTTCAGCTTGACCTCTTCCTTGACGAGCAGCCGGCCCGTCTGGTTGAGCCACTGGACGACCGGGCCGTCCACGGGGATCGCGGTGACCCCGACGCCCTCGCCGACGCTGTTCTCCTCGCGGTACACGACGAAGGCGCTCCGCGCGGCGTCGTAGATCAGCAGCGCGCAGTGCGTCACGGGCACGCCGCGGACGAGGCCGTGGACGAGCGTCTCCATGAGCCGCCCGAAGTCGAGGATCGTGCCCAGGCGCTTGGAGAGGTCGAGGAGCGTCTCGTAGCACCCGCGCCGCTTGCTGAACATGAGCCGCTCGAGGTACGCCTCGACCCGCTGGCCGAGCGGGCTCACGAGCAGCGTCATGATGAAGCCGAGCGGCAGGATGACCCACAGGGGGTTGGTCTGCTCCCAGTCGGCGTACTGCTCCGCCAGGACGAGGATCGACGTGACGACGCCCCACAGGACGAGGTAGATCGCGCCCTTCTTCACGGCCACGTTCACGTCGAACAGGCGGTAGCGGACGATCGACGTCCCGAGCATCAGCGCGAAGATCGTGTTCGCGGGGATGCCCATCGGATACACGAGGTCGGCCGCCGGGACGAACCGGGCGAGGATGAACCGGGTGAAGTCGATGAACCCGCCCGCGAGGCTCACGAGCGTCCCGAGCAGGATGAGCGTCGCGCGGTTGCGCCGGAAACTCGAGTCGACGTCCTTCTGCGCGCGAACGAGGTGCGAGAGGCCGTAGATCAGGAAGTAGTTGAAGTAGAGGAAGAACGGCGTGTAGAGCGGCCCCGTCACCGGCGCCCAGCCCCAGTACGTCCACGTCACGCCCTTCATGAAGAGCGAGGAGCCGCTCACGTTGACGAGGCCGAAGAAGATCGCGAACAGGTAGGCGACGACCAGCGACGGCCGGTGCTGCGTCGTGCTCTCGAGGAAGATCAGGACGAAGTGGTAATAGAGCGCCGGCAGGAAGACGACGGCCGCGTGGATGACGAACTCCCAGAACGTCGCGGTCGGCGCGTCCGGCGACCTCCGGAGCATGAAGACGCCCAGGTTCCAGGCGGCCATGCCCGACACGAAGTACGCGAAGACCCGGTTCAGCCGGCTCCCGGGGTTGCGCACGAGCGTGATCCCGGCGAGCAGGACGTTCAGGGCGAGCGCGACGAGGGGGAAGAGGTTATGAAGCGTCAAGGGCGTCCCCCTCGGCGTCGGCGAGAGGGAGATAGGGCTTGTCCTTCCGGCGTTGTTCGTCGATCTCGTCCTTGAGGATGCCGAAGACGAGGACGTCCCAGTACCGGCCGTCCTGGTAGCCGGCCTTGCGGAGGACCCCCTCCTGATGGAACCCGTTGCGCCGCAGCGAGTTCGCGCTCAAGCGGTTGTACTCGTAGACCTTGGCCTCGATGCGCCGGAGCCCGAGCACATCGACCCCATAATACGAGATGAGCTTGCCCGCCTCCACGCCAAATCCGCGCCGGATGGCCTTCTGGTCGGTCAGCATCACCTCGAAGAAGCAGTAGCCCTCCAGGAGGTGAATGTTGAAGAGGCGCGCCAGGCCGACGGGTTTCGTCCACCCCCGGTTGGCCTCGATCACCAGGACAACCTGGGTCGGGTCGGTCAGCACCGCCTCGTAGAACGCGGGGTCCTTGTCGTAGACGTGCTTGTAGGCGTTCAGGAACTCGCTCCCGACCATCCGGTCGAGGAACGGGTCCTCGGCCCACTCCGACAGGTGCTCGAGATCCTCGGGCTGGAGGGTGCGCAGGTAGACCCGCGTGCCGCGGCAGACGAGGCCGGGGCGGTCCACCGCCCGTCGGCGCTCCCCGGCGGCGAGGGGTGTGGGCTCCACGCCGGTCATCCCCGCCCGGCGCCGCGCACGGGCTCGCTCACCGCGATCATGCGCTCCAGCGCTCCGCGAAGGCGCATGCGATCTCCAGGTCCTCCCGCCGGCCGAGTCTCCTTCGGCCTCACCTACGCCTCGACGTTCTTCGTCGCCCAGACCAGGAGGCTCGCGCCGTTGAGGAACGTCCGGCGCATCTCGAGGACGGTGAACCCGGCCTCGCGGAGGCGCGTCGAGAACGCCTCCTCGTCCCAGTAGTGCGGCCCGATGGGCTTCCGGACCGCCTCGAAGATCGAGTTGGGGAGGACCCAGAGCAGCGCGCGGAGCGCGGCGCCGAGCCCCCGGCGCTGCTTGATCTCGCGCACCGTGGACCACTGCCCGAGCTGCCGCGTGTGGTTCACGAACACCGCGTGCCCCCCGGGCTTGAGCACGCGGTACGCCTCCTTGAGGAGCCGGTCCGGCGCCGGGTGCACGTAGAGCGAATGGATGTTGACGACCTGGTCGAAGGCGCCCTCGCGGAACGAGTTGCCCAGGGCGAGGTCGGCGTGACGGAACGCGAGGTTCGACAGGTGCTTCGCCCGGCGCTTCTCCTTCGCCACCTCGACGAGCGCCCCGTAGGTGTCCAGTCCCGTCACCGAGAAGCCCGCTTCGGCGATGAGGCAGGTGAAGTTCCCCGGGCCGCACGCGATGTCCAGCACGCGGACGTCGCGGCGGTCCGCGGACGCGGGCACCGAGGCCTCGATCAGGCGCCGGACTTCGTCCCGGAGCTGCTGGTACGGCGTGAAGCGCTCGAAGATGTAGTCGTAGACGACCCCGTACGCGACCGAGAGGAGCCGATCCAGCCCGCTCCGGATGCCATCCACCAGCGAGGTCATGGGCGCTAGGACTTGTCCGCGAGGACCTTGTCGACCGCCCCGCGCAGCTCCGACGGCGTGAACGGCTTCAGGAGGATGTAGTTGAAGCCCAGCCGCGTCGCCTCGTTGATGATGTCCGGCGTGCCGTGCGCCGTCATCAGCATGCACGCCATGTCGGGGCGGATCCGGCGCGCTTCCTCCAGCACCTGGAACCCGTTCATGCCGGGCATCTTGTAGTCCACGACCAGGAGATCGAACGCCTCCTTGCGAACGAGCTCGATCGCGGTCTCACCCCGGTTCGCCGCCCGGATCGAGTATCCGAGGGCCTGCAGGACGTTGACGCAGAGGATGACCACGGGGCCGGCATCGTCCACGACGAGGATCTTCGGCTTGGCTTCCATCAGTGTGCCACCAGGGGCTGCGCGGCGGCGACGGGCGCCTCCGCGGAGCGCAGATCAAAGTGTCGGCTGACCTGTTCGAGCCGCGCGATCGGGATCGTGACGAACGCCTCCGCGGCGACCGGGTCGAACTGGGTCCCGGCCCCGCGGAGGATCTCCTCCACCGCCGCCTCGAGCGGCCGTCTGTCGCGGTACGGGCGGTCGGAGGTCATCGCGTCGAAGGCGTCGGCCACCGTCACCACGCGGGCGATGAGCGGGATGTCCTCCCCCTTCAGCGAGTCGGGATAGCCCTTGCCGTCGTACCGCTCGTGGTGGTGGCGGACGGCCTTCGCCTCGCACGAGAGGAAGCGGAGCGGCTTCAGGATCTTGTCGCCGACGACGGGATGGCTCCGGATCAGCTCGAACTCCTCCTCGGTGAGCTGGCGCGGCTTGCGGAGGATGTTGTCCAGGATCACCAGCTTGCCGAGGTCGTGCAGCATGCCCGCCCGGCTGAACATCACGACGTCGCCCGGCGGCATCCCCATCACGCTCGCCAGCTCGCCGGTGTAGAGCGAGACCCGCGTGGAGTGGCCCTTGAGGTACGGGTCCTTCGACTCGAGCGCGATCACGAAGGAGGAGATCGTGTCGATGAGGTTCTTCTCGAGATGCTCGCGGAGCACGATCTTCTGGAGCGCGATCGCGGTGGTCTGGGCGTAGCCGTGCAGCAGCGCCTTCTCGTCGGGCAGGAACGCCCCGTGGCGGGCATCCCGTCCCATGCACAGGATCCCCATCGCGTTGCCGACGCCCGGGATGAGCGCCGCGAGCGCCTCGAAGCCGTGCTCGCGCTTCGTGAGCGTGAACGTCTCCCGGCCGCCGGTCTTGAGTACCTCGCCGAAGTGCGCGTGGAGCAAGGTCAGGAGCTGATTGACGAGCTCGGGCTCGCCCATCCGGCTCGCGTTGAACTTGCCGTCCTGGTCGCAGAGCAGGATCACCGCGCCGTCGCACCGGAGGCTCTGGATCGTCTTCTCGAGGACTTTCTCGACGAAGACGCCCGGCTCGAGCCCCTGGAGCGCGAGCTCGCCGATCCCGGAGAGCACCTCGACGCCGCCCTGCCGCCGCGCCAGCTCCTCGTTGAGACCGGCGGGGTAGTGGACGTTGCCGTTGCCCTCCGCGCGGTCCCGCCGGAAGCGCTGGATCAGCTCCTTCACCTCCGTGACCGAGAAGGGCTTGGGGAGGTAGTCATAGGCCCCGTAGCGGAGGCCGAAGACGGCCGAGTTCACCGACGGCACGCCCGTGATGAGCACGACCGGCGTCCCGGGCCGCTTGCCCTTGATCGAGCGCAGCAGGTCGAGACCGGAGAGCCCGGGCATCTTGATGTCCGAGACGACGAGGTCGTAGGGGTCGTCGCCGAGCAGGCCGAGCGCCTGTTCCGCGGTCGAGGCGGTCGTCACCTGGCAGCGGCTCGACGTGAACGCGGACATGAGAAAGCGGAGCACGGAGGCGTCGTCGTCCACGAGCAGAACGCGGAGGAGCTCCGGCTCGGCCTGGTCGGCCGCCTGCAGCTGCGCGGCGATCTTCGTTGTCACCGGTCGTCCTCTCCTTGGCGCAGGGGTTTATGCCCGGTGGTGCTATTTCGCTGCGCCGAGCTGGTTGAGGAACTCGAGCCACTGGCGCGACAACCCGTCTTTCGGGAAGTTCAAGGGGTCAGGCTCCGGCCGATCCGGCGCCGGCGCCTCGGCCGTCTTCGCGGGCGTGGGCGCGGCGGGCGCAGCCGGCGCGGGAGCAGCGGCCGCCGCCTGAGCGGGCTGAGCCGCCTGCGGCTGGGCCGGGCCCGCGCCCTTCAGCGCCTGCGCGAAGAAGTACGTGCGGCCGGCGGCCGGCTGGACGGACTTGTCCGCGGGCGGCTTCGCCCACGCGGGCGGCTTCGCCCACGCGGGCGGTGTCGCGGCCGGAGGCTCGGGCGGCTTCTCCTTCGCCGTCGGGGCCTCGATCGGCTCAGCCGCAGGCGTTGCGGGTGCAGGCACTGCGGCGCTCGGCCGGACCGGCATCTCGACACCGAGCTCGCTCAGCAGCGCTTGCCAGTCGGGCGTGTGCGACGCGCCCACCATCGGCGCGACAGGCTCCTGCTGGTGCGCCGTCGCGTGGAGCGACTCGATCTCGAGCGCCGGCTGCTCGGCTTCCTCCGCCCGCGGCCCCTCGACCAGCGGCTTGTCGACCGCGGGCGGCTCGGCCTCGGCCAGCGGCTCCTCGACAGCGCTCAGGGCCGGCTCAGCGAACATCTCGGCGAGGCGCGCGTCGAGCGTCGGCGCGGGCTCCCACGCGGGCGGCTCGGGCGCAGGCGCCTCGGCGACAACGGGCCACCCGGGCTCCACCACGGGGCCCGCGGGCTCGACAACCGGTTGCGGCGGCTCGATGACCGGCGCCGCCTGAGGGGCAGGCGCGATGACCGGAGCCTGGGCTTCGGTAGGATTCGGGGCGATCCACGCCGCGGAGGGCGCGGCGACGGCCCGCGGTGGCTCGGGTGCCGGCGGCGTCTGCACCACCTGAGGCGCTTGCCGCTCGCTGTCCGTGGCGGCCTCCGTGGCTTCGGACCTTCGGAGCCGCTGGACGAGATCGAAGTAGAGGGCGGAGGCGCCGTTGACTTCGAGGTGACGGAACTCGAGGCAGTCGATTTCGAGGAAGCTGAGCTGCTTGATGCGCCGCATGAACGAGTCGGTCAGCCGCTCGACGATGAAGAGGATCCGTGGCGGGCGACCGGGAGAAATCTGCGCCGTTGGATAGAGCCGACGAAATGTGTCCGGATATTCGAGGCACCACGAGCACGCGTCCATGACCCTGAGGAGGAGCCCTTCGTCCGCGGTGAAATCGAGGGCGATCAGGACGAGCGCCCCCTTGGCGTCCAGGCCGACCAGATCGATCGCGGCAGTTCCCAGCAGGAGACGCGAGCCGATGACTTTGAGACCCGGCTCGATACCCTCGACGTTCTCGGCGACCAGTTTCTCCAGGTCTCCGATATCCTTGACTTCCAGCTTCTTGAACGTGGGTCTCATCGCGATCTCCCTGGGACGTTGGGGTTCAGACCACGCACATCAAAGAGCAAACCCCAGACCAAGGGGTTCTACGATATCCAAGAAGTTGAAATAAAAGCTAATTTTTCAGTTCTCCGACTTCGCCTCCCGGGACTTCTCTTGGCCTATTCCTAGCCACGCAGCAGGCAACAAGAGTCCACATTTTTCGGAAAGTGTTGTATTTCATGCACTTCCGGAATTCGGAGCCAAAGGATGTCGAGCGGTAACTTTATTGCCGGTGGTGTCAATCTGTGCACAACCCTCACCCCTCCATCAGCTTTTTCCGAAGCGTCTGACGAGAAATCCCCAGGATCTTCGCGGCCTTGCTCTTGTTCGCCTCGACGCGCTGCATGACCTGATTGATGTACGCCCGTTCTACCTCCGCCAGCGTCCTGAGCTCCTGAGCTGACGACACCTCGCGGGGGAGCTCTACGGCCTGGGCGGCGAACTGGACGGGCAGGTGCTGCGGCTCGATATACTCCGAGGTGCCGAGAATGACGAGGCGTTCGATCAGGTTGCGCAGCTCGCGCACGTTGCCCGGCCACGGGTAGCCCAGCATCAGGCGCTCGGCCTCCAGCGTGAAGCCCTTGAACGACTTGTGCGAGCGCATGGCGGACTCGCGGAGGAAGTGACGGGCAAGCGGCATGATGTCCTCTTTGCGCTCGCGAAGCGGCGGGATGTGGATCGGGATGACGTTCAAGCGGTAGAAGAGGTCCTCGCGGAACACGCCTTCCTTCACCCGGGCTTCGAGCGGCCGGTTCGTCGCCGCGGTGATCCGGACGTCCACCTTGATGTCTCGGGTTCCGCCGACCCGCCGGAACACCCTCTCTTGCAGGGACCGCAGGAACTTCGCCTGGCTGTTGGGCGACATCTCGCTCACCTCGTCCAGGAACAGGGTCCCGCGGTCGGCGAGCTCCATCAGCCCTTTTTTCGCGGCCTTCGCGTCGGTGAACGCGCCCTTCTCGTGGCCGAAGAGCTCGCTCTCGAAGAGCGTTTCGGTGATCGCCGCGCAGTTCACCTCCATGAACGGGAAGTCCCGCCGCACGCTCTCGTAGTGGAGGCCGCGTGCAACCAGCTCCTTGCCCGTCCCGCTCTCACCGTGGATCAAGATCGTCTGCGCCTCGCTCCGCGCGAGCTTGCCGATGAGCTCGCGGAGCTTCCGCGTGGACTCGGACTCGCCGACCAGCTGATCGACCCGGTATTGCTTCTCCTGCAGCCCGTGCAGGCGCCGGATCTCCCGCTTGGCGCGGACCTCCTCCAGAGCGCGGCTGACCGCGAGCTTGAGCTTTTCGAGATGCTCGAACGGCTTTTCGAGGTAGTCCGTGGCGCCCGCCTTCATCGCTTCGACGGCGCTCTGGATCTGGCCGTAGCCGGTGATGATGATGACTGCGATCTCGGGGTACCGGTTCTTGAGCGTCCGGAGCACGTCCATGCCGTCCACGTCCGGGAGCCTCAGGTCGAGGAGCACCACGTCGGGGCTCACCTCGTCGGCCATCTGGAGCCCTTCTTTGCCCGTGCCGGCCCCGTGGATCTCCGTTTGGTCCTGGGCCAGGACCCGGGAGAGGAGAGCCCGGACGTTCCGTTCGTCGTCGACGACGAGGATGTTGTCCATACAGCTAAAATAGCTGAATCCGGAAACGATTCGCCCAATTTCTTACCACTCCGTGCACCCCCAAGCCAGCGTACGTGAGACGGTGGCGACCTCTACCGGAGCTACCCGGCGCTGCCGCGATCAAATCGTCGTCGCGAACGATGAAATGCTTTCTCCGTCAGTGGTGGCAGGCGACGCAATCGAGCGGCGCCTGCGCGTTCCTGGCGGGATTCTCCGCGCGGTGGCAGTCCACGCACCAGCCCATCGTGAGCGGGCGCGACGGAGGCTTGAGACCGACCAGGTTCGCGAGGTCGTTGGCCAGTGACCGGCCGATGAAACGTGGGCCTTGTGCGGGAAGTAGGTGAACTCCGGGACCTTGGCTATTCCCTGATCAGCTTCTCCCGGCGTCGGAGGTAGCCGTGCCTCACGGCGCTGTACATGTCGATCACGCTCTCCTCGAAACCCTGGAAGAGATCGAGGTTGAGCGACCGGTCGTTCACCGTGTCCCCGACCGACATGCCGAGCCGAGTCCAGAAGAACGGCAGGACGTAGGAGAGGGGGTCCATCGCGCCGTCGACCGCCTTGCCGATGCCGTCACGGACCGTCAGCGGCTCGACGAACGGCACGATCAGGTACGGGCCCGGCGCCGAGCCCCAGACGGCCAGCGTCTGGCCGAAGTCCTCCTTGCTCTTCTCGATGTTCCAGTACTTCGCGGCGTCGAAGAGGCCGCCGATGCCGAGCGTGCTGTTGATCAGGAAGCGCGAGACCTCGCGGCCCGCCCCGCCCCACTTGCCCTGGAGCAGGCTGTTGACCGCGCGCGGCACGAACCCGATGTTGTCGAACCCGTTCGCGATCAGGATCTGAAACGGCTCCGGCATGACCACGTTGTAGGCCTTCGCGACGGGCTTGAGGATGTACCGGTCGAGCCTCCGGTTGAACTCGAATGTCGTCTCGTTGAACGGCTCCCAGGGGTCGTACTCCTCGTCCACCTCGTTGTCCTTGGTGGGGATCTTCTCCTGGGGGGCGCGCTGCGTCTGGGCGACCGCCGGGTCCGCCCCGGTCCCGCCGTCGGCCGGGACCGCGGGCTCGCTCCCCGCGACGATCGCCGGGCTGTCGATGACCGGGGACGCGAGCTCTCCGGCGGCAGGCTGGCCGGCGCCGCTCACATCGACCCGCGCATCACCCTCGCGCGCCGCCGGCAGCCTCGCGGGCGCGACCGGGTCGCCGCCGGGCGCGGGGACGGGCCGGGCGGCGAGCAGCGCCGAGTCCACTCGCAGCGAGCCCGACAGGCTCCCGCACCCTCCGAGCAGCAGCGCCGACAGAGCGAAGCTCAGGACGGCCGTGGTCCTGCGATCGACGCTACCCGGCACTCGACGCAAAACGAACCCTCCCCCGGACGCGCGGCCCGACTTAAAAAAAGATCGGTCGGAAATGTCGTCACAATATATCTCGGAACTCGAGCGCATGTCCGACAGAATTTCGGCCTCGCGCGCGCAACCGGTTGGTTGTGCGCCCCGTGTCCGTTGGCGTATTGTGAGAGAGTAAGCGTGTCGCAGCCCCACGACTCCCGAAGGAGAACACGTGAGCCGAGGTCGAGCCCGGGAATTCCGGTGCGAAGTGGTCGCCGAAACTGTCCGGATCCGGCTGAAGCGGACCGGCGGGTTCGGGCAGTCCCAGGGATATTTCGTGCAGTGTGACCAGACGGACTGCCAGTACGTCGAGGAGAACAAGCCTCCCTGCCCGCTGCACGTCGGCATGTTCGCCGAGGAGATCCGAGCCGCGGAGGAAGCGCGCAAGGCGCGGACCGAGTAGCCCCTCACTTCGGTCGCAGGACCAGCGTGGTGACCGTGCCCAGGACCTGCCGTGCGACCCGCTGGACGTCCGCCGGCGTCACCGCCTCGACCGCGCGCCGGTACCGCTCGGGGAAGTTCCGGCCCTGCCCCTGGAGCTCGTAGAAGGCCAGATACCACGCCTGGCGCTCGTTCGTCCGCCGGTCCATCGCGTAGCGGCCGAGGAGGTAGCCCTTGGCCCGGCTGAGCTCCTCCGCGTCGACCGGCTCCCGGCGGATCCGCTCCACCTCGCGCAGCAGCGCCTCTTCGGCGCGCGCCGCGTTCTCGGGCGCCGTGCCGAGGTAGAGCACGAGCGCCCCAGGCTCGCGCACGGGGTCGTAGTACGACGCCGCCGCGTAGGCGAGACCGCGCTTGTCCCGGAGCTCGGCGAAGAGGCGGCCGGCCATGCCGCCGCCCAGGATTGTCGAGAGCACCTTCACCGCGGCGTGGTCGGGATGCGACATCGCCGGCGCCAGGCCGCCGACGAGGATCTGCGCCTGCTGCGCCGGCATCTCGATCTCGACACGCCGGCCGGCGCTCACGGGGCTCGGGATGGCCGGCTCGGCGCCCCCGCCGCCGCGCGCCAGGCCGCCGAAGCGGCGGCGCGCCTCCGCGAGAACCTCCGGGGCGGACACCTGCCCGCTCACCGACAGGATCATCCGCTCGGGCCGGTAGCCCGCGCGGTAGGCCGCGACGACCTGGGCGTGGTCGACGCGCGCCAGCGACTCCGCGGTGCCCAGCACCGGGATCGCGTACGGGTGGGCGCCGTAGAGCGCCGCGAAGAACTCGTCGAACGCGCGCGACGGCGCGTTGTCGCGGCGTTTCTGGATCCGGCTCTGCAGCCAGTCGCGCTCGGTGGCGACCTCGCCCGGGGCGAGCGTCGGCTCGAGCGCGAGCTCGGCCGTGAGGCCGAGCAGCTCCCGCCAGAACCGCGCGAGCGCTGTGGCGCGGAGCTCGGAGTCGTCCACCTCGCCCGTCGCGCTGATCTTCCCGCCGAGGGCCGCGACGGCTTCCGCCAGCTCGCTCCCGCCGCGCTTGGCGGTGCCCTTGACCATGACCGCGTGCACGAAGTTCGAGATCCCCGCGGTGGCGGGCTGCTCCCAGCGCGTGCCCATCTTCACGAGGAGCACCACCGCGACGACCGGAGCCACGGGATTCTCGCGGACGATGACCGTGAGGCCGTTGTCGAGCTTCTGGTACGTCACCTGCGCCGCGGCGCCGGCCGGAATCAGGAGCGCCGCGACGGCCAGCAGCGCCAGGGGGGCGAGGCGGCGGGTTATTGTCGCGGGGCCCCCGGGGCCGCGGGCGACGGGGGTGGCCTGAGCAAGGCGCGCGTCGCTCATTTCGGTAGGAACCTCACGCGGGCGTAGTTGTCGTCGCCGAAGTACTTCCGCGCCGCCGCCTGGATCTGCGCTCCCGTGATCTGGCGGAGCCGCGCGAGGTAGGCAAGCTCGTCCTCGAGGGTCCAGGTCGTCTCCGCCTGGCCGTAGGACTTCGCGAGCCCCTCGGCGGTCTCGATGTCGAACGCGTAACTCGACTCCGCCGTGACGATGGCCCGCTGCCGCTCGGCCTCGGTCACGCCCTCCTCGCGCACCCGCCGGATCACGTCGAGGATCGCGGCTTCAGTCTGCTCGAGGTTCGCGCGCTCCAGCCGCGCCGTGACCCTCACGATGCCGCCCTGCTCGGACGAGACGTAGCCCGCCTCGATCGCGGAGACCAGCCGCAGGCGCTCGCGCACCGTCTGGTTGAGCCGCGAGCTCGGCGAGTCGCCGAGGATGTACGTGAGGAGGTCGACCGCGTAGATGTCGCCGTCCGAGGTCGCCGGCGCCCGCCACGCGAGGCCCAGGTAGGCCTGTTTCTCCTCGCGCGGCACCTCCGCGCGCCGCGACCGGTCGAGCGCGGGCGGCGGCGGCAGCGCGGGCCGCGCGGGCGCACTGCCGCCGAGGCGGCCGAAGGTCGTCGCGGCCAGCGCGCGGACCTCCGCGGGCGTGACCGCGCCCACGACGACGAGCACCATGTTCCGCGGGACGTAGTGCTTCCGGTAGTACGCCGCGAGGCGCTCCCGCGTGAGCGCCTGGATCAGCTCGCGCGTGCCGAGGATCGGCCGGCCGTAGGGGTGGGGCGCGTAGGCGAGCTCCCCGAGGCGCCGGCCGAGGAACTTCTCGGGATCGTCCTCGACGAGGTTCATCTCCTCGAAGACCACCGTCTTCTCGCTCTCCAGCTCCTCGGGCACGAACGCCGCGTTGACGCCGATGTCCGCGAGAAGCTCGATCCCGGCGCGCAGGTGCTCGGCCGGCAGGACGACGTCATAGTGCGTGTAGTCGTACGAGGTGAAGGCATTGCTCGCGCCGCCGAGCCCCTCGATCAGCGTGTCGATCGAGCCTGGCGGCCGCGTCGGCGTCCCCTTGAAGAGCATGTGCTCGAGGTAGTGGGAGAGCCCGAGCTCCTCCGGCGACTCGTCGCGCCCGCCCGTCCGCACCCAGAGCTGGAGCGCCACGACGTCACTCGCCCGGTGCTCGTGGACGACGAGCACCAGGCCGTTCGGGAGCACCTCGCGCGCGGGCCCGGCGGCCGTCGCGGAGCTGGATGGCGAGCCGCCCGCCGTCGCGCAGCCCGCGAGGAGGAGCGCGCACAGGGCGATCGACACGGACCGCGCGATTCCGATCATGTCAGCGCTCGAGTCTCCATGGCTCTTACGGCGCCGTCAAGGTGGGCGGATTCACGCGACGGCCGACGGGCGCCCCGCGCCGCTCGCGGCGCCGGCGGGCGAAGCGGACGGCGACGTGCCCGAGCCTCACGCCCAGGAGCAGCGCCAGGACCAGCGCGTGCCAGTACTGGTCTCTGCGTCCGACTTTCGCCAACCAGAGGAAGTGGAGGCACCCGAGCACGCCGGCCGCGTAGGCGAGCCGGTGCAGTCGGGTCCAGGCCCTGGCGCCCAGGCGCTTGACCATCCCGGCCGTCGAGGTCGCGGCGAGCGGAATCAGCGAGAGCAGCGCCAGCATGCCCATCGTGATGTACGGGCGCTTCACGATGTCGGCCCCCATCCGGGGCCAGTCGAAGAAGTGGTCGAGCACGATCCACACGGCGAAGTGCAGGCACACGTAGAAGAAGGCGAAGAGTCCGAGGAGCCGGCGGAGCGCGATCGGCCACGAGAGGCCGAAGACGATGCGGAGCGGCGTCATCGCGAGGGAGGCGAGGAGGATCCGGAGCGTCCAGTCCCCGAGCGTGTTGGTGACGAAGCTGATCGGGTTCGCGGTGAGATCGCCGGTCGCCGCGCGGTAGCAGAGCAGCGCCAGCGGAGCCAGGCACGCCCCCCAGACGGCCGTCTTGAGCGCGATGCGGACCCGGCGCGCCACGGCCGCTAGAGTTCCGTCCTCGACGTCATGTTGAGAACCCGCCACCAGTCGAGGCCAGGGCCGACGGGCACGTGCGGCAGGGGTCGCGGGGACCCGTTCCCGCCACGTGGAAACGGGCGCCGCGCGCCCGGATGGAGCCCAGCCGCAACGGGGCAGCGGACGCGTGCCGCGTGGTCCCGCGACCCCTGCCGCGCGTGCCCGTCGGCCCTGCTGCACGGGACGAGCGGGCTATCGTTAATTAACATGACGTCCCAGACGGAACACTAGTAGTGCTTCTTGAGGTCCA
Source organism: Candidatus Rokuibacteriota bacterium (assembly GCA_016179925.1). GTDB lineage: Bacteria > Methylomirabilota > Methylomirabilia > Rokubacteriales > CSP1-6 > JACPCG01. Next base: position 6,274 of record JACPCG010000020.1, on the reverse strand, counting down.
AGCCCGCGTAGAGCGAGGCCACCTGGTCGCCGTAGCCGTTGAACGGGAGCGTCGGGCGCCGGCGGAACTCGCCGATCCGCCGCTCGGTCGCCTGGCTCCAGCGCGGGTGGTCCACGGCGGGGTTCACGTTCGAGTAGAAGCCGTACTCCTGCGGCGCCGCCCGGTTCCACGAGGTCTTCGGCTCGTCGGCGACTGCGCGGATCCGCACGAGGGACTTGGCGCTCTTGAAGCCGTACTTCCACGGCACGATGACGCGCACCGGCGCGCCGTTCTGATTCGGGAGCACCCGCCCGTACATGCCCACGGTGAGGAGCGTGAGCGGGTGGAGCGCTTCGTCGAGGCGCAGCCCTTCGACGTAGGGCCACTCGAGGGAGAACCCGAAGAAGCTCGGCCGCTGGGCCGGGAACTGGCTCGGATCGAGCAGCGTCGTGAACTCGACGTACCTGGCCTTGCCGGTGGGCTCCACGCGCCGGAGCAGCGCGGCGAGCGGGTAGCCGATCCAGGGGATCACCATGGACCACCCCTCGACGCAGCGGAGCGAGTAGACGCGCTCCTCGAGCGGCGCCAGGCGGAGCAGCTCGTCGATGTCGTACGTCTTCGGCTTGTGCACGAGCCCGTCCACCTGGACCGCCCATGGCCGCGGCTTGAGCGTCCCCGCGAGCCGCGCGGGGTCCTCCTTGTTGACGCCGAACTCGTAGAAGTTGTTGTAGGTGGTCGCGGCCTCGAACTTCGTCGGCGTCTCCTGCAGGCTCAGCGCCTCGTTTCGCGTCGCCGTGAGCGCCTGGCCCTGCGGCGTGGCCGCCTCGCCTTCTCCGGGCATCAGGACGAGCGCCGCCGCGCCCACCATCCACTCGCGGCGGTTCAGGTAGAGCGTTTCGTCGGTGACGTCGTTCGCTGTGAAAGGCCCCGCACGTCGAATCAGCATGAACGGCGCGCCTCCTCCATTAGGTGGACAGCATCTCACACGGCCGCGAACTTGTACCCCTGCCCGTGCACCGTGCGGATCCAGGCCGGGCGGTCGGGGTCCGCCTCGAACTTCCGCCGGAGCCTGAGGACGTGGGTGTCCACCGTCCGCGTCGTGGGAAACCGCTCGTACCCCCACACCTCGTCGAGCAGCCGCTCGCGCGTGACCACCTCGCCCCGGTGCTCGACCAGGAAGACGAGCAGGTCGAACTCTTTCCGCGTGAGCCGCACCTCCCGGCCCGCCCTGAACACCTGCCGGCCGCGGAGCCGGATCCGGACGTCGCCGAAGGCAAACTCCTCGAACTTCTGCCGCGGGCCCGGCCGGCGCAGCACGGCGCGCACGCGCGCCAGGAGCTCGCGCAGCGAGAACGGCTTCGTGACGTAGTCGTCGGCGCCGAGCTCGAGCCCGAGCACGCGGTCCACCTCGGCGCCGCGCGCGGTGAGCATGATCACGGGAACGTCCACGCCCCGGCCCCGGAGCTCGCGGCACACGTCCCACCCGCTCATCTTCGGCATCATGATGTCGAGCAGCACGAGGTCGGGCGCGTCCGAGAGTGCGAGCGCGAGCCCATCCTCGCCGTTCGTGGCCGAGACGGTCTGGTACCCCTCGAAGCGCAGGTTGTCCTCGAGGCCCCGCACGATCTCGGGCTCGTCGTCCACCACCAGGATCCTAGGCATGGCCCGCCAGCGGGAGCCACAGCGTGAAGCGGCTCCCTTCCCCGGGCCGGCTCTCGACCGTCACGCGCCCGCCGTGCACCTCCACCACGTGCCGGACGAGCGCCAGGCCCACGCCGCTCCCGCGCCGTCCCTGGGTCTCGCTCCGGCCCACCCGGTAGAACTTCTCGAAGATCCGGGCGTGCTCCGCGGCGGGGATGCCGATGCCCTGGTCGGCGACCGTGAGCGCGAGCCGGCCGTCCACGACCGCCGCCTCCACGGCGATCGCCTTCGTGTCGCCCGAGTACTTGATCGCATTGTCGATCAGGTTCGCGAGCGCCTGGCCCACGGCGTCGGCGTCCATGGGCACCTCCGGCAGGTCCGACGCGATCCGCGCCTCGACCTTGAAGCCCTGCTGGGCGAGCGGGTACTCGAACGCCTCGAGCGTCTCGCGCACGAGCGGCTCGACGGCGGTCGGCAGCCTCGTGTACGTCCGCCGCCCGCTCTCGATCCGCGAGAAGTCCAGCACGTTGTCGATCAGCCGGGACAGCCGCTCGCTCTCGCGCGTGATCACCCGATAGTACTCCTGCCGCCCGGTCTCGTCGGTCACCCGCCCCATCTCCAGGGTCTCCCCGAACATCCGGATCACCGACAGCGGCGTCTTCAGATCGTGAGACACGTTGGCGACGAAATCGGATTTGAGTCGCGCCATCTCCGTCTCGCGGCGCATGAGCCGCCAGGTGACGACGATGCCCGCCACGATGACCGCCAGGAGCGCGCCGAAGGCGGCCGTGAAGACGGCCACCTGACGCCGCACGGCCCGGCGGGGGGACGCGCCCGGCGGCTGGTAGACGGCGACGCGCCAAGCGGGCAGGCCCTCGCGGAAGGCGACCGAGAGCACGCGCTCGGCCCGGTCGAGCGGGGCGCGGCTGTACACGGGCCGCCCCTCCTGATCGAGGACCGCGACGATCGTGGGCGACTCGAGCGTCCCGAGCGTCGCCTCGAAGATGTCCCGGCGGAGCACGTCGAGGTCGCGCGAGTAGGCGACGAGCACCGGCTCGTCGCGCGACTTCACCATGACCGCCAGATACACCTGGTCCCCGGCGACGATCTCGCGCTTGCCCCCGCGGTCCCAGAATCCCTTGGAGACCTCGGCGACCAGGCGGGTGACGACGGCCGCGTCCTCGTCCCGCCGCACCCGCGGATAGAGGAGCCTGCCGCCGCGGTCGAAGACGTAGAGCCGGCGGATCAGCGGCGTCTGCGCGACGAGCTCGTCGAGCGCGCGGTCGCCGCCGCCGCTCGCGAGCCGCGCCTGGAGCCGGTCGAGAAACCCGTCCTCCGTGTGGCGCAGCATCATCTCGACCTTCTCCGCCGCCATCGCGGCGACGTCGCGCGCCTGCTCGCGGAAGAGAAGCTCGGCGGAGGCCGCCCACTGGCGGAGGGAGACGTAGCCCAGGACGGCCACGATCGTGGCGGGCGCCACGATCGCGGCGAGGGCGAGAACGGAGAACCGCGTGGACGCGGAGCGCGGGCCGATCGTCAGCCTCCCTCGGCGAGGAGCCGCCGGATCATCGCCTCGGTCTCTGCGTAGTCACCTTCCCCGACGTGACGGTACCGGACGACGCCCTTCCTGTCCACGAGGAGCGCGGTGGGCCAGGCCCGCACGCCCCAGCGGCTCCAGATGGCGAAGTCGTTGTCCTGCACGACCGGGTAGCGGACGCCGAGGCGTTTCGTCGCCTCCACGACCCTGTCGTACGCCTTCTCCCAGAAGAACTCCGGGCTGTGCACGCCGACGATCGTCAGGCCGGCCGGCTCGTATTTCTCGTGCCAGACCCGCAACTGCGGGATCACGTTGCGGCAGTTGATTCAGCCGTACGTCCAGAACTCGACGAGGGCCACCCGGCCGCGCAGCCCGTCGAGCGTCAGGGGCCCGCTGTTGATCCACGGCTGGCCGGCGATCTCGGGCGCCGCCTGGCCGAGCCGCAGGGCCTGACCCGCCGCCGCGCCGGCGCCCAGGACGCCCAGGACCAGGAGCGCTGCCGCGACCACGCGTTCCATCGCACCCAGTATCGCGCCGTGCGGGCGTCCGGTCGTCACAGCGGTGTAAAATCTTCGCGACCGGGCGCGCCGGTGGAATCGCTCCGGCCGCCCGGCGTGTCTCATCTCCAACGAGACGGCTCCGCGGCTCTCGATCGTCATCCCCGCCCGCAACGACGCGGCGGCCCTCGCGCGGACGCTCGACCACCTCGTCACGATAGACGATGCCGCCCGGATCGAGATCATTGTGGCCGCTTCGGGCGATCCCGACGGCACCGCGCGCGCCGTCGGCGGCCGCGCCCGGCTCGACTGGCCGCGCGGCTCGACGCGCGCGGCGCTCATGAACGCGGGCGCCGCGGTGGCGCGCGGTGACATCTTCTGCTTCCTCCACGCGGACTCCTTCCCGCCGGGGAACGCGCTCGCGCTGATCGAGCAAGCGCTCGCCGACCCGCGCGCGGTGGGGGGCGCCTTCGAGCACCTCTTCGCCGAGCCGTCGGTGAGCCTCGGGCTGATCACGTCCATCAACCGCGTGCGCTACCGGCTGACGCGCAACTACTACGGCGACCAGGGCATCTTCGTGCGCGCGGCGGTCTTCCGGGAGCTCGGCGGCTACGGGGACCTCGACCTCCTGGAAGACCTCGACTTCGCCCGGCGCCTCCGGCGTCGCGGGCGGAGCGTGCTCATCCGCGAGCCCCAGCTCACCTCGGGGCGGCGCTTCCTCGCGCGCGGGCCGTGGCGCACGTTCTTCTTCATCGTCTGGCTCCTCGCCCTCCACACGCTGCGCCTCGACACCCGGCGCTACGCCGAGCGCTGGCGCGGCCCGGCCCACCTGACGCCGGGGATGCCCTGGCCGTCGGGATCGACATGATCCTCGTGACGGGCGCCACCGGCTTCATCGGCCGCGAGGTCGCGCGGCGGCTCCTCATCGCGCGGCGCCCCGTGATCGCGCTGGCGCGCAGGGCGGGCGACACGACGTTCGCGCCCGCGGCGATGGCGCCGTACGTCGCAGGGCACGTGGACGGGCCGCGCGCGCTGCTCGAGGGCCTGGCCGGAGGACGCCTGCGCCGCTGGGCGCACCTCTCGACCGCGTACGTGTGCGGGCGGCGGTCGGGGACGATCTTCGAGCGCGACGGCGCCGTCGGCCCGGCATTCAACAACGCCTACGAGCGTCGGCCCGTCGCGACGCGACCGTCCACATGATGTCGCGGTCGGGGCGCTAGACGATTTCGTCGGTGCGGGCGGTGGTCTCGCCGAAGCGCCCCATCGCGAAGCGCGGAAGGCCCTGGTAGACCTCCGCCAGGCGCTGGTTGATCTCGTGGTTGGCGAGGGCGAACAGCGATCGGCCCTCGCGGTCGCCCTCCACCAGGAAGGGGCCGAGCCGCTCGACCTCGAGCACCCAGAGGGCCTGGGCGATGCCGAGCTCGTCGAGCCAGTGGACGTCGAGGACGCGCCGGATACACCGGCCGTACGCCGCGCCCAGGCCGTAGCCCACCGTGGTGAGATAGACCGCGCCGTGGGGCACGAACCACTCGCGGTACGCGAGCTCCGTGAGCCCCGCCTTGCCCACGATGACCTTGGCGCCCGAGCGCTCGAACCACCGGCTCATGGATTTCCCGAAGCGGAAGCTCGCCGTCGCGGTGACCGCCTCCACCGCGTAGGTGCCGTCGGGCCTCACCGTCGCCGCCGGCGAGCAGTGGAAGTTCACGTTGGTGAGCGCGCGAACCCCCGCGGGCAGGTCGATTCCCTCCTCGACCACCTTTCGGTACACGCCCTCGCGCGCGGTGTAGAGGATGCCCGAGAGGTAGACGACGTCGCCGAGCTTCAGGTCCCTGATGGCGTCCGGGCCGACGGGCGTCGTCAGGTGGACCTCGTCCATCCTGACGTCGTCGAGCCGCGCGATCACTCGATGCCCTCGCGACGGTAGTAGTCGGTGAACCACATGGGGTCGGTGCGGAACTCGACGCGCCCGTCGGGATGGATCCGCGCCGTCGCCCGCCTCGAGGACAGGCAGAACTGGTGGATGCCGACGGGCATCCCACCCGTGTGGGTGTAGGCGACCTCGATGTGGGTGGCGACCACGAGGGACGTGCCCGCGAACCCCATCGCGCCGATCCCGACGTAGTTGCCGAGCGCGGTGAGCTCGTCCTCGAGCGCCGCGATCGCCGGGTCCGGGTTCCGGCTCCCGACGACGCGCAGGCACGCCGCCTCCTTGCCGAGACGCACGCAGGTGTCCTTCGAGCCGCCGAGGCCGACGCCGACGACGGCGGGCTGGCACGCGAGCCCGCGCTTGCCGAACTCGACGAGCGTGTCCACGAAGAAGCGCTTGAGGCCGCCGACGCCGTCCGCGGGGAAGAGCATGCGGTAGTCGGTCCCGAAGAGCCCGCCCTTGTGGACGGTCGTGATGTCGATCCAGTCGCCTCCCGGCTCGAACGCGTACGTGACCTCGGGCGCGTGCATCCCGACGTTGTTGTCGCGGTCCACCCGGCTCAGCGGATGCACGCGGTTCGGCCTGAGCGGGATCGACGCCGTCGCGTCGGCCGTGGCGCGCCGCAGCGCGCGCTCGAGGGCGACGAAGCCTCCGTCGATCACCGCCTCGTTGCCCGCGCGCACGTAGTAGCGC
>JACPCG010000079.1 GCA_016179925.1 Candidatus Rokuibacteriota bacterium | reverse complement strand
GGGCACCGGGGGTGGCGGGCGGCCGGGCGGCGGCGGCCGCGGCGGCTTCGGGGGCGGCGGCGGACGCGGCGGCTCCCGCGGCGGCCGCTGGTAGCCGGAGCCCCCCAGCACACCCGCCGCTTCTCCTCTGGACGCCGGCGGCGGTAGTCTGTCGCCATGCCGACGGTCCTCCATACCGAAGCCTCCCGCGGCCTCGGCGGCCAGGAACTCAGAATCCTCGCCGAGACCCGCTGGCTGCTCGCGCATGGCTGGGGCGCGCTCATCGCCTGCCAGCCCGAGAGCCCGCTCCTCGCCATGAGGAGCGCACTCGATCTCCGGGCGCTCGCGGCGCTCCGCCGACTGATGCGCGCCGGCGCGGTGAGCCTCGTCCACACCCACAGCTCGGTGGACGCCTGGCTCGGCGCGGTGGCCGCCAAATCGCTCGGCCTCCCGGTGGTGCGGGGCCGCCACGTGTCCATCCCGATCCGACGATCCCGCGCGCTCGTCTATCGCCTGGCCGACCGCGTGATCACGAGCGGCGAGGCCGTGCGCGCCCTCGTCCTCGGCGCGGGGATCGCGCCCGCGCGCGTCGTGTCCATCCCGCCCGGCGTGGATACCGCGCGGTTCCACCCCGGCGTCTCAGGCCGGGCGGTCCGCGAGGAGCTGGGGATCCCGGCGGGCGCGCCAGCCGTCGGGCTCGTGGCGAACATCCGCGGCTCGAAGGGACACAACGTCTTCCTCGAGGCCGCGCGCGAGATCCTGCACCATTCGCCTCACGCGCGATTCCTCATCGTCGGTGACGGCGTCGGGTTCGCCGAGGTCAGGCAGCGGGTTCGCGACATGGGGCTCGAGCCCGCGGTGACGATGACGGGCTTCCGCCGCGACATCCCCGAGATCATGGCGGCCCTCGACGTGCTGGTGCTCCCCTCCCTCCGCTCGGAGGCGACCCCGCAGGTGATCCCCCAGGCGCTCGCCGTCGGCACGCCGGTCGTCGCCTCGACGGTGGGCGGCAATCCCGAGCTCGTCCGGGACGGCGACACGGGGCGGCTGGTCGCGCCGGGCGATCCGCACGCGCTCGCCCACGCGGTCCTCTCGCTGCTCGCCGACCCGGATCGGGCGCGCGCGCTCGCGCGGGCGGGCCAGGCGGCAGCGCTCGCGCGCTACTCGATCGCCGCCTCCATGGCGCTCACCACCGAGGTCTATCGGGGGCTGCTCGCGCAGAGTTGACTATATAGCAATATTCTGATATAGGCATCGTCTGTGGCCCAGGGCGGCGCGTCCACGGAGCTGCAGTCCTTCAAGGCGGAGTTCTTCAAAGCGCTCGCCCACCCCCTCCGCATCCGGATCCTCGAGTTGCTGCGCGGGCGCGAGCGAAGCGTGCAGGAGCTCCAGGCGGCGCTCGACCTCGACCAACCCACCGTCTCCTCGCAGCTCGCCGTCCTGCGCCGCACGAACGTCGTGGGCGCGCGGAAGGAGGGCACGACGATGCGGTACACCCTCCGCGACCCCCTGGTCGGGGACCTCCTCGACGTCGCCCGACGGATCTTCGACAACCAGCTCGTCGGCACCCAGACCATGCTGCGCGCACTCCGCCTCGAGGCGCGGCGGCCCCGGGGGCGCTGACCGGTGCTCCGCCAGCTCCGCCTGGCGCTCCGGACCGGCGTCGTCACCGAGCCGCCGCCGTCCCTTGCCGACGTCGAGCGGATCGGTGAGCGGCTCGCGGGCGAGGTCCGCCGCGTCTTCGGCCGCTCGCTCGCGATCGGCCAGGTGGAGGCCGTGTCGCGCAACGCGTGCGAGCTCGAGATCGCGGGCCTGACCGGCCCGCACTACGATCTCGAGCGGTTCGGGCTCCACCTCGTCGCCTCGCCGCGCCACGCCGACTGCCTGCTCGTCACGGGCCCCGTGACGCGCAACATGGCGGAAGCGCTCCGGCGCACGTGGGAGGCGACGCCCGACCGCAAGCTCGTCATCGCGGTCGGCGACTGCGCCCGCGACGGCGGGCTCTTCCGCGGCTCGTACGCGGTCGTGGGCGGCGTCGGCGACGTCGTGCCCGTGGACGCCGTCATTCCCGGCTGCCCGCCGCCGCCGCTCGCGATCCTCGCCGGCCTCCTCGACGCGATCGGTCGCCTCCGGTGATCGGGGTCGCCGGGTATCTCGTCGCCGTCGTCATCGGCGTCGCAGCGGTCACGCTCGGGCTCGCGGGGATGCTCGGCATGACGTGGACGCTCGGCGTGCCGTGGCTCGTGCCGCTCGGCGGCCTCGAGCTGGTCCTCGACCCGCTCGGCGGGTTCTTCGTGGCCCTCGTCGGCGTCGCGACGGTTCCCGCGTCGGTCTACGCGATCGGGGACACGCGCGGCGGGCGGCGGGGCGTCCTCGCCTATCTCGTCTTCGTCCTCTCGATGGGCGCCGTCCCCCTCGCGGCCAACATGATGACGTTCGCGATCGCGTGGGAGCTGATGTCGCTGGCCTCGTACTTCCTCGTGCTCCAGGACCGCGGGGAGCGCGCGTCGGTGCGGGCCGCGTGGGTGTACGCGGTGATGACCCACGCCGGGCTCGCGTGTCTCCTGGCGGGCATGCTGCTGTTCGGGGCGTGGACGGGAAGTCTCACGTTCTCGGACTGGCGAGCGGCCGCTCCCGGGCTCGCCCCGTGGGCGCGCGACGTCGCGTTCGTCCTGCTCGCGGCGGGCTTCCTCGGCAAGGCCGGCGTCATTCCGCTCCACGTTTCCGAGACGGAGCGCGGCCAGGGTCATCAGCCGCCTGAAGTCCAGCAGCGCGCTGATGGAGGCCACGCTCTGGAGGTCACGCTCCAGGTACGTCCGGACGTAGCCGTCGAACCATCGCGTGCGTTCCTCTGGCGAGTGGGCGAGCACCGACATCGGGAAGCCGCCGACCAGCGCCTGCTCGGGCCAGGTCGGCTTCCCGGTGTTCCCGGCCTTCACGAGACGAACCAGGTCTCCCGCCGTCTCCGCCTGGAGCAGCCCGCTCCAGGGACCGGATCCGGGGTCGCGCCGCTTCTCGGCCTCCGTCATCGGCAGCAAGGCGAGGTAGGCGGCACGCCCCGCGAGGGACTCGGACACGGTCCTCATCAACAACAGGTTCGCCGAACCGGTCAGCAAGAAGCGACCGCGCCGCCGGTCCTTGTCGACGGCGCGCTTGATGGCGAGCAGAAGGCGGGGAGCGCGTTGGATCTCGTCCAGCGTCACGCGGTCGCCTTCCTCGACCAGCGTCTCCGGCCAACGCTCGGCCCGGTCGAGGACGTCGAAATCGTCCAGCGTCCGGTAGATCCGTTCCCCGGCCGACGGAAGGTGCTGAGCGAGGGTGCTCTTGCCGGTCTGCCGGGCCCCGGTCAGAACTACGACCGGAAATTGCCGGAGCGGAGCGCTTCTTCGACCACGGGCGTCATGAGGCGAGGGATGAAGCGCTGCAAATCATGCACAGGCAGAATGATATTCATTCAAGACGCGAATGGCAATGGTCGATCAACCGCGGGCCAGTTGCGCTTGGAGGCGGCGCGGCTCATCCGCGCCGCGGCCGGGCGGACGCCCGACGGCGCTCGGGTACGCGGTGCTGAAGAACATCGTCCCGGACTTCCCGGTCTGCAACAAATCCTTCAACCTCTCCTATTCAGGGGCTGAGCGGTCACAGAGCGAGTCCGCTTTCAAGTGGCCCCAACGGGATTCGAACCCGTGTTTCAGCCTTGGACCGCAAGCGGCCTGAGAGCGGGGCGCGGGGCCCGCCCACCCGATCAGCCCCGGGCCAGTTGATCTTGGAGGCGGCGCGCGGTCTCGCGCGCGGCGGCGTCGGCGGCGACGACCTCGACGTTCTGCGGCGGCGCGCCGAGGCCGAGCTCGAGGGCCCGCGCGAGCTGGTCCGTCTTCGCGAGCGGCCCCTGGGCCGCGGGGCCGCGCAGACCGTGCAGGCGCAGGAGCGCGATCGCGGCGGCGTCGAGGGCGCAGCGGTCGTCGCTCGCGAGGAAGACACCGGGGGCGGCGCGCGTGCCACGCTCGGGCCCGCCGTCCACGAACGCCTCCCAGCAGTCCATGACGTTGAGCCCCGGGCGCCAGGCGAGATTCGCCTCGGCGATCATCGCGCGCTGGTGGCGCGAGGCGTGCAGGTCGCTCATGAAGTCGCGGCGGAGGCCGGGCACGCGCTTGGCCACGAGGCCGACCGTGTTCTTCAGCGCGAGCGTCACGTGCCCGCCGAAGCGGTGGGTCTTGCAGCACATGGTCTGCACGACGCACGCCGCGTCGGTGAAGAGCCGCGCCGCGTGGAACCCCGCGGGCCAGTGCTCGGCCGCGAAGGGCCGCCAGGCGTCCCGTCCCACGTCGTCGAGCACGACGACCTTCCCGCCGGCCGCGGCGACCGCGGCGGCGGCGCCGGTCTCGGCCAGGACCGAGCGCGTCTCGCCCATCCCCGAGCGCTCGCCGAGCGCCAGCGAGGCCGCGCGCCGGCCGCGAAGCTCGGCGAGGACCGCGGCGAGCGTCCCCGGGTGGGTCGAGGCGGGGAACGGGTCGTCGCTGTTGTAGTTCGCCTTGACGGCGACGTCCCGGCCTTCGCACGCCTTGAAGTCGAACGCTTCGAAGCAGGCGGCGACGGCCTTCGCGCGGTCGCGCGCGGCGACGATGAGCACCCTGGCCTTCCCGGGCGCGGAGGCGGCCTCGAGCGGCCGGCCCAGCGCGGCGGCCATTCCCGCAACGGCGCCCGTCTGCAAGAGCCGGCGGCGGGAGAGCATGACGCTATTGTACGGGGCGCGCCGAGAAGCGGCGCATGTCGCCCTTCGCGCGCCGGCCGTCCTCCTCGATCGCGAACCCTGACGCCTCGACGAGGCACTCGGTGTCGCGGTTCGGGTGGCACCCACCGCTGATCCGCGTCCAGACGGGCTGCGTCCGGTCCTGGAACCGCGCCTTCCACGGCCTGCGGGACCGGACGTGCTCGAGCATGCGCAGCCGCCCGCCGGGCCCGAGCACGCGCTTCACTTCGGCCAGGCCGCGGAGCGGATCGGGCACGCTGCAGAAGGCGAGGCCGCTCACGACCGTGTCGAAGGTCCCGTCGGGGAACGGCAAGGCTTCCGCGCTGGCCTGGACGAGCGACACTCGCGGCGCCCGCCCCCGCGCGCGCTGGAGGACGTCCCAGTGGGGGTCGAGCGCGACGACCCTGACGCCCGCGGCGTAGAGCGGCAGGTTGCGGCCGGTGCCGCAGCCGACATCGAGCGCCCGGCCGCGCGCGCCGGCGACGAGCCACTCGCGCCAGGGAGCCAGGCCGAGGCGCTCGTACGCCCAGCACATCGCGTCGTAGAGCCAGGGGATCTGCTCGAGGCCCCGCATCGAGTGGACTCTACCACTCCGCGCGACTAGACTCATCGCCCATGGGACTCCGGATCGTCCAGGTGGACGCGTTCACCGATGCGCCCTTCCGCGGCAACCCCGCGGCCGTGTGCGTGCTGCCCGAACCGCAGAGCGACGTCTGGATGCAGCTCGTCGCGCGCGAGATGAACCTCTCCGAGACGGCCTTCCTCCAGCGGCGGGCGGACGGCTTCGATCTCCGCTGGTTCACGCCGACGGTCGAGGTGGACCTCTGCGGCCATGCGACGCTCGCGAGCGCCCACGTCCTCTGGGAGGAGGGGCACCTCGAGCCCGCCGAGCAGGCGCGCTTCCACACACGGAGCGGCCTCCTCACCGCGGATCGGCGCGGCGCCTGGATCGAGATGGACTTTCCCGCCAAGCCCGAGCAGCCGGCGCCGGCGCCGCCGGGCCTCGCCGAGGCGCTCGGCACGGGGTCCAAGTACGTCGGCAGGAACCAGTTCGATTATCTGGTCGAGGTGGACTCGGAAGAGACGGTCCGCCATCTGACGCCGGACCACTTGGCGCTCGCGAAGCTCCCGGTGCGGGGCGTGATCGTGACGAGCCGCGCCTCCACCCGCGACTTCGACGTCGTCTCGCGCTTCTTCGCGCCGGGCTCGGGCATCCCCGAGGACCCGGTGACGGGCTCGTCCCACTGCGCTCTCGGCCCATTCTGGGCTGCCCGCCTCGGCAAGACGGACCTGGTCGCCTACCAGGCGTCGCCGCGAGGCGGCGTGGTCCGCGTGCGCGTCGCCGGCGACCGGGTGAACCTCGGCGGCCAGGCGGTCACGGTCCTCCGCGGCGAGCTGGTGTAGCCGGGACGCGGGCTCTCATCTCCCCCACGCGGCGCGCCCGACCGGCAGCGACTGGGCTACGTGAGGGCGGGGACGGGCGCCTTCGGGCCGGGGCTCAGCGGCGGGGGCTCACAGGCGGTAGAGCATCCGTAGACCGCGCGGACCCAGCCGCGGCCCGTGAAGGGCCGCGAGCCCGCGAGCGCGTGGTACGTCACGTACGACGCCAGGAAGAGGAACGAGACGACGAGTGCCGACACCATGCACGCCTTGTGCGCGCGCACCCGCCTGCGGCGGATGAAGAGAAAGCCCATGCTCAAGAGCGCGGCGCTCGTCGCGTTGAGGCAGGCGTTGGCGAGCGGCAGCGCGGCGACGGCCGGCGACAGGCCGGCCTGCGGCGTGTGGCCGAGCAGGAGATAGGCCACGACCGCGGGGATGACCGTGGAGACGACCGCGATGACGAGTCGCGCCCTGCGGTCGCTCACAGCGAGGTCACGAAGAAGGCGGCCGCCGTCATCAGCACCGTCGCGGTCCAGCCGAGGATGTTGAGCCAGGGCCCGTTGGTGCGCTCGCCCATGATGTTCGGATTGCTGCTCACGAGCATGACGAGCACGAGAAGCGGTGGCGCCAGGATCCCGTTGAGGATGACCGTCGCCCCATTATGCCCCGCGCGCGTGACACCATCCCCCGACATAATGACGGCGCGTGACGACGCTCGCCGCCTCACTCGCGCGCCGGTTCGGTTACCATGACGGGCTGTGGACTTCGTCCCGTCGCCCTGGGTCATCGCCGTGGCACTGCTCGCGGCGCTGGCGCTCGCCTGGTTCCGCCGCGCGTTCCAGCGCTGCCCACACTGCCGGCGCTTCGTACGCCGCGCGCTCCGCGGCTGGCTGCGCTGTCCTTCCTGCCACCGCCAGTACCACCGGAGCGTTCCGCGCCAGCGCTAAGAGGATCCATGAACCGCCGCAACGCCGCGCGAGTCCGAGCTGCCGAAGCTCGGCCAGAAGGGCGTCGAGTACGTGCGGGGGCGCTACGACGCCTCCAGCCGGGTGTTGGCGCTCGAGGGCTACCGCAAGGAGGACCCACTCGCCGTCATCGGGCTCGACACCTACCGGCTGCTGCTCGCCGAGAACGGCCTGGCGCTCGCCGCGATGACGTCGAACCACGGCGACTGGCAGGGCCGCTTCTGGGCGACCCGCGTGGACCGCGCGGGCCGGCCGTAGCGGACCCCGCTCAGCGCTCGTACTTCGCCGGCGCGCGCAGCGGCGCGAAGAACGGCGGGCGCGCCATGCGGCCCACCGGCACCTCGATCAGCGCGGGCCGGTCGAGCTGGATCGCGTCGCTCACCAGTCCCCCCACCTCCGTCGGGCTCTTCGCGCGCAGTCCCGCCACGCCATAGGCCTCGGCGAGCTTCATGAAGTCCGGATTGTGGAGCGCCGCGGCGTAGCTCCCCCCCCACGCCTCGTCGAGATCGCGCGCGACGTTGCCGTAGGCCCCGTCGTTGAACACGACGGCGACGACGTTGATCTTGTGGAGCACCGCCGTCGCGAGCTCCTGCGCGTTGTAGAGGAAGCCGCCATCGCCGCAGATCGCGACCACGGCGCGCCTGGGGCACGCGACCTTGGCGCCGAGCGCCGTCGGGTACTCGTAGCCGAGGTTCCCCGAGTAGGACGACGTCAGGAACGTCCGCGGTCCGTACACGGGCCAGTACGGGCGCGAGTAGTAGCCGATCTGGGTCATGCCCGCGATGACGATCGCGTCCTCCGGTGTCCCGGCACGCAGCGATCTCAGGATGGAGGTGTTCGGCTCCTGAGTCATCGTCGCCGCGACCTGGGCGCGGAGCGCCTCCCGCTCGGCCTTGCGCGAGGCGCGCGGCGGCGCGCCCGCCCGCAGGCGCTCGAGCAGCTCGGCGAGCGTCGCGCGCGCGTCGCCGACGAGGCCGAACGTCTTCTTATGGTTCCGCCCGATCTCGTCGGGGTCCACGTCGAGCTGGATCACCTGCTGCTCGGGCTTCGGCCCCGCGAGGGCGAGCCGGCTGCCGACCACGAGGATCACGTCCGCCGACTCGAAGTGCCGCTTCAGCGCGCTCTGCGGCCACATCGCGGCGCCGAGCGAGAGGTCGTTCGCGTCACTCACCGCCCCCTTGCCCTCGGCGGACTCGATGACGCCCGCCTGGAGGTACTCGGCGACGGCCGCGAGGACGTCGTGGGCCCCGGAGGGGTGGACGCCGCCGCCGGCGAAGACGACGGGGCTCTTCGCCTCGAGGAGCATCGCGGCGGCGCGATCGATGTCGGCCTTCGGCGCCGCGGCCCTCGTCGCCGCGCTCGGCTCGAGCAGCCCGACCTCCCCCTCCTCCTCCATCGTCTCGGGCGGCATCTCGATCTCGACGGGGCGCGGCCGGCCCGTCCTGAGCTGCTCCACCGCCTCGTGAGCCGCGCGCGCCACCTCCCCGACCTCGAGGACGCGCTTGCGCCACTTCGTCACCGGCGCGATCGCGGCGAGCTGGTCGTTGACCTCGTGGAGGACGCCGACGTTCCTGCCGATCTGCGCCTTCGGGACCTGCCCCGAGACCATCAGCACGGGCGACGAGGCCGCGTACGCGGTGCTGAGGCCCGCCATCGCGTTGAGCAGGCCGGGTCCGGGGACGACAAGGGCGGTCCCGAAGGTCCCGCCCGCGCGCGCGTAGCCGTCCGCCATGTAGCTCGTCGCCTGCTCGTGCCGCGTCACGACGAAGCGGATGGAGGGCTCCTCCCGCAGCGCCGCCAGGACTCCGTAGAGCTGCACGCCGGGGAGGCCGAACACCACGCGCACGCCTTCCCGGTGGAGCTGTTTCACGAGCGCCTCGCCGCCGGTCATCCGCGCCATGCGCGACTCCTCCTAGCCTTCCCGCGTGAACACCACGTCGCCACCGACCATGGTCAGCATCGGAACAATATCCTTGATGCGCGATTCCGGACAGCGAAAAACGTCGTCCGACGGCGCGACGAGATCGGCGCGCTCGCCGAGTCTACGACCGGATGCGCGGCGCCCAGCGTGTAGATGCGGCCGTTCGTGAGGAGCACGATCTCAGGCGGGCAGCAGCTTCGCGAGCGGCTCGAGGTTCTTCGGGTCCGGCCGGAGCTTTCCGACGCCGTGGCTCCTGATCGCCGCCACGATCGCGTCGTTGAAGGGCGTCGGGATGCCGACGCGCCGCCCCTGCCCGCACACGTAACCGTTCAGGTAGTCGATCTCGGTCCGGCGCCCGCGGAGCACGTCCTGGAGGAGTGACGGCCGCCCGCCGGTGAGGTGCTTGGCGCCGGCGGCCATGTCCGCCTCGACCTCGGCGCGACCGCGTCCCTCGGCGGCGTCCACGAACCGCTGCGCCGCGATCCCGTAGATCGGCTCGATCTCGTGGCCGCACGCGCGGCCGACCTTGACGACCTCCGCGGCGATCTGGATGGCGATGCGGCAGGGGACCGGCTCGCTCCTCACCTCGGCCGAGCCCAATCCACTCAACCCCGCGAGGGGGTTCGCCATGCAGTTGACCGCGAGCTTGGACCAGCGCTCCCCGAAGAGGTTCGTCGTCACCTTCGCCCCGGCGACGGCGCTCATGATCTGAGCGAGCTCTCGCGCGCGCTCGGTCTCCTTTCCGTCGAGCTCGCCGATCCTGAACCCGAGCCTCCCAGTGTCCGTCCGCATCGCGTGGCCCGGCTCGTACATCCCGGCGCCGATCGTGATCACGCAGCCGAGCGTGCGCCCGCGGCCCGCGACGGCGGCCACGCGCTCGTCGTTGAACCCGTTCTGGAAGTCCACGACGACGCCGTCCGACTCCTGCAGGTAGCGCACGGCGAGCGCGGTCGCCCACTCGGTGTCGTACGACTTCACCGCGACGAACGCGGCGTCGAAGGGCGTCTCGATCCGCTGCGCCTCGTGGATGTGGAGCGCCCGGACGGGGATCAGGTGGTCGCCGCACGTGCCGCTCAGCCGGAGGCCGTTGGTCTTCATGGCCTCGACGTGCTCCGGCCACTGGTCGATGAGCGTCACGTCGCGTCCGGCCTTCGTCAGGAGCCCGCCCACCACGCATCCGATCGCGCCCGCGCCGATGATGCCGATCCGCTTGATCATGGGTCCTCCCTCCCGCCGCAGCATGATAACGTGAAGCGCCATGACATACGACTTCGATCGGATCGTCGAGCGGTACCACACGGACAGCAACAAGTGGCGGAAGTACGGGCCGGACGTCCTCCCCCTGTGGGTGGCGGACATGGACTTCCCCTCGCCCGAGCCGGTGGTGCGCGCGCTGCGCGAGCGCGTCGAGCACGGCGTCTTCGGCTACGGCTATCCCGTCGAGACCGTCACCGAGCTCCACGAGGTCTTCGTCGACCGGCTCGCCAAGCGCTACGGCTGGCGCGTCTCCGCCGAGGCGGTCGTGCTCATTCCCGGCGTCATTCCCGGGTTCAACGTGGCCGCGCGCGCCCTCACCGCCGCCGGCGACGGGGTGCTCCTCAAGCTCCCGCTCTACCCGCCGCTGCTGCGCGTGCCGGGCAACGTCGGGCTCACGACGGACGGAGCGGACCTCGTCCAGGCGGCCGATGGGCGCTACGAGGTGGACTTCGATGCCCTCGCGCGCGCGGTGACGCCACGGACCCGCGCCTTCATCCTCTGCAACCCGCACAACCCCGTGGGCCGCGTCTGGCGGGCGGAGGAGCTCCGGCGCATGGCGGAGCTGTGCCTGGCGCGCGACATCGCGATCATCGCCGACGAGATCCACTGCGACCTCGTCTTCGCGGGCCACCGCCACGTCCCGATCGCCGCGCTCGACCCCGCGATCGCCGCGCGGACCGTCACGCTCATGGCGCCGAGCAAGACGTGGAACCTCGCCGGGCTCAAGTGCGGGCTCGCCGTGATCCCGAACCCGGCGCTCCGCGAGACGTTCGTCGCCGCGCGCGTGGATATGGTGCACACGGTGAACATCCTCGGCTACACGGCGGCGCTCGCCGCCTATCGCGACGGCCAGCCGTGGCTCGATGCGCTCCTGCCGTACCTCGAGGCGAACCGGGACTTCGTCGTGGACTACGTCCGCAAGCACCTCTCCGGCGTCGCCGTCGCGCCGCCGGAGGCGACGTACCTCGCGTGGCTCGACTGCCGGCAGGCCGGGATCGCCGGCAACGATCCGTTCACGTTCTTCCTCAAGCAGGCGCGCGTGGCGCTGAACGACGGCGCCACGTTCGGCCGTGGTGGAGAAGGTTTCGTGAGGCTCAACTTCGCGAGCCCGCGCGCGATCCTCGTCGAGGGCCTCGACCGCATGCGAGACGCGCTCGCCACCCTCCCCCGCTGATCCCCGACGACCTCGCGCGCCGCCGGGCCCACATGCCCGCGGGCACGCGCGCCGTCCTCGACGCGCGCTCGCTCGCGGCGTCCCACCGCCGGCTCGCCGACCTGCTGCGCCCCGGCCTGGCCGTGCTCGACGTCGGCTGCGGCACCGGCGCGATCACCCGCGGCATCGCCCTGGCGGTGTCCCCGGACGGGCGCTCGGTCGGGGTCGACGTGAACGCCAACATGATCGAGACGGCGCGCCGGGCTCACGCGGGCGTCCCCGGGCTCGCCTTCGAGGTCGGCGACGCCTACGCGCTTCCGTTCACCGCCGCGTTCGACATCGTCACCGCCGCGCGCGTGCTCCAGTGGCTCGCCGACCCACTCGCCGCGCTGCGCGCCATGGCGGCGGCGGCGAAGCCGGGCGGGCGCGTCGTGGTGCTCGACTTCAACCACGAGAAGATCGCGTGGACGCCGGCACCCCCCGCGAGCCTGCGGAGCTTCTACGCCGCGTTCCTCGCCTGGCGCGCGGCCGCGGGGCTCGACAACGCGATCGCCGACCGCCTGGCGACGCTCTTCGTGACGGCCGGTCTCCACGATCTCGTCGTGACATCGCAGCACGAGGTCGCGGGGCGCGGCGATGCCGACTTTGAGACGCGCGCCGGCGTCTGGACCCACGTCGCGGCCACGCGCGGGCGGCAGATGGTTGCCGACGGCGCGATCACCGAGCGGGAGCGCGCGCAGGCCGAACACGACTGCCGCGACTGGGTCAGCGAGCGCGCCCGGTCCCACACCCAGTACCTGCTCGCCGTCGAAGGCGGCGCTGTCCGTCATCCGGGACGAGCACCGGTCGCTGGTCGCCGTGCTCCAGGCCCTCCAGTTCCTCGTGCGCGACATCCGCGACCGCGGCGTCGAGCCGGACTTCGATCTCTTCTCGCTGATCCTCGACTACATCGAGATCTTCCCCGAGAAGCTCCACCACCCGAAGGAGAACGACTACCTCTTCAAGGCCGTGCGGACACGGACCGCGGAGGCCAACGCCGTCCTCGACGAGCTCGAGCGCGAGCACGCGCGGTGCGACGAGCTCATCCACAGCCTGCGGCACGCGCTGGCGCGCTACCGGGTGGGCGGCGCGCAGGGCTTCGAGGCCTTCGCCGCAGCCGTGGACGACTACCTCGACTTCCACTGGAAGCACATGCGGACGGAGGAGGATATCGTCATCCCCCTCGCCGAGCGCGTGCTCACCGACGCTGACTGGACGACGATCGACGCCGCGTTCAAGGCGAACGACGATCCGCTGTTCGGCCCCCAGCCGAAGCAGGAGTTCCGGACGCTCTTCCAGCTCATCGTCACCCGCGCCCCGGCACCGCTCGGCGTGGGCGCCCCGGCGCCGAAGAAGCGCTAGCACTTCACGGGGCTCTCCGCTCGCCGCTTCAGGTACTGCACTCGCTCCCTCTCGCGGGCGGCGGCGTCACGAGCCTTCTAAGCCAATTCTAAGCCGGATCATTCATGAGCGAGGATACCGAGGCCGAACGGGTGGCGCCGCGGCCACAGCCCGCGGCGCCGGGACCCCTCAGCTGCGCGTGTGGTCGTTCGTGAATGATCCGGGCGAATGCCAGCCGGTCGGGTGTCGGCAATGCTGGTAAGATTCCACGCGGGAGGATCCATGGGACTCGAGCAGCAGCTCAACGACCGGCTGACGCAGGCGATCAAGGAGAGGGACACGCGCACGGCCGACTGCGTGCGCATGGTCAAGTCGAAGCTCCAGGAGCGGCGCACCGCGAAGGGCTTCGCGGGCGTGGTGGACGACGCCCTCGTCCTCGACGTCATCGGGGCTTACCGCAGGCAGCTCCAGAAGGCCGTGGTCGAGTTCGAGAAGGCGGGCGAGCGCGGCGCCGCGCAGGTGGCCCAGCTCCGCTTCGAGCTCGAGTTCTACGAGCGTTGGCTGCCGAAGGGGCTGGACGAGACGGCGCTGCGGGTGCTCGTCAGCGAGCGGCTCACGGCGCTCGGCGTCACTGACGCCAAGCAGATCGGGCGCCTCGTCGGCGACGTCATGAAGACGCACAAGGGCCAGGTCGAGGCCGCCGACGTCAAGCGCGTCGCCGAAGAGCTCCTGAAGGGCTGAGCGCTCCATCCACTATAGGGTAGGTCCCGCGCCCGTGGTCGACGGCGTGATTTCCACGAGTCTTCGCCGCACGACGCCCCCGGCAGTCCTATAATCCACCTACGGTCGGCGGGCTCCGGCGCTCGACCGCGATCCCCACGGAGGACCGGCATGAAAGGCGTGACGCTCCCGACCGAGACCGTGTTCGTCATGGAGATGTCGCTCATCATCAAGTCGAGCGCGATCCGCGCGTTCTGCTGGACCTCGGCGCGCCCCGCGCCGAACAGGTACGTGGCCTACCTGCTGGAGCGTGAGGAAGATCGCGGCCATGAGCAGCCCGACCACCGCCATCGACGCCAGCAGCTCGGCCGGCGTGTACCCGCGTTCGTTGCTCATCTTGTAACGGGGCCCGCGAGGCCGGCCTGGAACGTCGGTGGTCTGAGAGAAGCGCGCGTCGCTCAGCGCTGACTCACCACCATCGTCTGCGTGACGGATTTCGGACCCGGGGCCTGGCCGATTCGCATCAGCGGGGTGTAGGTGACGGTGACGACGACCAGGCGCGCTGCCGGGTCTGTGACCCCGGCGCACCCGGCGACGCCACAGTCGGTCACGCGCACCTCGCGCGTGTATCCGCTGAACCCGGCAATGGCCGACGCGCTCTCGTCGGCGAGCCACGGCAGCGTCCCGCCGGCCGCCACCGTCGTCGCCCCGAAGGTGCATGTCGC
>JACPCG010000078.1 GCA_016179925.1 Candidatus Rokuibacteriota bacterium | reverse complement strand
TTGCTCGACCACTTCCTTCGTCGTCTCGTTGATGCGCTCGACGACCTTGAGCCCCGCCAGCTCTCCCTTCAGGAACGAAACCCCGAGGGGCAAGGTGTCGGGCGTGAGCGCGAACGTCTTCTCGACGATCCGAGGCGAGGCGCCGACGTCCTGCTCCGTGGCGCATCCGGCGATCGTCGCGCTCAGCGCGAGGGCCGTGGCGAACGTCACAGATAGTGTTATCCGCTTCATCGTTGGCTCCCTCCTTGCTTTCCTGAAGATAGGCAACATCCCTGCCAGCCTCGGACGGCGGTTCGGGGGGCCGGAAAGGACAAGTGTGACGGCGGCGTAGAAGGCACGGGCCGCCGGTGGTAGGTGCCCGCGGGAGGACGCCCCGCGACACGCTGTCGGTCGCCGGACAACCTGTCGTCGGATCCGCCGATTCGGCGGAGATCGGGAAGGGGACGATGAGTCTGCTGTTCGGTTCCATCATCGCGGGAAGCGTGAAGGGCTCGCGGATCCGGCAGTGCTCGGCGTGCGGTCGCCGGCAGCTCGTGCCGCAGCGTCGACGCTCGCAGGTCGTGACGTGCGAGCGCTGCGGGCGCCCCATCCTGCCGCCTCGGGCGGCGGCGGGCGCGGGACGGTCGGGCAGCGGACGCCCCGGGGGAGAGCGCCGGCGCCCGTGAAGTGGGAGGGCCAGGCACGCTTCGTGCGACGTTAGCTGCTAGCCACGGCCCTTCGCCGCCCGCCGCGCGAACGCCCACCGGAGCCCGACCGGCGTGACCAGCGTCGTGACCAGGACCATCACGACGATCGCGGAGAAGAGGCTCTGGGGCAGGAGCGGCTGACCGTCGACGATGAGCGAGCTGCCGATGCCCGCGAAGATGAGCCCGACCTCGCCGCGGGGAATCATCCCGATTCCGATCGCCAGCCGGTTCGTGCCGGCCCCCACGCCGAGGGCGCACGCCGCCTTGCCAACGAGCGCGCCCAGCGTCAGGACGACGGCGAAGGCGAAGGCCGAGAGCGTCCCGACGCTGCCCACGTGCACCTGGATGCCCATGAGGACGAAGAAGAGCGGGACGAAGAGGCTCGAGAGCGGATGGATGAGCTCCGCGAGCGTGGCGGCTTCCTGCCCCGGGCGGACACCGCGGCCGTAGGGATCTAAGAGCAGACCGGCGGCGAAGGCGCCGATGATGTCGGCCAGCCCGATCAGTTCCGCCGCGTACGCAAGCGAGAAGCACAGGGCAAGCCCGATGACGAGTATCGTCTCCGGGCGGTTGGTGCGCGCCGCGAGGCGGATGATCCGGCTCGACAAGAAATGGCCGGCCACCGCCGCGGCCCCCAGGAAGAGGACCGCCCGGACGAGGATTCCGGCCACGGTCCACTAGGCTCGCGGCCCCCGCGGTCGCGATGGCCGTGACCACGGCGAGGACGATGAGGCCGAGGATGTCATCCAGGACCGCGGCGCCGAGGATGATCTGCGCCTCGCGCGTCTTCGTCACCCCGAGGTCCTTCAGCACGCGCGCCGTGATGCCCACGCTCGTCGCCGAGAGCGCCGCGCCGACGAAGACGTGGGCGATCGTCGGGCTCTTCGGCAGGAGCCAGGCCGCGGCGCCCCACCCGAGCGCGATGGGGACGACGATGCCGATCGAAGCAGCGTCGGGTCCGAGCGCACGAAGGCGATGCCCTCTCCGCCGAGGACCGCGGGCCAGAGGGCGCTGACCGAGATGCCGACGAGCAGCTCGCCGAGGACCGCGGGCTGCCGGAAGCGCTCGGCCGCGAGGCCCCCCGCTTTGGCGGCGCCGACGAGGAGCGCCAGGGCGAAGAGCGTCGGGCCGAAGCGCGAGTGGCCCTCGGCGGCGGCCGCCGCCCCCGCCATCGCGGGCGCGGCGAGGACGAGCCCCGTGACTGCCGCGAGCCTGACTTGGTGAAGGCCGCCAGCCTCGCGTCGGCGCCGACCAGGAGCAGGTGATGGCCTTCCCCCACCACGCCTCATCGCGCGCGAGGGCCACGTCCCGCCGCGTGACTCGCGGCGACGTTCCCGCCCTGTTCCTCACGGAGAAGCCGATGTGGCTGGCCGAGGCGAAGTGTGCGGGATGCTGCTTCCAGGTTGTCCATGCGTTCCCATGCTCCGTTGATGCGGACGAGGCTGTCTAGCGGGGCGCGCAGGTCCTGGGAGGCCTCGACGCCCCCCGGTCGATGTAAGGCTGCGGCCGCGTCTTGATTCAGCGACACGGCGTCGCCTCAGCGACACCGTGTCGGCGAATGCCGTTCCGCCTCTCGCTATTTCCACGCGCTTTACGACGCCCTCGAGCGTGGCGGTGCCGTGGTATCGCCCTTGCACGGTACCCGGCCGTCATGCCGATGTCGCGACCCGGCGCGATCGGCCTCGAATGCCCGAGGGGAGGATGGGATGCTCAACTGGATCCGAGGGCTTTCGGATGCGAAGCAGGGGCTCCTGGTCATCGGCGCGCTCACGCTGATCTTGGTCGGTTTGGTGCTGCTCATCAACCTGATCACATAGAGCGTGATTCGGGGGTCAGGCGAAGAGCCGCGCCCCGCCGCAGTCCGCGTGTCCGAGGGCACGCTGCTCGAAGAACGCGCCGACGTCCTGTATCCCGACCACGCGCGTCCGGCACTTGGCGCACGTCCGACCCGAGCGCTCCCACTGCTCGTAGCAGGTCCGGCACACGATTTCCTTGGCGCGGTCCCGCGCGTGAAGCGCCTGCTTCGCGGGGACCGGCTGACTGCAAAACGCACAGATCTTCTTCCCCAGGCCGAACATTCAGGCCTCCTTTCCGTGTGTCATCGACGAGACCCACGCCGGGGCCACGTCGCCGGGCGGCTTCGCGGTGGGGCGATCCGGCCGGCCGGGGCGCGCACGCTGCCGCCGTGGCCGAGCCGCAGCGTCACCGGTCGTCCTTGGGCGTCGAGGATCACCCGATCCTCGCCGATTCGCGCGACCACGACTCCGGCCGTGAGGACGTCGCCGATCGCGAAGATCCGCTCGCGGCCGGTCGCCCGATACTCGAGGACTGCGATGTGCCTTTCACCGCCGAGCACGACCCCGCGCAGCTCCCAGGCCGGGCCGGCCACGTCGATGTCGCCCGCCTCCGTCCGTGATCGCCGCTGCGGCCCGGTCTGGGTTGACGCCTCGAGTGGCGCGAGCGCGATCAGTCCGAGCGTGAGCGCCACGCCCATCGAGACGAGCAAGCAGGCTCTCCAGTTCGTGCGGTCGGACGGATCGATCTGCATATTGATCTGTCCGAGGAAGGCGCAAGTGGTGTGCCAGACGCCTCCGCATCGCCCGAGCGCTGTCGCGATGAAGACTTGCGGGCGTGGGCCCAACGGAAACCGAGGACACCGTGTCGTGGGCCCGACAGGTTGACGTCGTGCATGAAGCTGCCCACCATCGGTTCCACGCCACGGAGACCACGAAGGGAAGTCTCCGAGAGCCGCGATCGACGCCTATTAGCGCGAAGCCTGCAGCCTCGACAGAGGACGAAGCAGGGGTGATGGACGATGGTGCGGTCACGCGAAGCGTCGCGGGAACGCCGCAGGGCGGAGGGATCTCTCTGCGGCTGTCGGCGATGGCGAGGCGGAGACCGGAGCTCTCGCCGCCGCTTGGCACTCGAACAAGTTCCTGAACCCGGTAACCGACGGCGCGGTGCTTCCGGTCCTGCATCTCAACGGCTCCAAGATTGCAAACCCGACGGTGCTTGCCCGGGTGAGCCACGCGGAGTTGGAGAGTTCACGTCATGCTGTCGGGCCTCGGACACGTTGTCGTGGACGGGCGGCACCCCCCGCGTGCTGACGCGCGCGATAAGTCGCCGCGGTCGTTGGCCGATCTCCCCCGGGGGGCGCCTGGCATCAACGTTGCGATCATCCGTGGGCGTGCGGACGGTCGAAACGCCCGAACACCACGGGGCGGTCAGGAGCATCCGGCATCATGTCCTGGTCGTCGAGGACGAGGCGGCGATGGCGTCGCTCGTCGAGGACGCGCTCGAGCGGGACGGATTCCGCGTCAGCGTCGAGCGCTCCGGCGAGGGCGCCATCGCCGCCGTCGAGCGTGACTGGTTCGACGTCGCGATCGTGGACAAGGAGCTGCCGCTACTCAACGGGCTCGATCTCGTTTCGTTCCTCACCCATCGCGCTCCGGAGATGCCGGTCATCCTGATCACGGCCTTCGGTGGCGCGCTGGTGGCCGAGGCGGCGCTCAGCCGCGGGGCGACCTGCTATCTGGAGAAGCCCGTGCGGCTCGCCGAACTGGTCGGCACCGTCCGCAGGGTGCTCGGCCACGACGCGCGTCCGGTCGCGCCGCGCCGGCAGTCGCCGACCCCGGCGTCAGCGCCGCGGCCGGGCGCGCCGGGGCCGCTGGCGCCCAGCCCGTGGGCGGTGATCCTCGCGGGCGGGCGCGGAACGCGCCTGCTGCCCCTGACCCGACGGCTCTTTGGCGAGCCACGTCCCAAGCAGTACGCGACCCTGGTGGGCTCGCGTTCGATGTTGCGGCGGACGCTCGACCGCGTCGCGCTGGCGGTCCCGCCCGAGCGGACGGTCGTCGTCAGCGTGCGGGAGCAGGCGAAGTACCTCGCGCCGGAGCTCCCGCGTCCCTCGACGCCCCACGTGCTGCTCCAGCCGGCGGACCGGGGCACGGCCGCCGGCATCCTGCTGCCGGCTCACTGGATCCAGCGACGCGATGCGGACGCGACCGTCGCCCTGTTCCCGTCGGATCACTTCGTGCTCGGCGAGCAGCTGTTCATGAGCCGTGTCGCGGAAGCCGCGGCGTTCGTGGAGCGGCATCCGGAGCGCCTCCTCCTCCTGGGCGCCATGCCCACCGACGCGGAGACCGAGTACGGATGGATCGAAACGGGCGAGACGCTCGGGTGGACGCCGAGCGGTCCCGTCCGGGCGGTCCGGCGGTTCGTGGAGAAGCCCACGGCCGAGGAGGCGGCCGCATGCTTGGCCCGCGGCGACCTGTGGAACACGCTCGTCTTGGTCTCGAAGGCGCGGACCCTCGTCGACGTGGGCCGCCAGTTCCTGTGGCGTGTGCACGTGGCGCTGGAGAAGGTTGCGCCGCTCTTCGATGCGGAAGACAATCTCCCTGTGCTCCGCCGGGTGTTCGGGGCGATGCCGAGTGCGAGCTTCTCGACCGCGATCCTGCAGGACTGCGCGCCCGCCCTGGCCGTCATGCGGCTGGCCGGGGTGGTGTGGAGCGACTGGGGATCGCCGCGCCGGGTGATCCTGAGCCTCCGGCAGGCGGGCCTCGCGCCCGAGTGGTTCGGGCGCGTCGGGCTCGATGCGTAGCTCGAAGCGCATGCGCGCCGGCGTCCCGGACGTTCTCGGACGATGAGCGAGGCCGGAGGGGAACCCGTCACGGCGCTCGTCGTCGACGACGACCCGGCAATGCGGGCGTTGCTGCGGGACTGGCTCGAGCGGGAGGGGTTCCGCGTGATCGAGGAGCCGAGCGGCGAACGGCTCCTCGCCCTCGCGCAGGGAGCGCGCTTCGACGTCGTGATCCTGGACAAGGAGATGCCGGGCCTCGGCGGCTTCGACGTGCTGCCCGCCTTCCGGCGCCAGCGCCCGGAGGTCCCGGTCGTCCTGATCACGGCGTTCGGCGGGGCGCTGGTGGCGGAGGAGGCGTTGAAGCTCGGCGCGCAGCAGTACCTCGAGAAGCCGTTCCAGTTCCGCGCGCTGATCGCGGCGGTGCGGACCGCGACCGCGGCCGCGGTGCGGCGACGGGGCGTCGAAGCGAGTGAACGGAGGCCCGGCCATGACTGACTTCTGGTATGACCTCGTCCTGGCGGCGATCCGCAACGCGGGTGTCACCCTGAAAGCCGTGATCCCCAGCGTCCTCGCCATGCTGGTGCTGCTCCTCGCCGGCGCGGTGCTGGGCTGGGTCGCGGGCGCCCTCGTCGGACGGCTCGCCCGGGTGGTGGACCTCGACCGCAGGAGCGGCGCCTGGGGTCTCACGACCGCGCTGGCTCGGGCCGGCGTCGCCCGGCCCCCGTCGCAGGCGCTCAGGCTGCTGGTGGGCTGGGGCATCTTCGTGATCTTCGCGACGATGGGTGTCGACGCGCTCGCGATCCCCGGGGCGCCGGGCGCCACCGGGATCCTGATGCGCTTGCTGCCGAGCGTGCTGTCGGCGCTGCTCATCATGCTCGTCGGCGCGCTGCTGGCGAACTTCGTTGGCCAGGCGGCGCTCATCGCCGCCGTCAACGCGGGGCTGCCGGAGGCCCGCTTCCTCGCGCGCGCCGCCCGCTGGGCCGTGCTCCTGTTTGCGGGCGCCACCGCGCTCACCGAGCTGGGG
>JACPCG010000077.1 GCA_016179925.1 Candidatus Rokuibacteriota bacterium | reverse complement strand
GTCCTTCGAGGAGCATTGCGCCCGAGGCATCGAGCCAGACCGCGAGCGGATCCGCCAGCACCTGGAGCGGTCGCTCATGCTGGTGACGGCGCTGACGCCGCGCCTCGGCTACGACCGGGCCGCCGAGATCGCGAAGAAGGCCCACCGGGACGGACTGACGCTCAAGGAGGCGGCGCTAGCGCTCGGCTACCTGACAGCTGAGGAGTTCGACCGGTGCGTGCGGCCCGAGCGGATGGTGGACCCTCAGATCGGGGAGTGAGGCGAGTTGGGGCGGCCGGCACCTGGGAAAGAAGGAAGGGATCAGGTGAACGCGGGCCGATCCACCATTAAGCCCATGCTGAGGCCCTCGCCTTCACCAACCGCGTCGGCGTCCTCGCCGAAGCGGAAGGCCATCATCCCGCTCTGCTCACCGAATGGGGCCGGGTGACGGTGACGTGGTGGACCCATAAGATCCACGGGCTCCACCGCAATGACTTCGTCATGGCAGCGAAGACCGATTCACTGGTGGGGGGCTGAGGAGCGCGAGCAGTCGCCCGGTCTCGACGGTATTCCAAGACACTTCATCGCGGTGAACAAGCAGTTCTTCGTGGACAACCCCGGTGTCCAGGCCGCCACGAAGAAGTGAGGATGGCCAACCTGGGAAAGGGGCCGCGGGGAGAGCGGTCGCAGACTGAACCGACCCAGAGGAGGAAGAGGTGATGCCCAAATTCATGAAGGTGGCTACGACCGATGAGTTGGAAGACCAGCAGGCCAAACTGCTCGAAGTGGAGGGCCAGAAGATTGCCCTCTTTCGGGCCGGAGAAGCGTTCTACGCGCTGAGCGATACGTGCACGCATCGAGGAGGGCCGCTATCCGAAGGGACGGTCGAGGGAACCGAAGTGACCTGCCCCTGGCACGGGGCGAGGTTCGACATCAAGACCGGGACCGTCCTGGGGCCGCCGGCGGGGCGAGCGGTCAGGAGCTACCCGGTGCGGGTCACTGGCGCCGACGTCGAGGTCGAGGTGTGAGGAGGCCGATCGAGCCGAGTTGACAAGGTGAGCCCGGGTGTCCGTGTGCGACGGCGACGTCGAACGAGCGCTCCAGTCCGCCGACCGCGGCGCCAGGGCCATGGCCGGGCTCTCGTGGGAATAATCCAGGCTAGCGGGCCTTTCGCCGCGGGCGCGGCCGGCGGGGCGGCCCGCCGGCATCGCTCAGCGCCGACCGCAGGGCGGCCAGGAGCGCCCGCGCCTCGGCGGAGAGCGGCCGCTGGCGCGGGTGGATCACGTCGAGGCTCCGGCTGATCGGCTCGGCGTCCACGATCGCGATCGCCGCGAGCGAGCGCCGGCGCAGCTCGCGCCCGACGGCCAGGTGCGGCAGGAACGCGAATCCCACGCCCCGCTCGACCATCCTCTTCGCGGTCTCGATCGTCTCGACCTCGAGCGCCACGTTCGGCACGAGGCCCGCCCGGCGGAAGAGGCCGTGGGTCAGCGTCCAGTCGCTCGAGCCACGGTCGAAGAAGATCAGCGGCCGGTCGGCCACCTCCTCGAGCCGCGCCCGCCGCTCGCGCGCGGGCCAGGCATCTGGGCGCGCCACCAGGATGAGCGGGTCGTCCCGGAGGGCGAGCGTCTCCACCTCGGGGTGGTGGAGCGAGCGCGCCAGCCCGACCTCCGCCTCCCCGCGCAGGACCATCTCGAGGACCTCCTTGGAGTGGCCGGAGCGCACGGTGATCAAGACTTTGGGATAGGCGGCCTGGAAACGCTTCAGCACGTCCGGCAGCAGGTAGGTGCAGATCGACAGCACCGCCGCGATCTGGAGCGCGCCGCCGCTCGCCGGCCGGAGGTCGTGGACCGCCTGGCGGGCATGGGCGACGGCCTGCAGGAGCTGCTCGGCGTGGGGGCGGAGGGCGCGGCCGGCGGGGGAGAGGGCGAGCCCGTGCCTGCCGCGCTCGAACAGCTTCACGTCGAGGGAGCCCTCGAGGGCGCGGATGCGCGCGCTCACCGCGGGCTGGGTGATCCGGAGCGCGTCGGCCGCCCGGCGGAAGCCGCCGAAGGTCCCGACCGCGAGGAACGCCTCGATCTGGGGGATCTCCACGCTGATAAATATATTTTATCGCGCTTATAAAAACAATCGTGTTGCTTTGCATGGCGCCGACCGGCACAGTGGGCGCACGACGACGCGGATCGTCGGAGCGAGACGGCGGCCGGAGGGTCGCGAGGAGGACGCCATGTACGGGACCTGCGAGTGCGGGATGACGCTGGAGCACCCGTCGCGCCGGACGGGCTGCCAGGAGTGCGGGACCGCCGGCTGCCGGAGCTGCTCGATCGAGCTGGAGGCGATCACCTACTGTCGCTGGTGCGCCGAGTCGCTGGCGCTCGGCGGCATCGCCTAGGAGGGCGCCGGAGGTGGAGAACGCGGGGAGGAAGTTCCGTCAGCTGCTGAAGACCGAGCCGTACCTGTTCACCGGCGGCATTTACAATCCGCTCGGCGCGCAGATCGCCGAGCGCGTCGGGATGAAGTCCATCTACCTGAGCGGCTACTCGATGGCGCTGGCCAACGGCTGGCCGGACATGGGCTTCCTGACCCAGACCGAGGTCACCCGGATCGCCTCGATGGTGGCGAGCGCGGTCGACCTCCCCATCATCGCGGACGCGGATGACGGCTACGGCAACGCGCTGTCCACGATGCGGACGGTCCAGGAGTTCGTCAAGACGGGCGTCGCGGGCATCCATCTGGAGGACCAGCGGTTTCCGAAGCGCTGCGGCCACATCGCGGGCAAGACGATCGTGAGCCGCGATGAGGCGCTCGGCAAGTACCGCGCGGCCGTGGACGTCCGGAACAGGCTCGACCGTGACTTCGTCATCATCGCGCGCACCGACGCCTATGGCGCCGTCGGCGGGAGCCTCGAGAAGGCGATCGCGCGGGGGCGCGCCTACGCCGACGCGGGCGTGGATCTCGTCTGGTGCGAGCTGAGCAACGCCGCGCGCGAGCCCGCGGTCGCGTTCGCCCGGGCGATGCGCGAGACGCACCCGACCCTGCCACTCGCGTTCAACTACTCGTCGTCGTTCAAGTGGCACAAGGACCCGGACCCCTTCTCGTTCCGGGAGCTCGGGGAGCTCGGGTACAAGTTCATCTTCATCACCCTCTTCGGCGCCCACGCCGCGACGTACGCCATGTGGAACGCGATGGAGGAGCTGGTGCGCGACGAGGAGCAGGCCCAGTGGCGGCTCGAGAAGACGAAGGTCGGCCACCCCACCGAGAGCCACCACGTGATGGCGCGGGTCGAGCACTTCCAGACGCTCGAGCGGCTGTACATCCCCGGCGCCGAGGAGCGCCTCAAGGCCTCCGACGGCTTCGGCGAGGAGCACGCGCCGCACGCTCGCTGACCCGCAACTGCCGGGCGGGGTGGGGCGCGGTCTCCCCGGAACACGCTACCTCGCAACACGGTGCGCCCGCTCGGGAGGGGCCACGACATCGAGGTCTTCTGCTCCGGCAACACGCCGAAGCCACGGTTCCGGGGAGACCGCCCCCCGCCCCGCCCCGCGCAGCGGGTTGATGAACCTCTGACTCGACTCAGGACCCTGGGCTAAGATAAGGCCACGGTGAAGCGCGCAGTGGCCCTTTCTTCTTAGGCGCTCCTCGCCCGGTGATCGACACCGCCGACACGGACGTCCTGATCCTCGGCGCAGGCGGCGCGGGCCTCTGCGCGGCGCTCCACGCCGCGGACGCCTCGCCGAAGCTCCGCGTCACCGTCGTCGTCAAGGGGCTGCTCGGTCGCGCCGGCTGCACGCGCATGGTGCAGGGCGGGTACAACGCCGTGCTGGGGGCGCCCGATTCCCTCGAGGCGCACTTCCTCGACACGCTCGCCGGCGGCGGCTGGATCAATGACCAGGATCTCGTCTGGACGCTCGTGAGCGAGGCGCCCGGGCGCGTGCTCGAGCTCGAGTCGCGCTACGGCTGCCTCTTCGATCGGACGCCCGAGGGGCGGATCCACCAGAAGCCGTTCGCCGGGCAGACCCACGACCGGACGATCCACAAGGGCGACCTCACCGGCATCGAGATCATGAACCGCCTCGCCGAGCAGGCGCTGGCGCGGGCGAACATCCAGGCGCTCGAGGAGTGCCGCGCCGTGGAGCTGCTCAGGGACGGCGACGGCCGGGCCGCGGGCGCGCTGGTGCTCGACTGCCGCGCGGGGCGGTTCCAGGTCCTCCGCGCGCGCGCGACGCTCCTCGCGATGGGCGGCGGGCCGACGATGTACCGCGTGATCGCGTGCTCGGCCGACAAGGCCGCCGACGGCATCGCGCTCGCCTACCGCGCGGGCCTGCAGCTTCGCGACATGGAGATGGTCCAGTTCCATCCGACGGGCCTGGTGATCCCGGGCTCGCTCATGACGGGCGCGCTGCTGGAGGAAGGCCTGAGGGGAGCGGGCGGACATTTGCGTAATGGCCGCGGCGAGAGGTTCATGGAGCGCTACGACCCGGCGCGGATGGAGCGCTCGACGCGCGACCTCGTGGCGCGCGCCTCGTTCACCGAGGTCGTCGAGGGGCGCGGCACACCGAACGGCGGCGTGTGGATCGACGTCTCGCATCTCGGCGCGGCGGTCGTCGAGCGGAACTTTCGCGGCATGGTGAAGCGCTGCCGCGACTTCGGGCGCGACCTGGCGCGCGAGCCCGTCGAGGTCGGGCCGACGACCCATTTCATGATGGGCGGCGTCGTCATCGACACCGCCTGCCGCACGGCGGTCGAGGGCCTGTTCGGGGCGGGCGAGGATACCGGCGGCGTCCACGGCGCCAACCGCCTGGGCGGCAACGGCGTCGCCGAGTCCACCGTCTTCGGCGGGATCGCGGGCGACGTGATCGCCGAGTCCGTCCTCGCGACGCCGATGCCCCAGGTCAACGCCGCGGCGCTCGAGGCCTCGGCCCGCCGGCTGACCGCGCCCCTGGCGCGGCCGGCGACGGGGGACCTCTACGACCTCCAGCGCGAGCTCCGCGACGTGATGTGGGAGAAGGTGGGGCTCGTGCGTGACGGCGATGGTCTGCGCGAGGCGCTCGCCGCGATCGACAGGATCGCCGCCCGGCTCGAGGGGGTCGGTGTTCCGGGCGGCGCCGCCTTCAACCTCGCCTGGCAGGACTGGCTGAACGTCGTGAACCAGACGGCGGTCGCGCGCCTGATCGCGCTCTCGGCGCTCGAGCGGTGCGAGAGCCGCGGCGCCCACTGGCGGCGCGACTTCCCCGCGGCGGCGCCGGGGCCGCTCTTCACGGTCCGCGCCGGTCTCCGGGGGGGCGCGCCGGCCGTCTGGACGGAGCCGGTGGCCCTCACCCGGGCGGCACCCGGTGTCAGCGCACCCGCCTCCAGCATGGTAGAAATTGGCGACTGAGCCTCACGAATGGACAGGTTGATGCTGACGGGCGCGACGCTGATCGACGGCACCGGCGCCGAGCCGGTGAAGGAGCGCGCGGTGGTGATCGAGCGGGGCCGGATCAGCGCGGTCATCGCCGACGATCGCCCTCCGGCCGACGCGACCGTGCTGAACCTCGACGGGCTGACGCTCCTGCCCGGGCTCATCAACTGCCACGTTCACCTCTGCCTCGGCGGCGAGGCCGACCCGGTCAAGACGCTCGGCGAGGATTCGGCCGTCACGACGGCGATCAAGGCGGTGCTCCGCGCGCGACAGACGGTGACGGCCGGCGTGACGACGGTGCGCGACCTCGGCGGCCGCGACGGCGTGGCGCTCGCCGTGCGGGATGCCGTGCGCGCCGGCCTCGTGCCCGGGCCGCGCGTCCTCGCCGCGGCGCTGGGCATCTGCATGACGGGCGGCCACGGCTGGCGGTTCGGGCGCGAGGCGGACGGGCCGGAGGACGTGCGCAAGGCGGTGCGGGAGCAGCTCAAGGCGGGCGCCGACGTCATCAAGATCCTCGCGACCGGCGGCGTGCTGACGCCGGGGGTGGAGCCCGGCTCGCCCCAGCTCACGCCCGAGGAGATCCGCGCCGCGATCGAGGAGGCGAAGAAGGCCGGCCGCCGCATCGCCGCCCACGCGCAGGCGACCGCGGGCATCGCCGCGTGCGTGGACGCCGGCATCACGTCCATCGAGCACGGAATCTTCCTCACCGAGCCCATCGCCCGGAAGATGGCGAAGGAGGGGATCGCCCTCGTCGGGACGCTGGTCGCGCCCGAGGCGATCATCGCCGGCGGGATCGCCGCCGGGATCCCGGAGTTCGCGGTGCGGAAGTCGGAGGCGGTCCGGGGGCGCCACCTCGAGAGCTTCCAGATGGCGGTGCGGGCGGGCGTCCCGATCGCCGCGGGGACTGACGCGGGCACGCCGCTCAACCCCCACGGCTCGATCGTGCCGGAGCTCAGCCTGATGGTGAAGGCGGGCATGGCGCCGCGCGAGGTGATCCGCTCGGCGACCTCGGTCGCCGCGCGAGTCCTCGGGCTGGAGGGCGAGACCGGGCGCATCGCACCGGGCCTCGTCGCCGACCTCATCGCCGTGGGCGGCGACCCCGGCGAGCGCGTCGAGGCGCTCAACGACCTGCGCCTCGTCATCGCGAACGGAGCTATCGTCGTGAACCGTCTTGCGGAGGCTCCGCGGTGAGCCGCGTCCTCAAGCGCGAGTGGACGACGGTCGAGGGGTGGCGCGACACCAGGGCGGGCATGTGGGCGTGGCTCATCCAGC
>JACPCG010000019.1 GCA_016179925.1 Candidatus Rokuibacteriota bacterium | reverse complement strand
GTCAGCGACCGCTCGCCGTGGCGCTTGCCGTTGGAGGGCGTGCCGCCGGGGTGGGAGCTGAAGGAATTCGCCGGGCGCGCCGCGATCGAGCTCGTCCGCGGCGACCCGGGGCTCGCGATCCGCCTCCGGAGCGCCCAGGCGTCCTTCGCGCTCTACCGCGACGTGATCGTGGATCTCCGGGAATTCCCCGTTCTCGCATGGCAGTGGAGGGTCGCGCGGCTGCCGGCAGCGGGCGACGTTCGGGAGCTGGCGGCCGACGACCAGGCGGCGCAGGTCTACGTGATCTTTCCGCGCTGGCCCGCGCCGCTCGTGAACAGCGAAGTGATCGGCTACGTGTGGGACAGCCAAGCGCCCGTCGGCACGCGGCTCGCGAGCCTGAAGGCGCCGAACGTCAGGATCATCGTCGTCGAGTCGGGCGCCTCGCGACTCGATGCCTGGCAGCCCCAGGAGCGGAACGTCGCCGAGGACTACCTGGCGCTCTTCGGCCGCCAGCCGCCCCGCGTCGGTCAGGTCGCCCTCATGATCGACGCCAACGACACGCGGAGCGACGCCGAGGCGCTCTTCGCGGAGATCGCCTTCTCCCGCACGCGCGCGGAACGCATGGAAAACGCAACGCCTATGCTAAGATGACGCGCGATGGATCCTGACGATCGCGACCAGCCGGACGACCGGCAGCCCGAGCCCTCATACGAGGAGACGGCGCGGTCCATCTTCTCGGCGCTCTGGTTCCGCGTCGTTCTCGTCCTGATCGTGTGCGGCGTCATCGCGGCCGTGGCCGTACCGTACGTCCTCGAGTGGATGAACCCGCCGCCTTCGAAGACGGCGGCGGTGAGACCCGCACCTCCCGCGGCGAAGCCGCCGGCGCCGCCCGCGACACCGCCGGCCGCCGCACCGCCGGCCGCCGCACCGCCGGCCGCGGCGCCGCCGGCCGCGGCGAAGCCTGCGGTGACGCCGGCACCGGCGCCCGCTCCCGCCATGGCGAAAGAAGAAAAAGAGGCAAAGGCGGCCAAGCCCGCGCGCCGGCCCGCGAGGGCCGCGACCGCCAGGGCGCCGGCCGCTACCGGCGCGTACTTCGTCCAGGTGGGCGCCTTCAAAGACCCCGAGCGCGCCAAGAGCCTCGCGACCAAGCTGCGCGAGCTGAAGTTCAGCGTTGACGAGTCTACGGCGGGACCGGCTGGAGACAGCGGCGGCAAGCCGGGGGCAGCCGCGCCCGCCCCCGTGCCGAGCGCCGCCCCGGGCGACAAGTACGACGTCTTCGTGACCGGGGCCCCGGCGGCCGACCTCGGCGCCAAGTTGACGGCGAAGGGGCTCGCGACCGAGCCGTCGGGCACCGGCGTCGTGGTGAAGCCGAGCCTGCCGCTACGCGACGCCGTCGCGCTGTCCAAGGACCTCGCCGCGGAAGGCCTGAAGGTCCAGGTGCGCCGCGCCGCCGCCCCGGCGCCCGCGGCGGCGCCGCCGGCCGCCGCAGCAGGCGGAGAGACGCTCCACCGCGTACGCGTCGGGCCGTTCGCCGACCTCGCCGCCGCCAGGGCCGCGCGCGCCGAGCTCGAGACGAAGGGCTACAAGGGCTTCATCGCGCGGGGCGGGGGATGACCGGCGGATTCCGTGCGAGGAGGTGAAGCGTCACCGTGACGAAGAACGACCTGGTCAATGCTGTGGCGGCCCACGGGCTTTCGAAGCGCCAGTCCTCGTCGGTGGTGGAGTCGGTCTTCGACATCATCTTCCGGTGCTTCGAGCGCGGCGAAGACGTGAAGATCGTGGGCTTCGGCCACTTCCGGATCCGGCGCAAAGCGTCGCGGCGCGGCCGCAATCCACAAACGGGCGAGTCCATCGAGATTACCGCCCGGAAGGTGCTCACATTCAAGCCGAGCAAGGGGCTGAAGCAAAAGATCAACATCCAGACGGCCTGACGGCTCCGCCCGCCGAGAAGCTCTACTACCGGATCGGCGAGGTGGAGGAGCTCACCGCCGTCCCGGCATACGTGCTCCGGTACTGGGAGTCGGAGTTCAAGCTGCTGCGCCCGAAGAAGAACCCGGCGGGCCAGCGGCTGTACCGCAAGCGCGACCTCGACCTCGTCAAGCGCATCAAGACCCTCCTCTACGATGAGCGCCTCACGCTCGAGGGCGCCAAGAAACGCCTGATCGCCGAATCGCGCAAGTCGACCGAGCAGCTCGAGCTCGGGATGAAGGAAGCCGCGTACGCCAACGCGCTCCGGCGCATTCGCGAGCGGCTCACCACCCTCCGCGCGCGCCTCGGTTCTTGAAGCGACCGGGGGTTTCTGCGACAATCGGAGTTCGAGGTCGGGGCGTGGCGCAGCCCGGTAGCGCACATGACTGGGGGTCATGGGGTCGCTGGTTCAAATCCAGTCGCCCCGACCATTGTTCTCTCCTATGGCCGTTCTGCTGCTCACCAACGATGACGGCGTTCACGCCTCCGGGCTCGCGGCGCTCGCGAGAGCGTTCGACGAGCTCGGGGACGTGTACGTGCTCGCGCCGGAGCGCGAGCAGAGCGCCTGCGGGCATGCGCTGACGCTCCACCGGCCGCTCCGGGTGGATCGCGTCGGCGAGCGGCGGTTCGCGGTCAACGGCACGCCCTCCGACTGCGTCAACCTCGGCGTCCTCGGGTTCCTCCCCGAGAGGCCGGTGCTCGTCGTGGCCGGCGTGAACCATGGCTCGAACCTCGGTGACGACGTGACATACTCCGGAACGGTCTCGGCCGCGATGGAGGGTACGCTCCTCGGCGTGCCCTCCATCGCGGTATCGCTCGTGAGCGGCACCGAGTTCGACCGCGCCGCCCAGGTGGCGCGCCTGATCGCGATGCGCGTCCTGGTGACCGGCCTCCCGCGGAAGACGCTCCTGAACGTCAACGTCCCGGCGCAGCCAGCCGGCGGCATTCGGCTCACGCGGCTCGGCCACCGGGTCTACAGCGAGAAGATCGTCGAGCAGGCGGACCCGCGGGGACGCACCCACTACTGGATCGGCGCGGGCGAGCCCGAGTGGGAGGATCTCCACGGCACCGACATGGGCGCGATCCACGACGGGGACGTCTCGGTCACGCCGCTCCACCTCGACCTCACCAACCACCGGGCGCTGGATCAGCTCGGCGATCTTTCGGGCGCCCTCAATGCGCAGTTCAGGCCCGCCGCCAGGAAGCGCGCGCGGAGCGAGTAGTGGAGCGCGCGCGCGACCCCTACGAGCGGGAGCGCCTGCGGATGGTGGAGGAGCAGCTCGTGCGCCGCGGGGTCACCGACGCGCGCGTGCTCGACGCCCTCCGGAAGGTGCCGCGCCACCTCTTCGTCGAGGAGGCGCTGCGCGACCGCGCATACGGCGACCATCCCCTCCCGATCGGCGAGGAGCAGACGATCTCCCAACCGTACATCGTGGCGCTCATGACGCAGCTCCTCGAGCTCTCCGAACGGGACAAGATCCTCGAGATCGGTACGGGCTCGGGCTACCAGACGGCGGTCCTCGCCGAGCTCGCCCGGCGCGTTTGCTCGATCGAGCGGCTGCCGCGCCTGGCCGAGCGGGCGCGCGCGCTCCTCGCCGAGCTCGGGTACGCCAACGTCTGGGTGCGGATCGGCAGCGGAACCCTCGGCTGGCCCGATGAGGCGCCCTTCGACCGGATCCTGGTGACCGCG
The DNA here is from genome assembly GCA_016179925.1 of Candidatus Rokuibacteriota bacterium. Classification (GTDB taxonomy): domain Bacteria; phylum Methylomirabilota; class Methylomirabilia; order Rokubacteriales; family CSP1-6; genus JACPCG01. The sequence goes on along the minus strand of JACPCG010000019.1, from coordinate 23,641 downwards.
GGCGGGCCCGCCGTGCCGCCGCCGCTCTTCCAGCAGCTCGCCGAGGGGGGACGGCTGGTGCTCCCGCTCGGCGACCCGGTGAACCAGACGCTCACGGTCGTCGAGAAGGTCCGCGGCGAGATGAAGACGCAGGAGCACGGCGAGTGCAAGTTCGTCAAGCTGGTCGGCAAGTACGCCTGGGAGTCGTGACCCCCCGTTTCGCAGCGAGCTTGTGTAGAATAGACGGGTCGCGTCGGGGCGTAGCGCAGCCTGGTAGCGCGCACGGTTCGGGACCGTGAAGTCGGAGGTTCAAATCCTCTCGCCCCGACCACTTTTCTGACCGTCCGCCGGCCGGTGATCGCCGGCCGCCGGGCGGTCGCCGAAAAGTCGAGTCGAACCCTCGTGAACGGGAGATCCGCAGCGGAGATCATCGTCGAGGGGGACGTGCAGGGCGTCGGGTACCGCACCTACGCCCAGCGCCGTGCCCAGAGCCTTGGCCTCGCCGGCTACGTCATGAACCTCAAGGACGGGCGCGTCCGCGCGCGCGCCGAGGGTCCGCGAGCGGTGATCGAGGAGTTCGTGCGCGAGCTCGAGAAGGGCCCACCGCTCTCCCGCGTCGCGGGCGTGACCGTCCGCTGGCTGCCCCCGACGGGCCGGTTCGCCTCGTTCGGGATCCGCTACGCGGAGTTCGAGCCGTGAGAGCCCTTCGCCCCGCGGCCTTCGGCCTGCTCGTCCTCGCAGGCCCCATGCTCGCGTCGGCCACCGGCCACCAGGCAACCGCCTCCGCCGGGCCGAGCCGCGTCCACGAAGTCAAGCAGGGCGACACTCTGGGCGCCCTCGCCAAGCGCTACGGCGTCACCGTGGCGGCGATCGTCGCCGCAAATCGGCTTCCGGGGCCGGGGGTCTTGCTGAAGCTCGGTCAGCGGCTCGTGATCCCGAGAGCGGCCTCCGCGGCCGTCGCTGCGGCGCACGTGCCGCCCGACGGCATGCCGCCGGCGCCCAGGGTGCCCGGGGGGATCGTGCTGTCCGTGCCCGACTTCGACGACGCGCCGCTCGAGTTCGCGTGGCCCGCCGAGGGGCCGGTGACGTCCACCTATGGACGGCGCCGGAGCGGCTGGCACCGCGGCATCGATATCAAGGCCGAGCTCGGCACCCCGGTCCTGGCCGCGGCCCCCGGGGTCGTCATCAGGAGCGGCGTGGAACCGCTCTACGGCCGGGTCCTCAAGATCGAGCACGACCAGGGATTCGTCACGGTCTATGCCCACAACGACCAGAACCTCGTCGAGGCGGGCGACCGCGTGGTCGCCGGCGAGACGATCGCGACGGTCGGCCGGACGGGCCGCGCGACGACGTACCACGTCCACTTCGAGATCAAGCGCGACGGCAAGAACTACAACCCGCTCTACCTCCTGCCACTCCCGCCGCGGATCGCCCAGGTGGACGAGACCGACGAGAACCCGCCCGATGAGTGACGAGGCGGACGAGATCATCCCGGACGCGTCGCTCGACACCCTCGCGGACGAGCTCGACGACTTTCTCCGCGAGGAAACGCGAGAGACGAGCCGCGCGAACCTCAGAGTTTACTTGAAGGAGGTCGGGCGGATCCCCCTTCTCACGCGCGCCGAGGAGGCGGACCTGGCGCGGCGCGCCAGCGGCGGCGACGAGGCGGCCAAGGAGCGGCTCACCGAGGCCAACCTGCGCCTCGTCGTCCAGGTGGCCCGCCGCTACCTGAACCGCGGCTTCCCGCTGCCCGACCTGATCGAGGAAGGCAACCTCGGGCTCCTGCGGGCGGTCGAGAGGTTCGACGCCGACCGCGGCGTGCGGTTCTCCACCTACGCGGTCTGGTGGATCCGCCAGGGGATCGTGCGCGCGCTGGCGCACCAGGCCCGGATGATCCGGCTGCCCGTCCACGTCGAGCTTCTGCTCGGGCGCTGCGCGAAGGAGCAGGAGCGGCTCAGCCAGGCGCTCGGTCGGCGGCCGACGCCATCCGAGCTCGCCACGGCCCTCGGCCTGAGCGTCGAGCAGATCGAGGAGCTCGAGGAGATCCGCCGGCAGCCCCGGCCGCCCGAGGCCGCGGCCGACCGGAGTGAAGCCGCGGCCGCGTTCTTCCGGAGCCACGCCGATCTGGTCTCGGTCCTCGACGACCTCGCCGCAAACGAGCGCACCGTCCTCCGCCGCCGCTACGGCCTGGAAGGCGACGGGCCCGAGACGCTCGAGGCGATCAGCGGGCGGCTCGGCCTCACGCGCGAGCGCGCGCGCCAGATCGAGGCCGCCGGGCTCCGCAAGCTCCGCGCGCTCCTCGCCGCGCGCGGCGTGGACGCCTCCGATCTCTTCTAAAGCGCGGTAGAATCGTCGCTGGGCCCCCGTAGCTCAGGTGGATAGAGCAGCAGTTTCCTAAACTGCGTGCCGGGTGTTCGAGTCACCCCGGGGGCACCATTCCATCGACCGGGCGGTCGCCGCGGGGTCGCTACTCCCTGGAAAGCTCCTGGAGCGTCGCTTCGTACCTCCCCGCGTCCCCCCAGGCGAGGCTCACGGCTGTCCGGGCGGCCTCCACGGCTTCCTCACGCCGGCCGCGCCTGGCGAGGGCGTGGGCGAGGTTGTTCCAGGCGGCGGGCTCATGCGGGCGGCCGGCAATGGCGCGCCGGTACGCGTCGTCCGCGGCGTCGAAGTCGCCCAGCGCGTAGCGCGCGTTCCCGAGACCGATGAGCGCGGGGTAGCTGTCGGGCCAGCGGTCGGCGATCGTCACGTACGCGGTCGCCGCGTCGGCGAAACGCCCTGCGCGCTCGAGACCGGCGGCGGCTGCGACGACCGTGCGGTCCTCCGCGGTCGCGGGCAGCACGTGCGGCGGCAGGACGACGACGGCCCAGCGGTTGCCGCGCGCCCAGGTGCGGTCGAAGGTGCCGAGTGCCACACGGCGGCCGCGCTCCCGGCGCGAGTAGAGCGAGAGTTCGCCGCGCCCGAGGTCATAGCCCACCGCGACAGCGAAGTGCCATCGCGGGAGCCAGGACAGGCCGAGATTCTGGAAGACGATCACGGGGTGGCCCGCGGAGAGCTCGCGCAGCACGTCGGGCAGCGTCGTGACGAGGACGGCGAGCCGACCGTGGCGGCGAGCCGCGCCGACGATGTCGGACGGGAAGGTCCCCTCGCGTCCCGGCGTGAAGGCCTGTCCCACCAGGCCCTCGGGCGTCACGCTCAGCCCCGACCACCCCAGGACCATCGCGAGCGCCGCGGGCCCGCAGTAGTCGTCCTCCTGCGGGAAGAACGGGACGCCGGTCACCTCGGCCCGGGGCGGGAGGCCGAGCCGCGGCAGTTCGATCCGGGGCCGCGCGAGCGTCGAGCACCCCGTCGCGACGAGGGCGACGGCCGCGGCGGCGAGGAGCAGGCGCCCGCCGTGGATCACTTCGCCTTCTTCACGAACGGGAAGATGTCGGTCAGGCCCAGGAGGTCGGTCACGAGGAGGACGAGGAACACCAGAACCGCGGCACCCACGATTATGGCCGCCGGGTCCTGCCCGGCCGGCAGGGTATCGAGATGTCCCGCGATGCGCGCGACCTCGCCATCCGACAGCGCGGCGACACGCTCGATGGCTTCGCGCGGAGGAATGCCCAGACGCGCCATGTGCGCGCGGACCTCGTCGCGCTCGAGAAAGTGCACCAGGCGCGCCCGCTGCGTTCGGGCGTCGGTCCCCGCCAGCACCTCCTCGGTGCTCACGAGACCCGCGAAGGCGACGCCGGGCGGGCAGGAGAGGATGAAGAGCATGGCCGCCAGGTGCACCGCCACAAGCTTGAACCAGACGTGCGACAAGTTCATCTCGTCCTCCTCCTGACTTTCGATCCTGAGCGCTCTACGAGGTCGAGCGCAGGGCGCCGGCCAGCCGGACTACGGGCGGCCGGTTGAGCCCGTGACTTCCGGTCTCGGTGCCTCCGCACTTTAGCCGAGCCCGCCCGATTCTTCAACGCGGCGGTCTTTGGTGGCAGCCCGCAGTATCCGGTGGTGACCGTGACCAGCTCTGAACATCATCGCCCCAGTGGTGCGGCGTACACGCTGGCGGGTCGCACCGAAGAGGCCGTCGCCCACAGCGCAAAGGATTAGACCGGCAATGGAGGCGAGGTCCAACCAGTGCGGCCAACACCGCCGTCGAGTACGTGCGTGGCTCGAAGGAGGCCGGCGAGCGCCGCCGGCGCGCGGCTACGCGAAGACGCGGTTCAAGCCGGCCTGCTTGGCGCGCTCCAGCGCGCGCTCGGTGGCCCGCAGGACTTCGTGGGGATCGGCGTCACGGCTCACGGGCTGCGCGACACCGACGCTGATCGTTACCGATACCGTCCGCTTGGCGGCGCCGCCGCGCGCCGGCCGGCCCGCGCGAGGCGGCTCGGGCGCTGACACGTCCAGGGTCGCCGCCTCGACGGCGTGCCGGACGGCGTCGAGGTGACGGACGGCCGTCCCCGCCGACGTGCGTCGGAAGACCACGGCGAACGTGTGCGCCCCGCAGTAGAACACGCGGCCGCCTCCGCCGACCTTCGTCAGCGCCTTCGCGACGAGCCGCAACATGCGGCGGGCGGCGTCCGTACCGTGCGCCCCACGGAAGCTCACGAACTCGTCGATTTCCACGCGTGCCAGCGCGTAGCGTCGGGGCAGCCGTCGGAGCGCCTTGTTGAGTTCGAGGCTCACCGGTAAACCGGTCACGTCGTCGAGATAGGCAACTCGCGGCGGCTCCCACGCGGCGCCGCCGATGAGCAGCAGCCCGGCGGTGGCGAAGTGGACGCTCGACGGCCCGCCAACGCTGGCCCCGTCGAGCGCGAGGAACGATGCGACCAGAGCCCATGCCGCCCCCGCGAAGAGCGGGCGGCCGTCCACGAGGAACCTGGCGAGCACCAGGCCCAGCGCCGCGGCGAAGGCGAAGAGGGCGACCTGTGGCAGGGCCGTCCAGACGCCCAGGTTCGTGGCGACGAGCGGTCGCTCAAGCGAGGCGGCGAGGGCAGTCAGCTCGGGACGCTGGAGGATCCCGACGACGCCGGCCTGGAGAAGCGCCACGCCGAACCACGACGCGCCGCGCGCGGCGAGGGGGCTCGCATCGCCGAGCCAAGCGATGACGCCGAGGTTCAGCGGCAGCAGCAGCGCCACCGCGTCGAAGATGGCGCGATCGCCGAAGTGGACGAGCGCGCGGTCGGCGAGAGCGAGGACGACGAGCCCAAGGACGAGCCGACCCCGCCGGATGACGAGCCCGAGCAGCGCGCCACCCCCGAAGACCACCAGCGGCGCAGCGTGCACGGCAACGGTCACCGCGTCTGGAAGCGTCCGCGCCAGCGCCAGCACGGCGGCGATCGGAAGGAGCAGTGCGGGAGCAACGAGCAAAGCTGCCCTTGTCACGCGGTCCCTCCTCTGGGGGCAAGCAAGCAGACGCCCCCTCAGCGAGAGGCAGCAAGGCCGGTGCCAAACGTGAGGCGCTTTGTCGGTGGTACTGACGCGTGTTTATACCGGCGAGGGTCCTCGATCTGGCCTGGTTCGCGCCCCAATGGCACAATCGCCTGGGCGCGCGCGACTCATCGGCTGACGTCTACTTGGGCCTCGGGCGTCTGCTTCATGCCGGCCGCGTTCTTGCCAGTGGTAATTTACGAACCTGCGATCCCGCAGTGGACGATCGTCCTCAGCGAGCCGAAGGCCAACGGCCTCGCCCCGATCGCCAGCTTCGAGCGAAACTGTCTCCTCGTGATCCTCCTGTCCCTGTGGATCGTCCTCCTCCTGAGCATCACGCAGATCCGGCGGAGCTTGATTCCCCCGGAGCAGCTCCAGGAAGGGACGCGGCGGATCGCGCGAGGCGACTTCGACACCCGGGTGGAGGTTGCGAGCCGAGACGAGTTCGAGGAGCTGGCGGTGTCGCTCAATACGATGGCGCATCAACGGTGCGCGGGGTCCTCGACACGGTCGCCGAGACGTCTCGATAATCCCTCGGCGTGATCGGCCCGGGGGCCGCGTTCATCTCGCGGCCGTCAACGGATACCTCCGGCGGAGCGCCGGGACCGGCGGGACGCGCAGGAGAATCGGCAGGAAGCGCCAGTAGGGCGGGGCCACGCCGAGCGTGCAGAGCGCTCGGTCCACGAGACGCTCGTAGGTCGAGTGGCCTTCCTCAGCGGCGTGCACGATGCCGGGACACCGAGTGATGGCGCGGTTGATGCGGGCGAGGACCCATGCCTCGTCCACGTGCGGCGAAAAATAGAACGCGGGCTTCGCCAGCTCCGGCTCCGTGGGGAGGTGCCCTTCGCCGACGGCCTGCCGCGCGAGGTCGGTCCCGGGAAGGACGCGGATCCCGGTCATGAAAATGGACACACAGTGCCGCGCGTTCAGGTGCCGCTCGACGAACGACACGGTCTCCTCCACGGTCTCTCGGGTCTCCCCCGGCCCGCCGAGCAGGAAGAACCACGCGCTGGCGATGCCGGACTCCCGCGCGAGGCGCGCCGTCTCGCACACGCGCTCCACGGTGAAGCCCTTGCGCAGGCGCCGGAGCATGACGTCGCTGGCCGCCTCGGGGGTGATCATCATGGAGTTGAACCCCGCGCCGCGCATGAGCGCGAAGAGCGTCTCGGAGACGCCGAGGGGATTGACGCCCATCGCCGTCAGGTTGATCTTGAGGCCGCGGCGGATGATCTCGCGGCAGATGGCCTCCGCGTGTTCCGGGGGCACGTTGAAGGTGGAATCGACGATCTCGAAGGTGCGGGGGCCCACGCGGACCTTCACGCGCTCGATCTCGTCCACGACCTCCTCCGCCGATCGGCGCCGGCAGAGGCGCCCTTCGATGGCCGGGTAGGCGCAGTAGGTGCAGGTGAGCGGACAGCCGCGCTTGGTCTGGACCGTCCATGTGCCGCCGACTCGTTCGTACGCGGGCCAGTCGATCCACGCCTGCATGCCGGAGGCACCGAAGCGCTCGAGCAGGACGGGTGGGGTGCATCTCACGGTGCCGTCCCGGCGGTAGCAGAGCCCCGCGATGTCCTCGTAGCGCTGCGCGCCGTCGATGGCGGCCAGGAGTCGCGGAAAGGTCTCCTCGCCCTCGCCGACGACGGCGAAGTCGGCGTCCAGATGCGTGAGGGCCGCCGCGCCCAGGATGGAGACGGCAGGGCCGCCGAGGACGATCGGCGCGCGGCTCTCCCGTCGGACGGCCGCCAGCATCCCGGCGACGTCGCCGAGGTGCCAGACCGGGCGCTGGCGGATGACGTTGTCGATGTTACGCACCGAGAAGCCGACGACCGCGGGCGCGAACGCGCGCACGGCCTCCCGCAGGTCGTCCGGCGGCCGCCGGCTCTTGAGGAGATCGAGAACGCGCACGTCGTGACCCTCGCGGCGCGTCGCGCCGGCGACGTAGCTCAACCCGATGGGCGGCGCGGGCAGGAGATCCCGGGCCTGATTGGAGTACACGAGCAGAACGCGCATCAGCCGCCGGTCAGGTGCCGCCGGACGCGGCGCGCGTCCGCCGCCTGCCATCGAGGGTGAGCAGGGGACCGTAGAGGTCCGGCCGCCGGTCGCGGAAGAAGCCCATGCCCGCGCGGAACGTGCGGGCGGCCTCCAGGTCGAGATCGGCCAGCAGCACGCCCTCGAAGTCCGCATCGGCCTCGGCGAGCTTCGCGCCCGTGTAGTCGCAGACGAACGAGTGGCCGTAGAAGCTCGCGTCCTGCTCGCGCCCGGTCCGGTTGGCGGCGGCGACGTAGCAGGAGTTGCTGACGGCGTGGCCCACCATCGCGCGCTGCCACATGGCCTTGGTGTCGAGGCTGCCCGCCTCGGGCGGCTCCGAGCCGATCGCCGTCGGGTAGAGGAGGACCTCCGCGCCCAGGACCGCCAGGCAGCGCGCCGACTCGGGGAACCACTGGTCCCAGCAGATTCCCACGCCCAGGCGGCCGACGCGGGTCGTCCAGACCTGAAAGCCGCTGTCGCCCGGGTTGAAGTAGAACTTCTCCTCGTAGCCGGGGCCGTCGGGGATGTGGGACTTGCGGTACACGCCGAGCACGCGGCCGTCGGCGTCCACCATCGCGACGCTGTTGAAGTGGGCCTGGCCCGCGCGCTCGAAGAAGGAGAGCGGCAGCACCACGCCGAGCTCGCGCGCCAGCGCCTGGAAGCGCCCGAGGAAGGGATGGCCCTCGAGCTCGTGGGCGAGGGCGAAGCACTCCTCGCGCTCGAGCTGGGGAAAGTAGACGCTCTGGAACAGCTCGGGCAGGAGCACCACGGCGGCGCCGCGCCTCGCCGCCTCGCGGACCAGACGCGTCGCCGTCGCGAGGTTCTCCTCCAGCGCCTCGGTCATGCGCATCTGAGCGAGTGCGAGCTTAGGCATCGCCGAGCCCCGTCCAGAGCGGCCCCGCGGGCTGGGGCTGGGTCAGGCAGTGGAAGCTCCCGCCGCCGATCATGATCTCGCGTGACATGAGGGCGATGACCTCGCGGCCCGGGAACAGCGGGCGCAGCAGCTCCAGCGCGCGCGCGTCGTGGGGGTCCGCATACTGCGGCACGAGGACGAAGCCGTTGCCCATGTAGAAGTTCACGTACGACGGGGCCAGGCGCTCGCCCTCGAGCTCGAGGCGAGTCGCGGGCAGGGGCACCTCCACGATCCGATACGGCCGGCCGGCGGCGTCCCGGAGCCGGCGCACCCGCTCCAGGTTCGCGCGGGTGGCGGCGTGGTTCGGGTCGCGCGGGTCCGGCTCGACGCTGCACGCGATCGTCCGCGTATCGGTGAAGCGCGCGACGGTGTCGATGTGGCCGTCGGTATGATCGCCGTCCAGCCCCTGGTCGAGCCAGTGGAGCGTCTCGAGGCCGAGGTAGTCGCGCAGATAGCGCGCGGTGCCGGCTTCGCCCAGCTCGGGGTTGCGCATCGGGCTCAGGAGGCAGGAGCGGGTCGTCAGCGCGACACCGTCGCCGCTCGTCTCGACGGCGCCGCCCTCCAGCACCACGTCCAGCTTCCAGTACTCCACGCCGAGCGCGCGCGCGACGGCGGTCGGCGCGTGGGTGTCCTGCGCCCACTCGTACTTCCGGCCCCAGGCGTTGAAGGCCCAGTGGACGAAGCTCACCTCGCCGGCCCCGTTCCGGACGAAGATCGGCCCGTTGTCGCGAAACCACACGTCGTCGAGCGGCATCCGGGAGTCGGTGACCTCCGCGCCCGCGAGGCGCGCGCGGGCGTCCCGCTCCGCTTCCTCGTCGCGCACGAGAAGGCGCACCGGCTCGAAGCGGGCGATCGTGCGGACGAGCGCGGCGAACTCCCGCCGCACGCCCTCGAGGTGGCCGCACCAGAGGACGTCGTCGAAGGGCCAGCTCGTCCACGTGGAGGCGTGGGGCTCCCACTCCGCCGCCATCCTGAAGCCGAGCTCGCGCGGCGTCGGGGTCAGGCGGGGCCGGAGGGCGCGCTCGGTGCGGGTCTCGGGCGTCACGCCGTCATTCTACACGGCGTCCTCCGCTTGACCGGATTCCGGTCGCGCCTTACCCTCGGGCGCACATGGATCCCGGTGCCCTGCGCGAGGTCGTCGGGCTCTTCCTGAAGCTCGGCTGTATCGCCTTCGGAGGCCCGGCGGCCCACGTCGCCCTCTTCCGCGAGGAGGTCGTCAAGCGGCGTCGCTGGGTGACTGACGAGCGCTTCCTCGATCTTCTCGGGATGACGAACCTGATTCCCGGGCCGAACTCCACCGAGATGGCGATCCACCTGGGCTACACGCGCGCGGGCTGGCCCGGGCTCGTCGCGGGCGGGGCCTGCTTCGTCGTCCCCGCGATGCTGATCGTCTGGGCGCTCGCCTGGGCGTACGTCCGCTACGGCGCCCTGCCGCAGGTCGCCTGGCTCCTCTACGGGATCAAGCCCGTGATCATCGCCGTCGTCGTCCAGGCGGTCTGGGGACTCCTTCGGACCGCGGTGACGGGCCCGCTGCTCGCGGCGGTCGGCGTGGCCGTGCTCGCGCTCTATCTGGTCGGCGTCAACGAGATCGCGCTCCTGTTCGCGGGCGGCCTCGCGGTCCTCATCGTCCGCGGCGTTCACGCCGGCCGCGCGGTCGTCGGCGCGGTGCCCGTCGCGGCGCTGCTGGGCGGGCCGGCGGCGGCGATCGCCCAGAGCGGGGTGACGGCCTCCGCGAGCCTGACCACGCTCTTCCTCACGTTCCTCAAGATCGGCTCGGTGCTCTACGGCAGCGGCTATGTCCTGCTCGCGTTCATGCGGAGCGACTTCGTCCATCGCTTCGGCTGGCTCACGGACCAGCAGCTCCTCGACGCGGTCGCGATCGGCCAGTTCACGCCGGGGCCCGTCCTCACGACCGCGACCTTCGTCGGCTACCTGATCGGCGGCGGGCCGGGCGCGGTGCTCGCCACCGTCGCCATCTTCCTGCCCGGCTTCGTGTTCGTGGCGGCGAGCCATCCGCTCCTGCCGCGAATCCGGGCCTCCCGCTGGACCGCCGCGATCCTCGACGGTGTGAACGTCGCCGCCCTCGGGCTCATGGCGGGGGTCGCATGGGAGCTCGGGCGCGCGGCGATCGTGGACGCCGTGACGGCGGTCCTCGCGGTCGCCGCGGTCATCCTGCTGATCCGCTTCAAGACGAGCTCGGTCTGGCTGATCCTCGGCGGCGGCGCCGTCGGCATCGCCTACCGGCTCGTCGCCGGCTGAGATTGCAGGCGCCTCCCGGCCACGCTACGATCGGCGCGATGCGACTCCTGACGACGGGTTTCGTTCTCCTGATGGCCGGCGCCGCCTGGGCGGGCGGCTCCAACTACGCCATCGCGCCGGGCGCCCGTCCCAACCCGTCGGGGAAGATCTCCGAGTGGGCGGTGCCCACGCCCCAGTTCGCGCGCGATCCCGCGCCCGGGCCCGACGGCAACATCTATGTTGCCGTGATGGCCGGCAACAAGATCGCCCGCTTCGACCCCCGCGCGAAGTCGTTCACCGAGTGGGCGCTGCCGGCGGGCGCCCGGCCGCACGGGCTCCTCGTGGACCGCGCGGGCCAGGTCTGGTACACGGGCAACGGCAACGGCACCATCGGCCAGCTCGATCCGAGGACGGGCAAGGTGAACGAGCACCGCGCCCCGTCGGGCGGCGACCCGCACACGCTCGTCATGGACGCGCAGGGGATCATCTGGTTCACGGTGCAGTCGGGCAACCGTATCGGCCGGCTCGACACGCGCACCGGCGCGATCACCGAGTTCAAGACGCGCGGCCGCCCGTACGGGATTGCCCTCGACCGTGCGGGCAACGTCTGGTTCTGCCAGCTCGGGGGCGACCGGCTGGGCCGGCTCGAGCCGACGAGCGGGGCGATCACCGAGCTCGAGCTCGAGCGCGGCGCGCAGCCCCGCCGGATGGCCGCGGGCCCCGACGGCTCGCTCTGGGTCACGCTCTACGGCACGGGCAAGCTCCTCCGCGTGGACCCGGCGGCGCAGAAGATCGTCAAGGCGTACCCGCTGCCGGCGGGTGATCGCGGCGGCCCCTACGCGGTCACGGTGGACGCCGCGGGCGTCGTCTGGGCGAACGAGATCCAGACCGACACCGTGGTGCGCCTCGACCCGAAGACCGACGCCCTCCGCGTTTTCTCCCTGCCGTCGCGGAGCGTCGGGATCCGGAAGATGATCGTGGATGCGGACGGCCGCCTCTGGTACATGGGCAGCCACAACGGCCGTCTCGGCGTCATCGAGTGAGCCGGGACGGAGACGACCGATGGCGGGCGCGCGGCGCATCAAGGTCGCGGCCGTGGACGACGTCGCGGCGGGGCAGGGCAGGGTGGTCACCGCCGGCGGCAAGTCGCTGGCGCTCTTCAACGTGGAGGGCGCCTGGTACGCGATCGACAACACCTGCCCTCATCGGGGCGGGCCGTTGGGGGAGGGGGATCTGGACGGGCGCGTCGTGACGTGCCCCTGGCATGCGTGGCGCTGGGACGTCACCACGGGCGCGAATGTCAACAACCCGGCGGTCAGAGTGGCCTGCTTCCCGGTCGCCGTCGAGGACGGCGCCGTCTACGTGGAGCTCGGGTAGGGAACCTCCGAAGTCCGTAGCGGGTTAGTAGGGCTGATCACTCTTGACGGAGGGAGGTGACCCTATGCATCGAGCCCTGCTGTCCGTGCTCGTCGCGGCCCTCGTCGTTGTCGCGGTCGCGGGCCAGGCGCTGGCGTTCCAGTGTCCCAAGCTCGCCGCGCAGATCAACGCCGCCGTCGGCAATCGTGCCGATGCCACCGCCGCCGACGCCAAGGAGAAGGTCCAGACGGTGATGCAGCTTCACGGTGGAGGCAAGCACGCTGACGCCGAGAAGCTGGCCAAGGAAGTCATCGAGAAGCTGAAGTAGCCCGTTCCTACCGGCGGCGCCCGGCTCCCGCTGGGCGCCGCCAACCTTGACACTCGCCCCGCCCGCTGCCTAGCATGATCGTGTGGAGGCCGTCCTCTCCGTTCCACCACTGGTGGTCGGTGTGGCGCTCGTGGCTGGTCTCGGCCTCATCTGCGGTTGGCGCTATTACCAGCGGTGCCCGCACTGCGGACACATCGTGCGACGCGTCTCGCAGGGCTGGCGCCGGTGCCAGGCCTGCGGTCGGCAGTACCGGCGAGGGCTACGGGTGAGATGAAAGCGCAGCTGAGGTTCTTCGGCCTCACCGACGCGCAGGACCCTGGTGACCGCTCCCTCACACCGCCCTCCGGCGCCGCGACCGTCCTCGGCCCCGGCGTCACGCTGAAAGGGGAGCTCCAGGGCGAGGGCACGCTCACGGTGCTCGGTCAGTTCGAGGGCGAGATCGTGCTGAACGGCTTGCTCCACGTCGGACCCGACGCGCGGGTGGACGCCAACATCACGGCGCCCGCGATCGCCATCGCCGGCGCCGTGCGTGGCAACCTCTCCGCCGACACGCGCGTCGACATCCTGCCGACCGGGTCCCTCACGGGAACGGTGAAGAGCGCGAGCTTCGCGGCGGCCGACGGTGCTAACATGAAAGGCGAGATCTGGGTGGAGCGGCCCGCGAGCGTCGCCCCCCGCCCGACCCCGTGATCGAGCTCCCGCTGCCCGCGGTCTCGCGCCGCACCCTCGTCGCCGCCCTCCTCGGCACGCTCGTCCTCGCCGCCCTCGTCACCGCCGGCTGGTTCTGGTACGCGCGCGAGCAGCACCGCGCGATGGCCGCGTACGCCGAGGCGCTGGCGCGGGTCCGCGCCGCCCAGGCGCCGCAGGCCACCGGGGAGGCGCGGGCCGCCGCCGTGAGGGCCCTGGAAGCGGCCCTCGCGCGCTTTCCCTCCGCGCCGACGGCCCCGCAGGCGGCCTACCACCTGGCCGGCCTCCGATACGACGCAGGCGACTACGGCGCCGCCAGGGGCGCCTACGAGGTCGTCCTGGCCCGGGGCGCCAGCGGGACGCTCAGAACGCTCGCCCAGGCGGGCATCGGCTACACCTGGGAGGCCGAGCGCCAGTACCCGCGCGCGATCGACGCCTACGCCACGGCCCTCGCCACGCTCAGCCCGAAGGATTTCTACTACGAAGCCCTTCTGGCGGACTTGGGCCGCGCCCAGGAGCTGGCGGGGCGGGAGCCTGAGGCGATCGCGACCTACCGGCGGCTCCTCAAGGAGCTGCCCCAGGCCAGGCGGGCCGAGGAGATCCGCGCCCGCCTGCTGAGCCTGGGCGCGAGCTGAAGGGCGTTGCCTGGCGGCTCAGCTCCGCTTCCGATAAGGGGCATTATGTCAACTAGCCCCACGGCGTAGCGAGGCGACGAGGTCAAGAATCCTCAGGATCTCGGTCCCCTCGCGGACCATGTCGCGGTCCCCCGCCTGACCCCACCGGAGCGTCCCCTCCCGGTCCACGATGAAGGTTGAGCGGTAGGCGACGTTCCGGTCCTCGTCGAGGACGTCGTACGCGCGAATCGCCGTGTGATGCACGTCGCTCAGGAGCGGGAACGGAAATCCGTGCGCCCCGGCGAAGGCCGTGTGGCAGAACGGGCTATCGGCGCTGATGGCGAGCAGGACGACTCCCCGCTGGCGCAGGCGATCGGCGACCTGGACCAGGCCGTCCAGCTCGGGAGTTCAAATGCGGCCCCAGTCGTAGCAGTAGAAGGCGAGCACGACGTCCGCCCGCCCGCGGTAGGACGAGAGCGTGACCTCGCCTCCGCGCGCGGCCGGCAGGGTGAAGTCGGGCGCCGGGGCGCCGTAGCGCAGCGGCACGCGGTTAACCGGGAATCTGCCCTTCCTCGGGAAGTTCGGACCACGTGGGTTTCCAGTCGGGCACGTGGAGGCCGAACTTCTCGCTGAGATCCTTCACCTCGGCGGCGAACGCCCGGCGGACTTCGTCGTTGTCACGGAGCTTGAGCTTCAGTTTCCTATATACCTGATTCTTCGGCGATCCGGGACGGCCGAAGATGTTCATCGTCCGGAGGTACCACTTGGTGAAGGTCGCCTGAGCATCAGCGTGACTGGCCGGATCCTCGGCCAGTTTCTTCACCCAGTGCTCGCCGTGGCGGATGTGGAACTTCTCCTCCTTGAAGATGCCGTCGATCGCCCGCACCCAGGGGCCGTAGGAGCATCCGCGGACGTCCTCGAGCTGGTGGCCGGCGCCGCGGTCCATGCAGAAGTTGAAGAAGATGAAATCGGCCCAGGTGTCGATCGGGTAGTAGAAGATGTTGACCCGCTTGTCGCTCGTGATCCGCGCCGTGCCGATGTCGGCGTCAGCCTCGATCCGCAGCGTGAAGATCGCGTCGTGCTTCTTCACGTGCGCGTCCACGTCGAAGCCGAGGTCGGCGAGCAGGCCATACATCACCGCGGCGTGGCGGAGCTCGTCCTTCACGATCTGGGCGACCACGTGCTTTTCCTCGACCGTCGGCGCCTTGGCGATCCAGGGCACGTAGCCGTAGCCGCCGGCGAGCTCCGAGTCGGCCTGCATGGTTAGGAGGTGGAGGAGGTTCTCGCGGTACTCGGGCGTCATCTCCTGGGCGGATTCCAGGCGGACGCCGTGCTCGATCTTGGCCATCATCTCCCGGGCCAGGTCGCTCATGGTCGCTCCCCTCCTCGGGTCAGCATACCGTATTAGCGGGACCCGCCGAGGCCGTGCTCGAACCGCAGGCGCCCCATCTCCTCGCGGATGAGCCGCTCGGCGATCTCGGGCACGACCTTCGCCGCGATCTCGCGCACGATGTCCGGCACGGCGCCGTGCACCAGGGCGCTCAGGATCGCCTGGCGGATCTCCGCCTCGCTCAGCCGGTCGAGCGCGAGGCTCCCCTCGCACGGGACGTCGATCGTGACGGTCCGGCCGCCGCGGAGGAGCAAGAGCACCGGGAGGTGCCGGAAGCGCGTCGCGCCCTTGAGCGTCCTCACCACGTCAATCCCCGAGACGCCGGCACCGGGCAGCTCGGGATCGATCAGCAGGACGTCCACCGCGTGGTCGCGCACCGCGCGCAGCACCTCCCCGCTGGAGACGACGGTCAGGACGGTCCAGCCCGCGCGGCGCAGCAGCGACTCGAGGGTCGAATGGGTGGCCGGGGTGGAGTCGGCGATGAGGACGCGCGGCGCCGCGCTCACGACGCTGCGGGCGTCGAGGCGCACGTCCGCCGGGGCGGTTCGGGAAACCGCTGGTCCACCACGCGGTGGACGCGGAGCCCCACCGCTTCGCGCTGGATCACGAGCGCCAGCCGCGCGTGAAGCGCGCGCACGCGCGCGACCTCGTAGTCGCCGAGGAGGCGTTGCCGCTCGTCGGCGCTGACACTCGCGTCGATCCGCCTCCCGATCGCCGCCACGATCTCCAGCGCCGCCTCGAGCCGCTCGCCCGCGCGGCCGAGCGCCGCCACCTTCTCGCGGGCGATCTCGGCCTTGATGCGCTCGTGCGTCTCGCGGGCGCGCCTCATACGCGGCGCGATCCGCAGCGCTCCGCGGCCTCCGCGTAGACGTTCAGCGTGCGCTCGATCTGGAGCCCCACGTCGAACTCGCGCTCGGCGACCTGGCGGGCGCGGCGCCCCATCCGCCGGCGGCGCTCGCGATCGAGCAGAAGCCCGATGACGGCGTCGCCGAGGGCCGCGGGGTCGGGCTTGGTGAGGACGCCCGTCTCGCCGTCGCGCACCACCTCGTCGCAGCCGGGACCGCTCACCGCGACGGCCGGCACACCGCAGGCCGCAGCCTCGGCGAGGACGAGCCCCTGGGTCTCCGTTTCCGAGGCGAAGACAAAGACGTCGGCGGCCTGGTAGCACTGGGCGAGCGCCTCATGGGCCCGGACGCCGAGGAAGCGGATCCGGTCGCCGCCCGGGAGCGCGGCGGCGAGCCGCCCGAGGCGCGGGCCTTCCGTCCCCTGCCCCACGAGCAGAAGCCGCGCGCCCGCCACGGTGGACGCCACGCGCTCGAACGCGAGCAGGACACGGTCCACGCTCTTCTCACGGTCGAGCCGCCCCACGTAGAGGAGGAGCGGCGCCTCGTCCGGCACGCCGAGGCCGACCCGCGCCGCGCGCCGGTCGCCGGGACGGAACCCGCCGAGGTCCACGCCGGTCGGCACCACCGCAATCGGCGCCCGGACGCCGCGCGCCTGGAGCTCGTGGCGGATCACCGCGGAGGGCGCGATCACGGCGTCGGCCTGCGCGGCGAAGCGCGTGGAGAGTCGCACCGCGGCGGCCTCGACCAGACGGAGCGGCAGCGGCACGTAGTGGGCGTACTTCTCGTAGCGCGTGTGGTACGTGAACACGAGCGGCCGCCCGCGCCGCCTCGCGAGCCGCCGCGCCGCCGGGCCCAGCAGGAACGGGTGGTGGGCGTGGAAGACGTCGAAGTCGAGGGCCCGGACCAGCCGCGCGATCCGGCGCGAGTACGGCACGGCCACCGCGAACTCGGGGTACGTCGCCGCGGGGAGCGACGGGTAGCGGACGACCCGGGGCGACTCGTCGACGTTCGGCGCGAAGCGTGGACCGAAGACCCAGGCTTCGTGGCCCGCCGCCTCGAGGCCCCGGCGCAGCGTCTCGACCGAGATCGTGACGCCGCCGTAGAACGGCAGGTAGTTGTTGGTGAAGAGCGCGACGCGCACCGGAGGCCTCCCCTTAGGCCTTGTTGAACTTCTCGAAGTCCTCCGGCTTGATGTTCTGCAGCCACTCCCGGAGCTGCTCGGGGTCGTCGGCCTTGACCGGCTCGGCCTCCTTCGTCACCTCGAGACTCTTCGCCTTGCGGACCACGTCCTCGTCGACGTAGATGGGCGCGGCCACGCGCAGGGCCAGCGCGATCGCGTCCGAGGGCCGCGAGTCCACCGTGTACTCGGTCTCCCCCACCTGGAGGTGGATGACGGCGAAGAACGTGTTCTCCTTGAGGTCGGTGACGACCACCTTGAGCACCCGGGCGTCGATCGCCTCGAGGATGTTCTTGATGAGGTCGTGCGTCATCGGACGCGGCGGGGCGACCTTCTCGAGCTCGAGCGCGATCGCATTCGCTTCGAAGATGCCCACCCAGATCTGGAGCGAGCGCTTGTCCTCGTCGTCGCGCAGGATGATGATCGGCATGTTCGAGACCGCGTCGAGCGCCAGCCCGCGAACCTTCATTTCGACAAACATGCGGCCTCCTCCGGTCGCTCCACCAGCGTCCCGCGCAGGCTGTGCGGCAGAGCCTCGGTCACGCGGACCCACGCCAGGTCACCGACGGACACGCGCCCCTGCCCGTCGAAGTTGACGACACGATTGCAGCGGGTCCGCCCCGAGAGCTCTCCCGCGTTCTTTCTCGACGTCCCGTCCACCAGCACCTCCACCGTGCGGCCGGCCAACCGGCGGCTTCGCGCCGCGGTCACCCGGTTCACCACCTCGAGCAGCCGCGTGTTGCGGCTCGCCTTCACGTCGTCGGCCACCTGGTCGGGCATGGCCGCCGCGAGCGTGCCGGGCCGGCGCGAGTAGCGGAAGGCGAAGACGTTGTCGTAGCCGACGCGCTCGACCATGTCGAGCGTCGCGCCGAAGTCCGCCTCCGTCTCACCCGGGAACCCGACGATCAGGTCGGTCGAGAATGCCATCTCCGGCACCGCGTCGCGGAGCCGGTCGACGAGCTCGAGGTACCCCTCCCGTGTGTAGCCGCGGTTCATCCGCTCGAGCACGCGGTTCGCGCCCGACTGGAGCGGCAGGTGGAAGTACTCGCACACCTTCGGGAGATCGCGGAGCGCGCGGATCAGCTTCGACGTGAGGTTGTACGGGTTCGACGTCGTGAAGCGGATCCGCTCGATGGCGTCCACGTCGCCGACGCGCGCCATGAGCTCGGCGAGGTCGGTCGGTGGCGTGAGGTCCCGCCCGTACGCGTTGACCGTCTGCCCGAGCAGCGTCACCTCCCGGCAGCCTTCGGCCGCGAGGCTCCGCACCTCGGCGACGATCGCCTCGGGCGGGTGGCTCCGCTCGCGCCCGCGCGTCGTCGGGACGACGCAGAACGTGCAGCACTTCTCGCAGCCCTCCATGACCGTGACGAAGGCCTTGAGCCGGCGCGCCGCCGGCGGCCGCGCCGTGATCTTCACGAGCGGGCCCTCGCCCGTCTCCAGCACGGGCCGCCCTCCGCGTCGCACCCGCTGCACCAGATCCCCGACCCGCGCGATGGCGGGCGAGCCGAAGACGAGGTCGACCTGCGGGGCGCGCTGCTGGATCGTCTCCTGGTGGAGCTGGGCCATGCAGCCCATGACCCCGATGACGAGCTCGGGCTTCCGGGCCTTCAGCGCGCGGAGCTCGCCGAGCTTCGAGAACACCTTGGCCTCCGCCTTCTCGCGGATCGCGCACGTGTTGACGAGGATCAGGTCGGCCTGGGCTTCGTCGTCGGTGAGCTCGTAGCGCTCACCGCGGAGCAGGCCCGCGACGCGCTCCGAGTCGTACTCGTTCATCTGACAGCCGTAGGTGATCACGTGGAGTTTGGCCATGACTCTTCCGAAAAATCCGGCGCCCGCTTCCGCACTCGACCGACCGTAACACCCGGGATACGGGAAGTCAATTTGGCCAGAAAGCACGCGGGGCCGGGAATCGACCCGGCCCCGCGGCGGCGTCGAGCGCGGCGACGTCTAATCGATCGCGCCGGGACGACGCGCCGGCCCGGCGGCCGTCGCGTCCTTCTTCCCGTCGCCGTCGGCGCCGTTGCCGCCGAAGGTGAGCGGCGGCTTCACCTCGAACTGGCGCTCGAGGCGGTTGCGGCGTTCCTTCCAGCCCTCCTGGTACTCGAGCTCGTCCTCGTGGAGCGTCGCCGGCTGCTTGGTGCCGTGGGCCAGGCGGAACTGGATCGCGAGCTCGGACGCGCGGCGGCGCACCTCGTCCCACGGGGTGCCGAGCGCGAACTGGTCGGAGATGGCGCCGATGCGCCCGGTGTGGATGTTGACGGAGAGCGTAATGGCCGAGAGGATGGGCCCCGACCAGTAGGACGTCTGCGAGTTGATCGGCATCGGCAGGATGTGGAGGTTGTGGCTGCCGCGGCAGTCCCCGGCCACCATGGGCGCGGCCGCCCAGGGCGAGGTGATCTCGCCGGGCGCCGGCCAGTCGCCCTGCGCGAAGGCGAGGAGCACCGGATCGTCCTTGCCGCCGTAGGTGAAGCCCTTCTTGGTCTTGATGTTGTGCAGCCGCTCGGCCGAGCACACGTAGCCGAGCTGGTCGCGCTCGCTCTTCTCGTTCCGGCTCCAGATGCGCGCGATGACGTAGCGCGAGGAGCGGCAGAGCCCTTCGATGTCGTAGAGGTCCTCGGGCGCCCGGAGCGTGATCACCTTCTCCTGGAGCCCCTTCGCCAGCTCCTCCATCTTGCCGTCGAGCGCCTTCTGGTCCCGCGGGTGGGCGCCCGCCTCGATCGCCTGGGCCTTGGTGTCGAGGTCCACGATCTCCATGAGATAGCCGCGCTTCATCTTCGAGGCGGCGATCACCAGGCCCGTGTTGAATCGCGGCAGGAGATACGCGCCCGTCGCGTAGTGGTTGAACGCCATCGGCTCGGTCTTGTCGGCGAACGAGACGAGGACCGTCTGCGAGGCGTTGTCACGGCGCACGGGCAGCGGCAGCGCCACCGTCGCCGGCCCGGCCCCGCGGAGGTTGCCGGTGAAGGCGTCGGCGACGAGGTCCTGGCCCGGGCCGTAGAGACCGAGCTCGGCGGCCTTCCGCGCCCCTTCCTGGAGCGCGTCCCACATGAGCTGGTCCACGACCGACATGTCCGTCGCCTCGGTCATGATGCCGGTGACGGCGACGTCGTCACCCGTGTGGGTGACAATGAGCGAGGTGAAGATCGGCTCCCTGCCGCACCAGTTGTTGTCGAGGACGAACTTGGCGATGACCGACTTGACCTCGTCGGCGGCGACGACGTGCCCCCCCACCCCGCCGACGTCGGCCTTGGTGGCCTTGATGTAGCGCTGGACCAGCGCGGGGTTCTTGGCGAAGACGTACGCCCGGTACGAGAAGATGTTGGGCGTGCTGGTGACGGGGATCTTCTCCGTGACGGTCACGGGCAGCCCCTCGAGCTCGTCCTTGGACTGGTGGTACTCCGTCAGCTTGAT
The DNA here is from genome assembly GCA_016179925.1 of Candidatus Rokuibacteriota bacterium. Lineage (GTDB taxonomy): Bacteria > Methylomirabilota > Methylomirabilia > Rokubacteriales > CSP1-6 > JACPCG01. The sequence continues at coordinate 3,263 of JACPCG010000019.1, read as the reverse complement.
GGGGGACTTCCCGTCGGGGGGGCCGTAGCGTCGCACGCCCATGCACGCCTCCTTGGGGTCGGACGAATGTGTGGTGACTAGGGCGAGGATAACGAGGTACACTCGTCCCGTCAAGCAAGAACTTTACGGTGATGAAATTAATTTCTCCGCACTCCCGCGAGCTCCGGCAGATGGTCCGCTGCCTCGAGCTCTACTACCGCCAGGGCCGGAGCCAGAAGGACATCGCGACGGCGGTCGGCCTCTCGGCGGCCACCGTCTCCCGCCTGCTCAAGCGCGCCTTCGACGACGGCTTCGTCAGGGTCGAGCTCGACCTCCCCCGCATGGAGGAGCTCGAGACCGGCCTCGTGGAGCGGTTCGGCCTGCGGGACGCCGTGGTGGTCGCCGCGGGCGGGCGCGGCGATCTGAAGGAAGAGCTGGGCGCCGCGGCGGCCGCCTACTTCGAGAAGATCGCCGCCAACGGCATGCGGATCGGCCTCTCCTGCGGGTTCACGCTCTACCAGACGATCCACCAGCTCCGGGAGCGGCGCTTCCGCGATCTCGCCCTCTATCCCCTCTCGGGCGAGAGCACGCTGAAGCAGGTGGACCTCTTCCCCAACACGCTCGTCGGGATGATGGCGGCCAAGTATCGGCCCCACGTGCAGGCCTACGCGCTTCCCGTCCAGCACCTGCTCTCGCTGGGCGAGATCGAGCGCGAGCGGCGGCGTCTCCTCCGCGATCCCGAGATCCGGACCATCTACGACGCCGCCCAGGCCGTGGACGTGGCGCTCGTCGGGATCGGCATGATCGGCGAGCAGACGCCGGGCTTCTGCTCGCTGGCCGAGTCGTACGGCGTGAGCGTCAAGCGGCTGCGCCAGCTCGGCGTCGTGGGCGAGATCAACTACCAGCCGTTCGACCGCGAGGGACGGATCGTGGACCGTCCCGAGATGCGGGCGCTGATGCGCCGGATCCTCTCGGTCGGCGGCGACCGCCTCCAGGCCCTGTCGAAGCGCACGGACCGCTACGTGGTGGCGATCGCCGGCGGGCGGCCGAAGCTCGAGGCCGTGCGCGGGGCCCTCGCCGGACGCTTCATGAACGTCCTCGTGACCGACGAGGACGTGGCGACGCTGCTGCTTCGGAAGACCGCGTAGTTCAGCTGGCCGGGGCGCGGGGCGTCGACGCTTCTTCGTAGGCGCCGAGTTTCCGGAACTTCTCGTAGCGCTCGGCCACCAGCGCCTCGCGCGACTTCGCGGCGAGGTCGCCCAGGTGATCCCGGAGCGCCGCGCGGAGCAAGCCGGCGGCGGCGTCCCAGTCCCGGTGGGCGCCGCCGAGCGGCTCGGGCACGATCGCGTCGATCACGCCGAGCCGCAGGAGATCGGGGGCCGTGATCTTCATCGACTCCGCCGCCTCGGGCGCCTTGGTCGCGTCGCCCCAGAGGATCGCGGCGCAGCCTTCCGGCGAGATCACCGAGTAGATCGCGTACTCGAGCATCAGGACGCGATTCCCCATACCGATGGCGAGCGCGCCCCCGCTCCCACCCTCACCCGTCACCACCGCGATGATCGGAGTCTGGAGCGCCGCCATCTCCCGGAGATTCCGCGCGATCGCCTCGGCCTGGCCGCGCTCCTCGGCGCCGATCCCGGGATAGGCCCCCGGCGTGTCGATGAAGGCGACGACGGGCTTGCCGAACTTCTCGGCAAGCTGCATGAGGCGCAGCGCCTTCCGGTACCCCTCGGGGTGCGGCATGCCGAAGTTGCGGGCGATCTTCTCGCGCGTATCGCGCCCCTTCTGGTGGCCGATGAGCACCACCCCCTGCCCCTCGAAGCGCGCGAGGCCGCCGACCACCGCGGCGTCGTCGCCGTAGAGGCGGTCGCCGTGCAGCTCGACGAAGTCCTCGAAGAGGACGCGGATGAAGTCGCGGGTATGCGGGCGCTTGGGATGACGGGCGAGCTGGGTCCGCTGCCACGCGGTCAGGCTCGCGAAGGTCTTCTGGCGCTGGCGCTGGAGCCGCTCCTCGAGCTTCGCGATCTCGTCGCGGACCTTCGGCGAGCCTTCCTCGGCCTGGAGCGCCGCGATGCGGCTCTCCAGCTCGAGCAGCGGCTGCTCGAACTCAAGCGCGTCCGGCATAGTCCACCGTGAGCGCGCCGGCGCCCAGGAGCGCCTCGACCTTGGCGCAGAGCGCCGGGCTCGGGTCCACCGCGAGCCCGCGGGCGCGGACGACGATCTCCTGCGACTCGACCTGGAGGTGCAGGAAGATCGGCACCCGGCCCGGGTGCTCGCCGCAGACCTGCTTGAGCGCGGCGAGCGTCGCCGTGGGGTCCGTGCCGGGCGCCACGCGGATCCGGCATGCGTTCGGCTCGCCGGAGGCCGTCCCGTTCCGCTGGCGGCCGTTCGACTCGGCGAGCGCCTGCTCGAGCAGGCGGATGTCGTCGGCCAGGATCACGCGCCCCTTCTCGCCGTCGTCCACCCGGCCCCGCACCAGGATCGCTTCGCGGGCGCGGAGGCACGCGGCGGCGGCCTTGTAGGGCTCCGGGAAGACCGTGACCTCCACCGTGCCGTCCATGTCCTCGAGCGTGAAGAACGCCATCCGGTTCCCGCTCTTCGTCGAGGTCTCCTTGAACGCCGCCGCGTGGCCGAAGAGGAGCACGCGGGCTCCGTGACCCTTCGTCGGGAGCTCGGCGGTCGTCGTGATCCCGAGCGACTCGACGAGGTCCCGGAACCGCGCGAGCGGATGGCCCGAGATGTAGAACCCGAGGACTTCCTTCTCGAACGCGAGCCGCTGGTCGGGCTCCCACTCGGGCACGACCTCCACCGGCGGAGCGGCGGGCATCGCCGCCTCCGCCGGCAGCAGGTCGAAGAAGGACGCCTGGCCCTCGGCCCGGTCGCGCTGCTGGCGCTGGCCGCTCTCGAGCGCCGCGTCCGCGCTCGCCAGCAAGTGCGCGCGCGGCAACCCGAGCGAGTCGAAGGCGCCCGCCTTGATCAGCGCCTCCACGACGCGGCGGTTCACGAGCCGCAAGTCCACGCGCGCACAGAAGTCCTCGAGCGACTTGAAGCGGCCCGCCTCCGCGCGCGTCGCCAGGATGGACTCCATCGCCGCCTCGCCCACGTTCTTGATCGCCGCCAGGCCGAAGCGGATCGTGTCGCCGGCGACACTGAACCGGACCGCCGAGACGTTGACGTCGGGCGGGTCGACGCGGATCCCCATGGCGCGGCACTCGTCGATGTACTTCACGATCTTGTCCGTGTCGCCCATTTCCGACGTCAGCAGCGCGGCCATGAACTCGACG
>JACPCG010000076.1 GCA_016179925.1 Candidatus Rokuibacteriota bacterium | reverse complement strand
CGCGAGGTAGCTGATCGCGACGTTCAAGGCGACCGCGTCCTCGCCCTGGGAGTTGCAGGCCGCGCCGAACGCGACGTCGGCCAGCGTGAAGATGACGCCCCCGTGCGGGCGGCCCTGGAAGTTCACCATGTGGGGCTGGAGCGTCAGGCTCACGCGGCAGTAGCCGCGGCGGAGGTCGAGGTACCGGACGCCGAGCGCCTGCGCCCAGGGCTCGTTCTGGATGCGCTCGCGCAGCGCGGCGGGGATCGGCGGGTAATCGGACGCGCTCACAGGCTCCCATGGTACAACTTGACCCCGTGATCGAGCTGAACACCTTCTCGATCGCGGCGCGCGAGGGCGAGACGGGCGCCTTCGGGGTCGCCGTCGCCACCGCCCGGCCGAGCGTCGGGAGCCTCGTCCCCTGGGTCTCCCTGAAGGGCGCCGTGGCCACGCAGGCGCGCGTCAACACGGAGCTCGCCCGCCAGGGGCTCCTGCTCCTCGCCGAGGGCGTGCCGGTGGACGTCGCGCTCTCGAGCCTCCTCTGGAAGGACCGCGACCGGGAGATCCGCCAGGTGCACGGTCTCGACGGCGAGCGCGCCTTCTGCCACACCGGCGCCGAGTGCGTGCCCTGGTGCGGCCACGAGGAGGGCCCGGATTTCACCGTCGCGGGGAACATGCTCGCGGGCCCCGACGTTATCGCCGTGATGGCCCGGACGTTCAGCAAGAGCGACGGCGAGCTGTCCGCGCGCCTCCTCCTGGCCCTCGAGGCCGGCCAGGCGACGGGCGGCGACAGGCGCGGCAAGCAGTCCGCCGCGCTCCTCGTCGCGAGCCCGGAGCCGCGCATGTACCATAACCTCCGCGTGGACGACCACGGGGACCCGGTCGGCGAGCTCCGCCGGATCTACGAGCCGGTCGTCGAGCATTCACGGCAGATCGAGCGCGAATACGGCCCGGCCGCGGCCGGGCTCTTCGGGCGGGTCAAGCACTGAATTCCGGTCTGCGACATCGAGGTCGCAGGGGTATGATGCGCCCCGTCCCAGACGCCCCCAAACGGGCCCATGCAGCGGAAGGAGACGACTGATGAGTGTAAACAGAAAGGGTTTGTGGCTCGCCGCGGCAATGCTCGCCGTTCTGATGCTGCCGGCGGGGGCCGCGGACGCGCAGAAGAAGACGCTCGTCGTGGCGCTGAACCAGGACCCCGACATCCTCGATCCGACGCTGGCGCGGACCTACGTCGGGCGGATCGTCTTCTCCCAGATCTGCGAGAAGCTCTACGAGATCGACGAGAGCCTCCGGATCTCGCCGCAGCTGGCCGCCGACATGCCCGCGATCAGCGACGGCGGCCGGACCGTGACCATCAAGCTCCGCCCCGGCGTGAAGTTCAACGACGGCACGCCGATGGACGCCGAGGCGGTCAGGTTCTCGCTGGACCGGCACCGCGCCCTCAAAGGCTCCACCCGGGCCAGTGAGCTGGCGCCGGTCGAGGCCGTCGAGGCGGTCGACCCGCTCACCGTGCGCCTCCGCCTGAAGGCGGCGTCCTCGCCGCTGCTCGCCCAGCTCACCGACCGGGCCGGCATGCCCGTCTCCCCGACCGCGGTCAAGAAGCTCGGTGACAAGTTCGGCACGGCGCCCGTCTGCGTGGGCCCGTGGCAGTTCGCCGAGCGGGTGCCCCAGGACCGGATCGTGGTGGAAAAGTCCGCCCACTACTTCGACCCGGGCCAGGCGAAGTTCGACAAGATCATTTTCCGGATCATCCCCGACGACAATGTCCGTCTGGCCAATCTGCGCTCGGGCGACATCGACGTCATGCACCAGGTCTCGCCGACCGACGCCACCGCCATCAAGCGCGAGGGCCGGTTCGAGCTGTCGAATGTGACCGGCCTCGGCTATCAGGGCATCACCATCAACCTCCGCAACAAAACCGGCAAGACGCAACCCCCCGGCGACCTCGGCACGCCGCTGGCCAACGACCCGCGCGTGCGCGAGGCCTTCGATCTCAGCATCGACCGCGAGGCGCTGAACCAGGTGGCCTGGGACGGGCTCTTCACGCCGGGCTGCACACCGATCCCCACCATCAGTGTCTACTTCGACAAGAGCCGCAAGTGCCCCGGCCGGGACGTCGCCCGAGCCAAGAAGCTCCTGGCCGAGGCCGGGCTGGCTGGGGGCTACAGCTTCGAGATGACGATCGTCAACAACCCGCGCGAGCGACGGGTGGGCGAGGTGATCCAGCAGATGGCCCGTGAGGCCGGCTTCAACATCACCCTTCAGCCCTCGGAATTCGCCTCGGCGCTCAAGGACAGCGACGGTGGCAAGCACCAGGCGTTCCTCATCGGGTGGAGCGGGCGCGTGGATCCCGACGGCAACATCCACCAGGCCCAGACCTGCAAGGGGAGCCTCAACCAGACCCACGCCTGCGACGAGCGCATCGACGCGCTCCTGAACAAGGCGCGGGAGGTGAGCGACGTGGGCCAGCGGCGGGCGCTCTACCGAGAGGCCATCGACATGTTCACCGCCCGGCGCAACGTCATCTATCTCTATCATCCGAATTACATCGTCGCCTTCCCGAAGAGCCTCAAGGGCTACAAGGGCGTCCCCGACGGTCTGATCCGGATCAAGGGGACCTTCTGGAACTGAGAGCGTGAGCGCCGACATCGAGATGACGACCCGGTAAGTCGTTCGTGTTCGAGTTTCTCGTCCGCCGGGTCGTCATCTCGATCGTCACGCTCTTCGTGATCAGCCTCGTCGTCTTCACCGGCGTGCGCATGATCCCAGGCGATCCAGCGCGTGTGATGGCGGGGACGGACGCCGACGAGGCCGGGCTCGAGGAGATCCGCGAGAAGTACGGACTGAAGGACCCCGTGCCCGTCCAGTATCTGCGCTGGGTCGGGCTGGCGTTGGGCGGCGACCTGGGCGAGTCCATCCGGACGCGCCAGTCGGTGGCGTGGACCGTCGCCCAGAAGCTGCCCATCACCATCCAGCTCGCCGGCTTCGCCGTCCTCATCGCGGTCGCCATCGCCATCCCGGCCGGGGTGCTGGCTGCCGTGCGGCGCAACAGCATCTGGGATCTCCTGGCCAGCGGACTGTCACTCTGCGGCGTGTCCGTGCCCAACTTCTGGCTGGGGATCATGCTGATCCTGCTCGTCTCGGTCCGGCTCGGGTGGCTGCCCGCGTCCGGCTTCGTGCCGTTCTGGGAAGATCCCCTGGGCAACCTCCAGCGCATGATCATGCCCGCCTTCGTGCTCGGCACGGCCCTGGCTGCCGTGCTCATGCGCCAGACCCGCAACAGCATGATCGAGGTGCTGAGCGCCGACTACATCCGCACGGCACGGGCCAAGGGGCTGGCGGGGCGGGCGGTCATCTTCCGTCACGCCATCCGCAACGGGCTCATCCCGGTGGTGACGATCCTCGGGCTCCAGATGGGCGCCCTCATGGGGGGCGCGGTGGTGACCGAGCAGATCTTCGTGGTGCCGGGGTTCGGGCGGCTCATCGTGGAGGCCGTCTTCACCCGCGACTACCCGCTCGTCCAGGGGGTCGTGTTGATCACCGCGAGCGCCTACGTGCTGATCAACCTGCTCGTGGACGTGTCCTACTCGCTCCTGAACCCGCGTATCCGAATCAGGGGAGCGGCCGGTGAGTCTTGACGCCTCGCGCGGTACGGCCACCGCCGAGGCGCTCCCGCTGGCGACCGCCGCCGCGGCGCCGACCGGCCGGCTGCGGCGTGGCTGGCGGCGCATGGTGCGGCGGCCGGCTTCGGTGGCAGGATGCATCGTCGTCCTGATCTTCGTCACGATGGCGATCGGCGCGCCGTGGATCGCGACCACCGACCCCCTCCGGACCGACTGGGGCAAGATCCGCAAGGCTCCGACCTGGGCGAACCCCTTCGGAACGGACGACCTGGGCCGCGACACCCTGTCCCGTGTGGTCTGGGGCAGCCGCATCTCGATGCAGGCGGGCGTCTTCTCGATCCTGCTGGCGATGGTGATGGGCGTTCCAATCGGTCTCGTGGCCGGGTACTACCGGGGCGCGCTCGACCAGCTCATCATGCGGCTCACCGACGCCTGGCTGGCCTTCCCGTTCTTGATTCTCGCCATCGGCCTGGTCACGATCATGGGCCCTTCTCTCACGAACGCCACGCTGGCGATCGGGCTCGGCGCCACCCCGACCTACATCCGCCTCACCCGGGGGCTCGCGCTCTCCACCAAGGAGGAGGACTACGTCCTGGCAGCGCGAGCCCTCGGCGCCGGCGATGTGCGACTGATGAGGCGCCACGTCTTCCCGAACATCTTCAGCGCGCTCCTCGTCCAGGCGACCGTCTCGATACCCACTGCGGTCATCGCCGAAGCGATCCTGTCGTTCCTCGGGCTGGGCGTGCAGCCCCCGGCGCCGTCCTGGGGCACGATGCTCAACGCCGCGCAGCAATTTCTGGAATCGGCGCCGTGGATGGCGTACTGGCCCGGGCTGGCGATCTTCTCGCTCGCGCTGTCGTTCAATCTCGCCGGCGACGGGCTGCGGGACCTGCTCGATCCCAAGGACTACTGACCCGCGACGCCCTTGATCCCCGGTTGCGGGTCTGAAATCATCGGGAGGAGGACACCAAGGAGGTCCCATGACGCGCGCCACGCTCGTGTCGCTCCTGACGATCGCACTGATCGCCGCCGGCGGTCCGGCCGACGCGAAGACGTACCGGTGGGTCGACAAGAACGGCGTCGTCACCTACTCGGACCGGCCGCCCCAGGTCACCCCCGTGGAGGGCGACCGCGACGCGCTCATCGACGAGGCGCTCATGATCTCGGGGATCCGGCGCCAGATCGAGGGCCTGCCGGCCCAGGTGCGCGCGGGCGCGGAGACCGGCCAGTCGCCGCTCCCGCCGAAGGACCGCGCGGCGGTCGCTCGGATCATCGCCGACGCCTTCCAGGCGGGACCGATCCTCACGACGGTCCGGACGGCGCTCCAGAAGAATTACGACGCGACCCAGATGGGGCTGCTCCTGGCCCAGCTCCGCACGCCCACCGCGCGGAAGATGGCGGAGCTCGAGCGCGCGGCGAGCGCCCCCGATGTCGTCGACAAGCTCCGCGCGTTCGCTGCCCGGCTCAAGGACGCGCCGCCAGCGCCCGAGCGCGTCGCACGGCTCGCGCAGCTCGACCACGCCACGGAGACGACCGACATCGTCCTGGAGCTCCAGACGGTGTCACTCACCGCAGCCCTCAAGGTCCTGAGCGCCTTGATGCCGCCCGAACAACGCATGGCGCCCGCCCAGGTGGAGGCCATGGCGAAGGAGTTCGTGGGCCGGCAGCGCGAGGCCGCGCGGCAGGAGCTGCTGCTGCTGTTCCTCTACGTCTACCGGGACGCGACCGACCAGGAGCTCGAGGAATACATCGCCATCGGCGGCTCCGAATCCGGCCGCTGGTTCCAGGCGATCTACCGGCGCGCCCTGGCCGAGGCGGTCACGACGGCCACGGCGGCGGCCATCCGCCAGGTGGCGAAGGCGTTCCCCCCGTCCCGGCCTCTCCGCCACGGGCCCTTAGCTCAGGTGGACAGAGCGTCGGACTACGAATCCGAAGGCCAGAGGTTCGAATCCTCTAGGGCCCACCATTAACCAATCCACTCCACATCCTGGCGCGGTCGTTTCCTCACCACTGGTAAGCTCTTGACTGCCCAGCGTGGTACCGGGAGGAAGAGAGCCTCGCCAGAAGCCAGCGATTTTCAAGGATTCTATCCTTGGTACCGCTCTTGCTGGCCTCCGGTGATATGCGGGTACTCATCGTCGAAGACTGCCCGGCGGTCGGGGAGGTCCTGAGGGATCTCTGCCTCATGCTCGGCCACCGGGCCGAGATCGTCGGATCGGCCGAAGATGCTCTGGCCCGGCTCCAGGGGGACCGCCCCGACCTGGTCCTGCTCGACGTCAGGCTGCCCGGCATGAGCGGGCTCGACTTCCTCCGGCTCCGGATGGTTCGAGAGGCCGCCGTCCCGATCATTGTCATGTCCGGAAACGCCACGGAGAGTCAGACGCAGGAGTGCCTCGCGCTCGGCGCAGCGCAGGTCCTCGAGAAGCCCGTTCCGGTCGATCAACTCCAGCGGCTCCTCGAATGGTTCAAGCGGCCGGCGCCGCGACCCGTCGAGCGGCGACGATCTCCCCGCGCGCGCGTCGCGTTCCCCGTTCGAGTCCACGACCAGGACGGCGCCGAGTGGGAGACGACGAGCGTCGATCTGAGCGCCGAGGCCATGAAGGTCCGGTCCACCGCGGCGACCCGGCCGGGCTCCACCGCCACACTCTCGTTCGAGTCGCCGGGCGGGGACGAGGGCGTCGAGGCCGTCTCGCTCCTGATCCGGGCCGACGTCGACGGCTACGTGTTCTACTTTCTCAATCTGACGGAGGATCACTTCGAGCGGCTGACCTATCTGGTGCGTCGGCTGACGGCCCCGTAGTTCGTGAGCTGTTCGTCGACTCGGGGAGACGCTGGTGGCGAAGCCGTCGCCTCCAGCGCAACGCCGCCGGGAGGGGACCCCCGGCGGCGTCGCGGTGAAGACGCCGGCTCAGGCCTTCTCGACCATGTAGATGTTCGGCAGCATGTCGCCGTAGATGTTGCCGTCGACGACGATTTCGCCCTGGCGGTTCTTCTCGAGCCCGCGGACGTTCGGCTTCGCCGCCGCGTATCTCACGACCCACGCCACCGGCACGTAGCCGCCGTCGATCTGCATGATCTCCTCGGCCTTCGCGTAGTGCGCCAGGCGCTTCTTCGTGTCGCGCGTGTCGCGCCCGGCTTCCAGTTCCCTGTCGAAGGCGTCGTTGACCCAGGCCTGGCGCTTGCCGGTCGTCTTCTTGCCGTAGAAGGTGTCGAAGTACTCGTTGTGCGGGTCGGGATAGTCCATGAACCAGCGGATCCAGACGAACTGGAGGTCCTGCTTCCAGAGCCGATCGCGAAAGACGCGCGGCTCGAGCACCTCGAGATCGGTCTTCATGTTGAGGTGCTCGAGCAGCACCGCCTGGACGGCCTCGGCCAGGGGCTTGCTGCCCAGCGCCTCGTCGCGCATCGAGAGCGTGATCCTGGGCCAGTTCCGGCCGCCCTCGAACGGCGTGCCCTTGAGCATCGACATCGCGAGCTTCGGGTCGAACCGCTGGAGGTCGCGCGTCTTCTTGTCGTCGAGCGCCCCCGGGAAGCCCGGCGGGATCATCGCGTGGGCCGGGATCGCGAACCCCTGCGCAACCCGCACGACGTTCTCGCGGTCGATGGCGTGGGCGACGGCGCGGCGCACCTTGACGTTGTCGAAGGGCGGCTTCGTCACCTGCGGGGTCAGATACCAGGTCCCGGGATACGGATACCGGAAGACCTCCTTCGCGGTCTTCGGGCTGGAGTGGAGTCGCTTCAGGTCACCGGACTGGAGGAGCGTCAGGTCGAGTTCGTTGTTCTCGTAGGGGAGTGCCCCCGACGCGACCGGGATGATCGGGATCGTCACCTTCTCCAGCGTGATGTCCCTGGCGCCGAAGAAGTGTTTGTTCTTCCGCAGCACGATGACCTTGTTGTGCTCCCACGCGTCGAGCGCGAACGGACCGTTCGAGACGATGTTGGCGGCCTCCGTCCACTTGTCGCCGTGCTTTTCGATCGAGGCGCGGTGGCCGGGGAGCGCGGCGAGATACGCGGCGAGCACCGGAAAGTAGCCGCGCGGGCCTTCGAGCGTCACCTCGAGTGTCCAGTCGTCCTTGGCGCGGACGCCGACCTGGCCCGGGTCGGTCACCTGCTTCTTGTTGAAGGCCTCGCCGTTCTTGATGTCGTAGAGGAACGACGCGTACGGCGCCGCCGAGGCCGGGTCGAGCTGACGCTTCCACGAGTACTCGAAGTCGCGCGCCGTGCAGGGCCCGCCGTCCGACCACTTCGAGTCCTTGCGGATCGTGAAGGTCCACACCGAGCCGTCCTTGTTGGCGGCGACCTTCTCGGCGACGTAGGGGATCGCCTCGAAGTTGACGTTGAACTTCATGAGGCCGGCCCAGAGCTGCGGGGTGCCCCCGCAGTAGAGATCCTTGTTGAAGTCGTGGCTCGACGGGTCGTTCGAGTAATAGCCCCCGCCGCCGAACCGGAAGTGCTGGTCTTTCGCGAGCTTCTCGCCGGGCTTGAGCTTCGGCGCCGACTCCGCGGGCCGCGCGTTGAAGCCGGCGGCGCCCATCGCGGCGAGCCCCGCGGCGACCTTCAGGAACTCGCGGCGGCCGACGCCGGCGGCCGCGAGCCGCTGCTCCAGCAGGTCGAGCTGCGCATCGGTGATCAGTGGCCTCTTCATGGGCGAGCCTCCTCTTTTACTTCAGTTTCGGGTCGAGCGCGTCCCTGACTCCGTCGCCGAAGAACGTGAACGACAGCATGGTGATCGCGATGGCGATTGACGGAAACACGCAGAGGTGCCAGTAGGACCGGATGTACTGCTGGCCCTCACCGACCATCTGGCCCCACGAGGGCGTCGGCGGGTTGATCCCGACGCCGATGAACGAGAGCGCGGCTTCCGTGAAGATCGCCTCCGGGATCCCGAACGTCACCGAGACCACGATGGGCGTGAGCGAGTTCGGCAGCACGTGGCGCACGAGCAGCCGGCCGAACCCGGCGCCCAGCGCGCGCGCCCCGTCCACGAACTCCTTCTCCTTGATCGCGAGGACCTGCGCGCGCGTCTGCCGGGCGATGCCGACCCAGCCGGTGAAGCCGATCGCGATGAAGATGTTGACGAGCCCGGCGCCCAGCATCGACATCACGAGGATCACGAAGAGCAGCCGCGGGAAGGCGTACATCACGTCGATGAAGCGCGTCAGGAAGAGATCCGTGCGCCCGCCGACGTAGCCCGACAAGGCGCCGATCGGCACGCCGATGAGCACCACGATCACCTGGGCCCCGAGCCCGACGAGCATCGAGACGCGGGCGCCGTAGATCATCCGCGAGAGCAGGTCGCGGCCGAGCTGATCGGTGCCGAGCGGGTAGTCGCGCGAGGGCGCCTCGTTGAGGCGGCCGAAGTTCGGCTTGGTGTACGGGAGCGGGGCGAGGAAGTCGGCGAAGATCGCGATCAGGCACAAGAGGACGATGACGACGGCCCCGGCGACGGCCAGGCGATTGCGCAGGAGTCGGCGCGCGGCGTCCCGCCAGAGGCTCGTCCCCCTCACCGCCGAACTGGTCTCGTTCGAGCGCGGGCTTTGCCCGCGCAATCTTTCCTGGGGGGAGGTATCGGAAGGGGGGCGAAGCCCCCCTCCGAGTTTAATAGCGGATGCGGGGGTCAAGGACGCCATAGAGCAGGTCCACGACGAGGTTCATGACCGCGAGAAACGCGCCGTAGGTGAGCACCACCGCCATGATCATCGGGTAATCGCGGCCCGTCATCGAGAGCACGAAGAAGCGCCCCATCCCCGGCACCCGGAAGATCGACTCGACGAAGAACGACCCCGTGCCGACGGCGGCGAACATCGGGCCGAGCAGCGTCACGACCGGGATGAACGCGTTCTTCAGCGCGTGCTTGAAGATCACCGGGCACTCGCCGAGCCCCTTCGCGCGCGCCGTCAGCGTGTAGTCCGCGCGGATCACCTCGAGCATGGAGGCGCGGGTGAAGCGGGCGATGATCCCCATCGGCGCGAGCGCCAGCGCCACCGTCGGCAGGACCCAGTCCCTCGGCGAGTCCCAGCCGCCCGTCGGGAAGAGCGGCACGACGAACGAGAAGAGGATGATCAGGAAGACCGCGAGGACGAAGTTCGGGACCGCCACGCCGAAGGTCGCGAGCGTGACCGACACGTAGTCCCACATCCGGTTCTGGTACACGGCGGCAAGAATGCCGAGCGTGAGCCCGCCCGCGATCGCGAGCGCCAGCGCCATCGAGCCGAGGAGCAGCGAGATCGGGAAGGTCTCGCGGAGGATCTCGGCGACCGTCCGCGTCTTGTAGACGAACGAGGCGCCGAAGTCGCCCCGGATGGCCTTGCCGACGAAGATCAGGAACTGCTGGGGCAGGGGCTTGTCGAGGCCGTAGTGCTCCGCGAGGTTCTTCTGCGCCTCGGGCGAGAGCGGGTTGGCGCCCTCGGCCACGGGATCGAGCGGGCTCCCCGGCGTGGCGTGCATGACGAGGAAGGTCACGAGCGCCATCGCGAGCAGCGTCGGTACGAGCCACAGGATGCGGGAGACGGCGTATTGGAACAACCGCTTCCTCCGGAGCCCGCGAGCAGAACGGCGGGTGACCTACTATTCGGCGAAGCGCGGGCCGAGTCAAGGGGTACTATTGGGGAAGACGGCTTGATTTCCCGGTGGCTTACCGGGTACCGTGGTGGTCTGTTGCGCCAGGACACGCACGCGATCGAGGGGTTCATGCGCGCGGCGCTGGAGGAGGCGCGGCGCGGTCTCCTGGACGGGGAAGTGCCGGTGGGCGCCGTGGTCGTTGCCGACGGGGCGATCGTCGCCCGCGCCCACAACGCGCCGATCGCCCTCAGCGATCCCACCGCTCACGCCGAGGTGCTGGCGCTGCGGGAGGCGGGGCGGAAGACCGGCAACTACCGGTTGACGGGGGCGACGCTCTACGTGACTGTGGAGCCGTGCCCGATGTGCTGCGGCGCCGTGCTCCAGGCGCGCGTCGCGCGGGTCGTGTACGGCGCGGCGGATCCGAAGGCGGGCGCGGTCGAGTCGCTCTACAGGCTGCTCGATGATGCGCGGTGGAAGCGGAGGGGTGGCCGAGCCCGGTTGAAGGCGTCCGACTCGAAATCGGATAGGGGCCCAGAAGGTCCCTCGGGGGTTCAAATCCTCTCCCCTCCGCCAATTTATTTTCCGCAGGGAGGGGTGACCGAGCGGCCGAAGGTGCGGCACTGGAAATGCCGTGCACGGGTGATCCCTGTGCCGCGGGTTCGAATCCCGCCCCCTCCGCCATTCCTCGGTGCCGTCGGGGCGCCTCCGCGCCCGACGGCGGGCGAGAGAGCGCGCGAGACGAGTGTCGACGTGGCCGTGCTAGACGGGGAGTTAGCGGTGCCCTGTAACCCGCAATCCGCTTCAGCGGGGTTGAAGTCCCTTTCGAGGGCGGTCTGTGTTGAGTGAGCTTCACGGGGTAAGGCGACCCTCTCGTGTGCCGTGGGAGTACCTGACCGGAGCCGGCTCCGTGGAGAGATCGCAGGACGGATCGTTCGGAGGAGGGTGCACGGTCACTTGAGCTATCAAGTCCTGGCGCGGAAGTGGCGGCCGCAGACGTTCGACGCGGTCGTCGGGCAGGACGCGATCACGCGCACGCTGCGGAACGCGCTCGCCTCCGGGCGCATCGCCCACGCCTACCTCTTCGCGGGCCCGCGCGGCATCGGCAAGACGACGACCGCGCGGCTCCTCGCCCGGGCCCTCCTCTGCCGCGAGCGCCGGGGCCCCGAGGCGTGCGGGGCGTGCGGCGTGTGCCGGGAGAGCGCCGCGGGCACGCTCATGGACGTGATCGAGATCGACGGCGCCTCCAACCGCGGCATCGAGGAGATCCGGACGCTCCGCGAGAACGTCAAGTACGCGCCCGCCCGCGGCCGCTACAAGGTCTACATCATCGACGAGGTCCACCAGCTCACCGACTTCGCGTTCAACGCGTTGCTCAAGACGCTCGAGGAGCCGCCGCCGCACGTCGTCTTCGTGCTCGCGACGACGGACCCGCGCGACATCCCGCCGACGGTGCTCTCACGCGTGCAGCGCTTCGACTTCCGCCCGATCGCGCCCGACCTCCTCGCCGCCTCGCTCGAGCGGATCCTGAAGGAGGAGGGCGTGCCGTTCGAGCCCGGCGCCCTGCCCGTCATCGTGCGCGCTGCCGAGGGATCGCTGCGCGACGCGCTGTCGCTGCTGGACACCGCCATCGCCTACGGCAACGGGACGCTCGAGGCCGCGCCCGTGGCCCAGCTCCTCGGGGCGACGGCGCCCGAAGCCGTGCGCGCCTTCGCCGCGGCGCTGATCGCCCACGACACCGGCGCGGCCCTCGAGGCTGTCGACCACTCGGCGCGCGAGGGCGAGGACCTCCAGGCCTTCGTGCGCGACGTCATCGACGTCCTGCGGCGGGCGCTCGTGCTGAAGGCGGCGCCCACGGCGAAGCTCGCCGACCTCACGCACCAGGAAGGCAACGAGCTGCGAAAGCTCGGCGAGGCCGCCTCGCTCGACGAAATGCTCTATGTCCTGCGCGCCTTCCTCGAGGCCGACGCCGCCATGCGCGAGTCGCCCCACCCGCGCGTCGAGCTCGAGATCGCCACCGTCCGCGCGACGCGCCGGCCGGTGCCCCAGGCGCTGGAGGAGGTGTTGAAGCGGGTGGACGAGGTCGGGACCCTCCTTCGCCAGCAGGGTGTCGCGCCCGGGATGCCGGCGCCGCCGCCCGCGCAGGCGAGCCTCCTGCCCGAGGCCCCCGTGCCGCCGCGCGTGACCCCTGAGCCCCGGCGGCCTCCGGTCCCGCCACCCGCCCCCGCGGCGCGGCCGGCGCCCGCCGCGCAGCCCGCGCCCTCGCGCGCTCAGGCGCCGCCGCCGGCGGGCCCCGAGCTCGACACCGGCTGGGCGCGCGTCGTGGACGAGGTCACCAAGAAGAAGCCGGTGCTCGGCGCGGTGCTCACCCAGGCGCGCCCCGGCGGCGTCAGCGACCGCGAGCTGACGATCGTCCTGACGGGCAACCACTTCCATCGTGAGATGCTGGCGGACCCCGCCAACCGCGAGCTGCTCGTGCAGGCGGTGCGCCGCTGGGTCCCCGGCGCCGACCGCGTCCGCGTACAGCCGGCCGGGGAGGGCGCGGGCGACCTCGCCGAGCATCCCGCGGTCCGGGCGGCGATCGCCGAGTTCCAGGGCGAGGTGGTCGCGGTGCGGCCGCGCCTGCCGGAAGGAGAGGGCCAGTGAAGGGCTTCGGGAACATGATGAAGGAAGCGCAAAAGCTGCAGCAGCAGATGGCCGCCATGCAGGAGGAGATCGGCAAGAAGACGGTGGAGGCCACGGCGGGCGGCGGCATGGTGACCGTCCAGGCGAACGGCAAGCAGGAGATTCTCTCGATCAAGATCGATCCGGAGGTCGTGAGCCGGGACGACGTGCAGATGCTGGAGGACCTCGTGCTCGCCGCGTGCAACGAGGCGCTCCGGAAGTCGCGCGAGCTGGTGCAGCAGGAGCTCGGCAAGCTCACGGGCGGGCTCAAGATCCCCGGCCTCGGGATGTAGCGCGGAGCGGCGGTGGCGCATTACCCCGAACCCGTCGCCCGGCTCATCGACGCGCTCCAGCGGCTGCCCGGCATCGGGCCGAAGACGGCGCAGCGCCTGACCTTCTTTCTGCTCAAGCGTCCCGCGGAGGAGGTCCGCGAGCTCTCCGAGTCGCTCGTCGCCGTCAAGGACCGCATCGTCTACTGCCAGACCTGCTTCAACGTGACCGACGCAGACCCATGCCGCCTCTGCGCCGACCCGGCGCGCGACGCGCGGCTTCTCTGCGTCGTCGAGGAGCCGAACGACCTCATGGCGATGGAGCGCACGGGCGAGTACCGCGGCCGCTACCACGTGCTGCTCGGCGCGCTGTCGCCGCTCGACGGCATCGGGCCCGACGACCTCAAGGTGCGCGAGCTGCTGGGCCGGCTCGAGAACGGCACCGTCGGCGAGGTGATCCTGGCGACGAACCCGAACGTGGAGGGCGAGGCGACCGCGCTCTATCTCGCCCGGCTCCTGCGCCCCCTCGGCCTGCGCGTGACACGCATCGCGCGCGGCCTGCCCGTGGGCGGCGACCTCGAGTACGCCGACCAGGTGACGCTCTCCAAGGCGCTCGAAGGCCGGCGCGAGATCAGCTAGGCGCGCGCTCGCCGGCCGGCGGCCCGGCGCACGAGCCGAGCGCGGCGAGAATCCGCGCGCGGCGCTCCTCGGCGAGCGGCTCGCGCGCGAGCCACGCGCAGAACTCGTCGGGGCGCTCGACCGCCCACTCCGCCACGCTCGCGGTGAGCCGGAGCCCCTCGGTGAGCTTGCGGTCGGCGACGAAGCCGAAGAGCGCGATCAGCATGCGGGCGACCGCCGCGGCGAAGCCGTTCTCGATGCGCACGTACGCGGTCAGCTCCTGCTCGACCCGGTCGTCCAGAGGCTCGAAGTCCAGCACGGTGAGGGCGCTCCCGTGGATCGTGCCGAGGAGCCGGCCGGTGTGTTCGCCCCACGAGAGGATCACGCGGCGCTTCGGCTCGCGCCGGAGCACCTGGTAGCGCCCCCGGGCGCCGTCCCCGTCGTCGGCGAGGTACCGATCCTCGCCGAGCGGCTCGACCTCGTAGCGGGCGAGCCCGCGGACTCTCGCGGCCGCGGCCGTCACCTCAGGCGTGTCCACGAACGCGGCGTGGATCGCGAAGGGCACACGCGCGGGCCGGGCGCGCACCGTGCGGCTGAGCGTCGGCTCGCGCCAGACGCGCTCGACCGCGGCGATCACGTCGGCGGCAAGCGCGTCGCGCGGCTCGAGGAATTCGGGCCAGGCGGCGGCAGGACGGGCGGCTGCGCCGGTGGTGAGGGCGAGGAGCAGGGGGAGGGCCGCGCCGAGCCGTTGGCCTTGGTGGCGGCGCGAACCTGTGCGACACTGACACAAACGGCACGGAATTGCGGAGAGCCCGTCCCGGGCTCTTTCGTTTCTTGCGGAGGACGCCCTGTTCATGTACCGCAGCGCATTCGCCGTCGCGATCCTCATCGTCGTAGCC
Source organism: Candidatus Rokuibacteriota bacterium (assembly GCA_016179925.1). Lineage (GTDB taxonomy): Bacteria > Methylomirabilota > Methylomirabilia > Rokubacteriales > CSP1-6 > JACPCG01. Next base: position 10,282 of record JACPCG010000076.1, on the reverse strand, counting down.
TGGACCGCCACCGCCACCCCGCTCGGGCTGTCGTCCGATCAGGAGCGCCGCCTCGAGCGCGGTGAGATCGTGGTCCTCGATATCCTCCCGCCCGGTGACCGCGCGATCAAGGGCCAGGGCGGCACCGCCCTGACGCTGGTCAACGCCTCGCCTGATGCCGTGTGGGGGGTGCTCGTGGACTACCCGCGCCACTCCGGGCTCTACCCGCGCGTCACCGACGCCCTGGTGCTGGAGGCGGATGCCGCGCACGCCCTCGTCCGCTACGTCGTGGGCGTGGGCCCGTTCTCGTTCGGCTTCCACGTGAACAACTACCCCGACCAGACGCGCGGGCGCCTCGAGTGGAGCCTGGACCGGGCGCGGCCGAACGATCTGTTCCGCGAGTCCTGGGGCTACTGGCAGGTCGAGCCGCACCGGCAGGGCGTGGTGCTGACGTACGCGATGGCCGCGCGCACGGTGCTCCCCGCCTTCCTCACGCGCGGCGCCGAGCGCGACGGCCTGGTCGAGACCGTCCGGGCCGTCCGCGAGCGGGCCGAGCAGAGCCGCTAGTCGCGTCCGCGGCACCTACGGTAGAATTGTCGCGGCGTCCCGTCGGTTGACCGGCATTCCCCGGTAGCTCAGTCGGTAGAGCGCCTGACTGTTAATCAGGATGTCGCTGGTTCGAGTCCAGCCCGGGGAGCCAATTCTCAGAAAGCCCCGCCGGCGCGCCCACACCAGCCTCTGGGCCTCCCAGGACCCTGCCGAAACTGCCAGCATGTCAAAGGGTTGGCGGTAGGTCGCCTGAAGATCACCGTGCGTCCAGGTGCAGTTCGAAACCATGAAGTCAAGCAGCCGCCGCTTCTCACGTGGCTTTTGCCTTCGGAAGAGTGCGTGAGCCCTGCTGGCGAGTTCGAGTAGCCTGGCGCCCTCGTCCAGATAGGTCGAGCGGCAGCCCGCCGGCGGCGAGCACGCCGCACTTCACCGCCTCGATCAGCGAACGAGCGGCGCAGGTAGAGGGCGAAGTCCTCGTCACCGTAGTTGGCGAGGCCGCGGGCGAGACCGTGGGGGCCCTTCCGGTCATCTCGCTGCGATGCTACCATCACGATCAACGCTGTCGTGCCCCTTCATCCCCGAGCGACGGGAGGTGCCACCGTGATTCTTCGTACTCTGATCTCGGCAGTCGTGGCTCTTGTCCTGGCCACAAGCCCTGCGCTGGCGCGCGGCGGTGGCGGCGGCGGGGGTGGCGGTGGCGGCGGGGGTGGCGGCGGGGCTGCTGGTGGGGGCCAAGGCGGTGGCGTCGGCAGTGGCGCGGGTGGCGGCGGGAGCGTCGGCGCCGGCGGTCATTCCGGTGGGCACGGAGGCGATCCCGCGAGCGGCGTCTCGCCCGGGGGCGGCCGCGGAACGGCTATCTCGGCACCGGGAAGTCACCACCGCTCCGGCACTGCCACCGAGCAACTCTCCACGCCGACACCGGGAAAGGCCAGTCCGCCGAGTGGGGTGACTCCGGGCCAGGGCAGAGTCGGGACGGTCCCGACGACGCCGGGGGAAGCGCGCTGAGTGTATCGTTGCCGCCCGGCAAGGCCACCGACACCCACGTGCACGGCAACTGCGAGGAGTCGGTCTACGTGACACGCGGCCGCGTCGAGTGCACCGCGTACCTGCCTCCTCGAGACCGCGTTCTCCATGGACACCTCCAGCATCAAGTTCGGGCCCGGCGTCACCGGCGAGGTCGGCTGGGAGATGAAGCGGCTGGGATGCCGGCGCGTCATGGTCCTCACCGATCCGCGCGTCGCCCAGTGCGAGCCGGTCGCGATCACGCTTGACGCGCTCCGCCGGGAGCACATCGACGCCGTGCTCTTCGATCAGGTCCACGTCGAGCCCACCGACGTGTCCTTCCAGGAGGCGATCAAGGTTGCCACCGACGGCGGCTTCGACGGGTACGTCGCGGTCGGCGGCGGCTCCAGCATGGATACGGCCAAGGCCGCCGACCTCTACGCCACCTACCCGGCGGGTCTGCTGGCCTACGTCAACGCGCCCATCGGCGAGGGCCGCCCGGTGCCGGGGCCGCTGCGGCCGCTCGTCGCCATCCCGACCACCACCGGGACCGGCAGCGAGACCACGGGCGTGGCGATCTTCGACTTCCTGGAGATGCGCGCCAAAACCGGCATCGCCCATCGGGCGCTCCGCCCTACCGTGGGCCTGGTGGATCCGAACAACACCCGGACCCTGCCTAAGAGGGTCGTCGCCTGCAGCGGCTTCGACGTCCTGTGTCACGCGAGATGGTCGCCAAGAACCTGGCCCGCGCCGTCCACGATCCCGATGACCACGAGGCGCGCAGCCAGATGCTGCTGGCCGCCACCTTCGCCGGGGTCGGTTTCGGCAACGCCGGCTGCCACCTCCCGCACGGCATGTCCTACCCGGTGTCCGGAATGGTGCGGAGCTTCGTCGCCGACGGCTACCCTCCACGCACGCCCCTCATCCCGCACGGGATGTCCGTCGTGCTGAACGCGCCGGCCGTCTTCCGCTTCACCGCGCCCGCCAATCCGGAGCGGCATTTCCACGCGGCCCGGCTCCTCGGCGCCGAGACCGGCGACGCCGGTCCCGACGACGCGGGCGAGCTGCTCGCCCAAACCATCATCACGCTGATGCGCCAGATGGAGATGCCCAACGGCCTCGCTGCCGTCGGCTACACGGCGGCTGACGCCGGCGCGCTGGCCAGGGGCGCGCTACCGCAGCACCGCGTGATCAAGCTCTCGCCCCGGCCCGTCGACGAGGGCGACCTCAAGCAGCTTGCGCTCGACTCGCTGAGGCTCTGGTAGCTGACGCCTCCTTCTACGAGGCTGGCGCGCGGGCCTCGCCGGGCTCCCCCTCGAGATCCTCGGCCGGCTCCTGGTGCTCGCGCGAGAGCGCGTACCAGGGACAGACGAGCCGCTCGACGAGCTCGACGAGGCCGAAGAGCCCGACCGCCATCGCGGCGAGCAGCAGCATGGCGCCGAACGCGAGATTCGACTTCCAGTACGACGTCGCCGACACGATCACGTAGCCCAGCCCCTTGTCGGAGCCGACGAACTCGCCGACGACGGCGCCGATCACGGCCAGGGTCACCGCGACCTTCAGCCCGCTGAAGAAGAACGGCAGCGCCATCGGGAACCGGACCTTGAGGAACGTTTTGAGCTGGCTCGCGCGGTATGAGCGGGAGAGGTCCAGGAGTTCCGGCGGGGTGGCGGCGAGTCCCGTGGCAGTGTCCACGACGATCGGGAAGAAGGCCACCAGGAACGCGACCACGACCTTCGACACCTCGCCCGCGCCGAGGAGCAGCAGGAGCACCGGCGCGATGGCCACCTTGGGGACGGCCTGGGTGACGACCAGGAGGGGGTAGAGCGCGCCGCGGAGGATCGGCGAGTAGACGAGCATCACGGCCAGCGGCGTGCCGACGACGATCGACAGTCCGAAGCCGGCGAGCGTCTCGTAGAGCGTGACCCAGCTGTGGCCGAGCAGATACCAGCGCCACGCCCACGTCTCGGCGATGATTCCCGAGGGTATCGGGACCACGAAGCGGGGGATACTGAAGACTCGCCACGTGATCTCCCACACGGCGAGCGTGCCGAGCAGCACCACCGTGGGAAGAAGGACGGGACGGACGCGGCGCTCAAGCGCGGCGAGCACGCGCCGGCTCCTGGCGTCGCATGAAGATCAGGCTGCGGATCTCGTCGCTGTAGTCCTTGAAGCGCTCGTCGAACTCCATCTCGACGGTGCGGGGCCGGGGGAGGCCGATCTCGAGCACCCGCGCGAGACGTCCGGGCCGTGGGGTCATCACCACGACACGGTCGGAAAGGAGGATGGCCTCCGGGATACTGTGGGTGACGAAGAGAATCGTCTTGCGCCGCTCCTCCCAGATGCGCAGCAGCTCGAGGCCCATCTCCTCGCGCGTCATCGCGTCGAGCGCGGCGGAGGCCGAGCATCTCGATCGAGAACATGACGTTGTCGAGGACGCTGCGCCAGGGGAGCAGGACCGCGCTCTGGAAGACGATGCCGACGTCGGGAAACGGCTCGCGGACCTCGGTCCCGCGGATCCGCACCACGCCGCGGGTCGGCGCCACCAGCCCCGCCACGAGCTTGAGCAGCGTGCTCTTGCCGCAGCCGCTCGGCCCGACGAGGCTGAGGAACTCCTTTTCCTTGACCGCGAGGCTCACGCCCTCGATCGCGTGCACCAGCTCGCCGTGACGCGAGCGATAGGTCTTCGTGAGCGAGGCGAGCTCGATCATGCCACCGGCGTGGCGTAGCGGTTGACCGGGTACGGCATCGCCGCGGCGGCGCGGCACGCGGTCGACAGGTAGGGTGCCAGCTCCGCCGCCAGGCTCCAGGCGGCCGCATTCTTCTCGCGGAGCCGGTCGGCGGCTTCCTGCGCCCGCGCGCGGAGGCGCGGCTCGTCCACGGTGAGCACCCGGCCCCCTTTCACGACCACGCGGCCGTCGACGAGCACGGTGTCGACGCTCGCCCCGGTCTCCGCGTAGACGAGCGAGCCGACGACGTCGTTGAGCGGCGAGAGAAACATCGAGTCGGCCCGCAGCAGCACGAGGTCGGCCTTGCGGCCCCGCTCGACCGCACCGATCTCCGCCCCCAGCCCGAGCGCCTCCGCGCTGCCGAGGGTGGCCATGCGCCAGACCTCGGTCGCGCTGATCCAGCGCGCCGTGTCGTGCGGGAAGCGGACGTTGCCGACGAGCCCCGCGACGCGCATCGCCTCGAAGAGGTTCTGGTTGTCGGAGCACATCGAGCCGTCGCAGCCGAGGCCGACGGTGACACCGCGGTCGAGCAGCTCGCGCACCGCCGCGATGCCGCTGCCGAGCCGGAGGTTGCTCGCCGGATTGTGGGCGATGGCGGCGCCGGCGTCGGCCAGGCGCCGCATGTCGTCGTCGGTGAGCCAGACTCCGTGCGCCCCGACGAAGTCGGAGCCGAGGAGCCCGACTTCCTCGAGGCGCGCGACCGACGTCTTGCCCCAGCGGCGCTGCGCCTGGATCCCCTGCAGCTTGGATTCGGACAGATGCGTGTGCACGCCGACGCCGTGCTCGCGGGCCAGGCGCGCGCAGCCCTGGAGAAACTCGTCGGTGCACTGGGTCGGGATCGTCGGGGCGAGCGCGATGCGGATCCGGCCACCGCCGGCGCCTGTGAGGCGGCGGATCGTCTCGCCGCTCAGGCGGAGCAGCTCGGCCGTGGGCGCCGCGCGGATGCGCTCGACGGTCCGACGGAGCCCCGCGGGCAGGAGATCCATCAGCCCCGGGACGGTTGCGTAGAAGGGGACGTCGGCGACCGCCGGCGCCAGGACCGCGCGCATCCCGACGTCGGTGTAGGCGCGCGCGATCGCCTCCATGTCCTCCACGGTCGGCGCCGGGACCGCCATGAAGAGGTCGTACGCGGTCGTGCAGCCGGTCTTGAGCATCTCGACGGCGCCGATCGCCGCCGAGAGGTAGTGGTCGTCCGCGGTCCGGTTGGCGTTGAGCGCCGGACCGTGGTTCAGGAGGTCCTCGAGGGTCCAGCGCCCGGCCAGGCCGCGGAAAAGATTGTTGTGGGCGTGCGTGTGGGCGTTGACCAGGCCCGGCACGACGAGAAACCCGCCCGCGTCCAGCTCCGCGGCGTCCGGCGCCCGGGGCAATCGAGGTCCCACCGCGGCGATCCGGTCGCCGTCGACGAGGACGTCGGCGTGCTCGAGGGCCGGCGGGTCGCCACGGAGGAGCCGGCCGCCGCGGATCAGGAGCGCCATCGCGACTACTTCCGCTCGGGGAGCAGGTCGTTCGTGACGAGGTCCGCCCCCGACACCCGGCGCTTGAGCTGCATGTACTCGGTGTAGACGTCGCGCGACCGGTCGACTCGCGCCGGCTCGAACTGGCCGACGGCGACCCTGCCGCTCGTCACCTCCTCGGTCATCGCGTAGCGGCTGGCCACGGCCGCCGCGCCGGCGGCGGCGTCGAAGTCGACCTCCGGGTTGTACTTCAGCAGGATGCGCGCGCCTTCGTCCAGGTGGTCCTTGGCGAAGGCGTACTTCATGCCCCGGATGGTGGAGCGCAGGAAGGCGCGGAGCGGCTCCGCCTCCTTCGCGATCGACTCCTCCCGCGCGAAGATCACGAGGGAGTACATGTCGAAGCCTGCGTCCGCGTACGAGATGCGCTTGAGCGAGACCCCCTGCGTCTTCGCCTGCTTCTGCAGCCGGGCCTCGTGATTCGCGAAGAACGGCGCGCCGTCCACCCGCCCGGTGATGAGCGCCGGCCCCATGGCGGCCCCGTCCATCGTCACCCACTTGACCGAGTCGGCGCGGAAGCCGGCGAGCTTGGCGAGCAGGGGGAAGAGGATCAGGTGGCTGTTGCCCGGGGTGATCGAGAGCGTCTTGCCCTCGAGGTCCTTCGGCGAGTTGATGCCCGCGCCCTCGCGCACGAAGATCGAGTGGGGTGGGCGCCGGAAGTAGGCGCCGATCGCCCTGACCTTGATGTCCTCGTTGGCGCGGGCGCCCGTCAGCGCGCTGAAGTCCGCGCTCCCCGCGTCGCCCTGGCCGACGGCGATGCGCTTGACGGTGTCCCCCGAGCCGGCGCCCCGGAGGATCTTCACGTCGAGGCCTTCCTCCCGGTACCAGCCCTTGTCGAGCGCCGTGAAGTACGGCGTGTACTCGCCGTAGGGCAGGAAGTCGAGGATGAACGTGAAGGGGCGTGGCGGCTTCTGCTGCCCAGCGGCGAGCGTCACGATCGACAGGAGCAGGACGAAGGCGACTCCGAGGCGCTTGATCACGGCGGACCTCCTCCGGGTTGAGCGTTTCGTCAACGAGGGTGCGGCCGGCGTCGGGACCGCCCGCGGCTCACGGGGCGAAGGTATTTCCTGGCTGGAGGCGAGTCAAGTGCGGCGGCAACGGCCGTAGGAGCTCCCAGGTGAGGACCAGCCTTCTGGCCAGCGCCACGTCCCGCCGCCTCGTTGACCTGTGTCGTCCGAGAAGATCTCGACGAGCGCGCGCCGGGGACTACCGGGGGGCTGATCCGCCTTCCTGGCGGTGCGCTCGGAGCGCTTCGAGGAACGCCTTCGGGCTGACGACTCGGATGCCCTGGTACTCCTCCAATTCGAGGAGGTCCTGGTCGCCGCTGACCACGTAGTCCGCGTCGCCTTCGACGGCGCACTCGAGGTAGCGATTGTCGTCGGGGTCGCTGCGGATGACGTTCAGCGTCATCTCGCCCGGCGTCAAGACCGCCGCGTAGGCGAACTCGGCCACGAATTCCTGGACCTTGCCGGGAGGCCAGCGATGCAACCGTGCGATTCGCGGGTAATTGAGGACGCGGGCGATCTCTTCGAGGATCGGGGCTGACACGAGGAGCGCGAAGCGCTCGGCGCGCCACTCGTCGAGGATCTGGCCGGGGATTCCAGCGGGGCTCAAGACGGCGCTCACGAGGACGTTGGCGTCGAGCACCGCTCGGATCATACCGCCCGGCGTCGAGACCTTGCTCGCACCGCGCGGACGGCGTCAGCAACTTCGCGTTCGACGACCCGCGGCTTGAGCTTCTTGCCCTTCCTGCGGAGTTCGGCGACCATGCCGAAGAAGCGAGCGCGGCGCTCCTGCCACTCCTTCAACTGCCACACGGGAACGACCGCGGCCATCGGCCGTCCGGCGCGCTCGATGACGTACTGGTCGCCCTTGTAGTACACCTCCTCCAGAAGCTGGCCGAGGTTCTTCCTGACCTTGAGGGCATTGACCGTGCGGACCATGGGTAATCAGCCTCCTGGGCAATGATTGATACAACTATATCAACTCTGGCAATCCGACGGAACTCGCGTCCGGTCGATCACCAACTGCTTCGTCTTCCGCCACGGCTGGCTCTACGACGAAGGGGACGCGGCGCGAAGGTGCGCGCTGCGTCGCTCCCGGCGCCCTCGTTGCCTCGCCGGTCTCGTCGGCGGCGAGCCGGCGCGAGCCGGCGCTTGACAGCGAGCGGCGGGCCCGTTACTACCGGGTCGGCATCTCCGAGCAGGTCAACGCCGTGCGCGACCCCTTCCCTCGCGGTCGGGCGCGGGGCAGGAGGCTCCGACTCGTGACGACTCGGGCACTCGACGGCTTGGCCGTGCTGGACCTCGCCACCTTCGTCGCCGCGCCGTTCTGCTGCACGCTGCTCGGCGAGTTCGGCGCCGAGGTGATCAAGGTAGAGCAGCCCGGAGGTGGCGACGACCTGCGCCGCCTGGGCACGCCGGCGCGCGAGGGCCTGTCGTACTGGTGGCTCATGGAGTCGCGCAACAAGAAGTCCATCACCTGCAATCTGCGCTCGCCCGACGGCCAGGCCCTGATCCAGCGGTTAGCCGCGCAGGCCGACGTCCTCGCGGAGAACTTCCGGCCCGGGACCATGGAGCGCTGGCACCTCGGCTGGGAGGAGCTGCACGCCGTCAACCGCCGGCTCGTCATGGTGCGGATCTCGGCGTTCGGGCAGACCGGGCCGTACCGGGACCAACCCGGGTTCGGCAGGATCGCGGCGGCCATGAGCGGGGTCAGCTACATCTCGGGCTACCCCGATCGCCCCCCGGTGACGCCCGGCACGCCGACGATCCCGGACTACCTGGCGGGTGCCCTTGGCGCGGTCGGCGCGCTCGTGGCGCTCCAGCATCGCCAGCGGAGCGGCGAAGGGCAGATGGTGGACGTCTCGCTGTACGAGCCGATGCTCCGGATGCTCGACGAGATGATCCCCGCCTACGCGGCCACCGGCCACGTGCGCGAGCGGATCGGCTCGGCGACCGAGTACGTGGTGCCGCACAACCACTACCTGGCGCGCGACGGGGGCTGGGTGGCGATCGCCTGCACCAACGACCGGATGTTCGAGCGGCTGGCTCAGGCCATGGAGCAGCCGCAGATCCTGGCCGAGTTCGGCACGATGCGGGAGCGGATCCGGCGGCGCGCCGAGCTGGACGCGCTCGTCCAGGACTGGGTGGGCAAGGCGGAGACGCGGCAGGTCCTCGCCAGGCTCGACGCGGCCGAGGTCCCGGGCGGCGCGGTCAACAGCGTCAAGGACCTCTTCGCGGATCCGCAGGTGCGGGCCCGCGAGAACATCGTGGAGTTTCCCAACCCGCTCGGCGGCATCCTCGCGATGGTCGGCATCGTGCCGAAGCTCTCCGCGACGCCGGGCCGGATCGAGACCGCCGGGCCGGTGACGCCTGGCGCCCACAACGAGGAGATCTACTGCGGCCGGCTCGGCCTGAGCCGCGAAGACCTCGCGGCCCTCGGCGCAAAAGGAATCGTCTGAGGGTGCGCTTCGGGCTGCTCATCGAGGAGCCGCTCAGCTTGACCGTGTGATAGCTCACACCGAGGGAGCCCGCGAGCCGGGAGACGTTCCAGGCGCCGAGCAGGGTGCTGACGCGGTTCCGCTCGCTGACCCCGCCCCCGTCGACGCGGGAGCGGGGTCGAGCGCGCGGGTCGACGCGGGCGCTACTTCAGCTGCTCGGCGAGGTACTTGGCGGCCTTGGCCTGAGCCTCGGCGATTCCGTGCTTGCCGGCGGCGTGAGACGCTTCAGCCTGCTTCACGAGACTCTTGGCCTCGTCGATCATCCCCCTGTCCCGGGCCTTCTGCTTGTCCTCGGTGGCCTTCATGGCCATCGGCTCCGCCTTCGCGATCGCCTCGTTCGCCGCCGTGACGAGCTTCGGGCAGCTGAACGCGAACGCGTTCCCGACAGCGAGCAATACCGACACGAGTCCTACGAGTCCAATCGTCAGCGCCTTCATCGAGTGCCTCCTCTCAGAGTGGGTGGGGCTGCCAGATACAGCCTGGTCGCTCGGGATAACCGCCTCCGCTGGCACAAGGTTCCCGGGGAGGCGCGCCGCCAGGCATCGACGAAGTGATCAGTCGTTGGGGGCCGGCAGGGCCTCGACCCGCCCCACGCTCTCGCGGGCCTGCTCGTTCTGTTCGGTGCGCACGCGGCGCATGAGCGGGATCAAGGGCAGGAGCGCAAGGAAGACCATCGAGATCAGCCAGAAGTCGTCGGCGTAGGCCATGACCTGCGCCTGGTCGGTCGTGCTGCGGTACAGCATCGCCAGCGCCTGGCGCCCGGCCGTGAACGAGTCGGCACCCTGGCTCATGAAGTGGCTGGTCCAGTCCTTGAGCCGCCCCGCCGTCTCGGCGCTCCAGACGTTCACGTGGGCGACCAGGGTGGTCTGGTGTTCCTGGCTGCGCCGGACGAGCAGGGTCGTCGCCATCGCGACGCCGATGCTGCCGCCGAGGTTGCGCACCACGTTGTAGGCGGCGGTGGCGTTGCCGAGACGATCCAGGCGGATGGTGGCGAGCGTGAGCGTCTGGAG
>JACPCG010000075.1 GCA_016179925.1 Candidatus Rokuibacteriota bacterium | reverse complement strand
GCGCTCGAACTCCACGACCATCTTGTTCCGGAGCGCCCCGACGTTCTTCGGCACCACCGTCCAAGCCTGCTCGGGCAGCAGCAGCACCGAGGTCTCGCCGGGGCGCATCGCGTAGACGCCCTGCTGGCTCTTGTCCACGGACCCGAGCAGCAGTGACTTGGTGGCGCGGTCCTTGTCGCGGCCCGTGTGGACGGAGACCCGGACGGGGCGCTCGAGCCCGTACGGGGCCAGCGACTTCGGCGCCTCGGCGACGAACGCCTTGACCCGCTGCGCCTGGAGCTTCTCGAGGAAGTCGGCGATTGCGTCGCGATCGGCCGGCAGGGCGACCGGGCGCGTCAGCTTCCACCGGCCGTCCGCCTGCTCGACGGCGAGGGTCTCCTCCCGCGTCACGACCTCGACCGCCGAGACACTCCGCGCGTCGAACGCGAGCACGGTCTTGTCGCGGAACTCGGCGAGCGGCCGGGTCGTGTCGCGCAGCACGCCCTCGCCGAGGACGAAGACCGCGGGCTTCTGCGCCTCGCGCGCGTAGACCCAGACCCCCGTGGGGCTCTTGGCGCCGAGCGCCAGCCCGAGCTGCCGGCCGTCCTTCAGCCGGAGCGTGACCTCGGCGGCGGGCTTCTCGAGCCCGAACTCGCCGAGCTGCTTCGGCGCGGCGTCGATCTCGCGGTCGATCCGCGCCGTCACGACCGCGGTCAGCGTCTCGTCCACGCGGCCGCGGTCCCCGCGCGCCTTCACGGGCTCGAGCATCCGCCAGCCGTCGGCCTCGCGCTTGAGCCGGACGACCTCGTCCCCGCGCTTGAGCGTGATCTCGGTGACGTCCGCCCCCTCCACCGTCCACAGCCGCCCCTTCTGGGCGGAGGCCTGCTCGCGCCCGGGGCCGCCCCGGATCTCGTAGACGTAGTAGAAGGCGCCGAGTGCCAGCAGGATCACGGCGAGGACCGCGGTCGTCTGCCAGCGCATGGCGGGACTACTTCGCGGCGCGGCGGCGGACGACGGCGACGATGCCGCCGAGGAGGGCGAGCCCGGGCAGCACCACGACCGGCAGCAGGAACACGACCTGCGCCTGGTTACTATTCATGAAGACGGGCGTCTGCCGGGCGTCCTTCGGGCGGATCGAGATCTGGTCTTCCTCCTCGGCGAGCCAGCTCACCGTGTTGAGGAAGAAGTCGCGGTTGCCCTGGAGGTTCAGGAACTGGTTGGACGCGAGGTTCGAGGTGCCGTAGACGACGAGCCGCGCCTTGTCCTTCGTGGCGACGGCCGCGACCGTCAGCGGGCCCTTCGCGTCGCCCGGGTCGGGCTTCGCCACGCCCTTCTGCAGCTCCTCCCGGTTCGTCTCACCCCAGCTCTGCGGGCTCGTCCGCGCGAGCGGGTCGAAGCTCAGGCCCTTGGGCGCCGGACTCACGGGGCCGATGGAGCGCGTCATCGGGAACAGCGTGCTGATGCCGGCGAGGTCGCGCGTGATCGGGTGGCGCTCGTACTGCTGGACGAGGGGGACCTCGGGCCCGATCCCGAAGAGTCGGCCGATCGGGTTGTTCTCCACGACGAGGTCCTGGCCGAGCGTGAAGCCGTACGCCACGAGGTACTTCCGGAGGCCCTCGTTCTGGAACGGATTCACCATGAGCAGCACCTTGCCGGCGCGCTTGTCGATGTACGCGTCGAGCGCGTCGAGCTCGGGCTTGAAGAGGTCGTTGCGCGGACCGGGGACGATGACGACGGACGCGTCGTCCGGGATTTTGCCCTCGCGCGCGAGGACGAGCGGCTTCACCTCGTAGTTCGTCCGCTCCAGCGCGGTCTTCGCCTCGCTGAACCCCGCGCGCTCGCTGTTCCCGAGCTCGTGCTCGCCGTGCCCCTGCACGACGTACACAACCCGTTTGCCTTCCCGGGTCACCTTGACCAGCGCGTTCGTCAGCTTCTCTTCCTCCGCGTCGAGCACCTTCTCCGATTTGGACTTCGTCTCGAGCACGATCGTGCCGTAGGACTCGACGGCGTAGCGCCGGGCCAGGCCGGGCTCGCGGTCGGGGTCGAGGCTCTTCCAGGTGAAGCGCCCATTCGCGTAGCGCGCGTACTGCTTGAAGAGATCCTCCGCCACGCGCTTGCCCGGCTGGTCGCCCCGGAAGAAGCTGACGGCGCCCACGTCGGTCTTGAGGCTCCCGAGGACCTGGATCGTCTGCGGTGAGAGGCTGAAGCGCTTGCTCTCGGTGAGGTCCCAGCGCCAGGTGTGCTGGACGGAGAGCGCCTGGACGAGGGCCGTGACGCCCAGCACCAGCACGATCATGATCGCGGCGTTCACCCCGTACCGCGTGGCGCGCCGCCCCAGGAGCCTGCGGTAGTCCTCGATGCCCGCCAGCAACCACGCCAGGACCAGCAGCGCGCCGGCGACGAGGAGGAACCCGCGGTAGTGTCCCCACTCCGGCCGCGCGAACGGCAGGATCGCGCCGGCCGCGAGCAGGGCGAGGCCGGCGTACCCTCCCCAGTCCAGGATCCGCCGGATCATCCCTTCCACCTCCGCGCCTCGAGGGAGCGCAGGGTCAGGAAGAGCCCGAGGACGATGAAGTTCAGGTAGTAGACCACGTCCTTGGTGTCGAGCACGCCCTTCGCGAAGTTGTCGTTGTGCTCGAGGAGCGAGAGGTGCTGGAGCACCCTGCCCCACACGCCCCCGACGTAGTCCGCGCTCCAGCCGATGACCCACAGGAGCAGGAGGATCCCGAACGTCGTGATCGAGGCGACGATCTGGTTCTCGGTCAGCGACGAGGCGAAGACGCCCACGGCGATGAACGTGCCGCCCATGAGGAGGAGCCCCACGTATCCGGTCACCAGCGGGCCCCACTCGAGCCGCGCGAAGTACACGACGATCCCCGGGTAGAGCAGCGTGAGCGCCAGCATGAGCGCGTAGAGCGCCAGCGCGGCGAGGTATTTCCCGATCAGCACCGCGCCGTCACGCACCGGGTACGTCAGCAGCAGCTCGATCGTGCCCGCGCGCCGCTCCTCGGCGAAGAGCCGCATCGTCACGAGCGGCATCAGGAGGAGCAGGATGACGCTGATGTTCGAGACGAGCGGCCGCATGACGCTGTCGGTGACGTTCAGGTCGCGCGCCATCGCGGGGTTCATCGCCGACTGCATGGACGCGAGCGTGAAGAACGCGAAGATGTTGTAGAAGAACCAACCCGCGATCACGAGGAAGATCGTCAGCACCACGTGCGCGACGGGCGACGTGAAGTAGAGGCGCATCTCCTTCTTGAAGATCGGCCAGATCCTCACGCGCCGCCCTCCTCCGCCGCCTGCTCGCCCGCGACGATGCGGATGAAGACCTCCTCGAGCGAGGTCCCCACCCGCCGGAGCTCGAGCAGCTTCCACTGCTGCTGGGCCGCGACCTGGAAGATCTCGCCGCGCACGTCGCGCTCCCGCGACGACTCCACCACATACCGGCCGGTGCCGTTCGTGACGGCCAGCTCCTCGACCGACACGACCCCGGGGATCCCGCGGATCCCGTGCCGCACGGCACCGGGTGGCCCCACGATCTCCACCTCCAGGCGCGCCGTCGGGAAGAACTGCTGGACGAGCGTGTCGATGGGACCCTGCGCGACGATCGAGCCCTGGTTGATGATGACGACGCCGCTGCACACCATCGAGACCTCCGGCAGGATGTGCGTCGAGAGGATCACGGTGTGCCTGCCGGCGAGGGACTTGATGAGCGCGCGGATCTCGGTGATCTGCCGCGGGTCGAGGCCGATCGTGGGCTCGTCGAGGATCAGGACCTCGGGGTCGCTGACGATCGCCTGGGCGAGCCCGACGCGCTGGCGGTAGCCCTTCGAGAGCTTGCCGATGAGCTGGCCCTGGACCTCGGTGATGAGGCAGCGCTCCATCACCTCGGCGACACGCCGCCGCCGCTCGGCACGCCCGACGCCCTTCACCTCGGCGACGAAGTCGAGGTAGGGCGCCACCCGCATGTCCGTGTAGAGCGGCACGTTCTCCGGCAGGTACCCGATGCGCCGGCGGACGTCCATGGACTGGCGGAACACGTCATAGCCCGCCACGCGTGCCGCGCCGCTGGTCGCGGGCATGAAGCAGGCGAGAATGCGCATCGTCGTCGTCTTCCCCGCCCCGTTCGGGCCGAGGAAGCCGACGATCTCGCCCGGCGCAACGCTGAACGACACGTCGCGGATCGCGGTGACCGGGCCGTAGTGCTTGGTCAGCTTCTGAACTTCGATCATCGAGGCCGGTCATGAATTATACAACGGGCGACGGCTTCGACAACCGTTACTTCAGGGGACGACCCGCATGATCCCCTGGAGCCAGGGCGGCAGCGCGATCATCTTGCTCGTGGCGGGGTCCCAACAGGCGTGGAGCGTCGAGCCGGAGGCGACCGCCTCGCCGGCCTCGTTCAGGATCTCGTAGGCGAAGCGGAAGCTCGCGCGCTTGCGCTCGCTCACCCAGCAGCGGACCTCCAGGAGGTCGTCGAGCCGCGCGGGCTTGAGGTAGCGGACGGTCGCCTCGACCACCGGCAGGTGGACCTTCTGGTCCACCTCCGACATCGGGAGCCCCTGCTGGCGCAGGAACTCCACGCGGCCCACCTCGAAATACGTGAGGTAGTTGCCGTAGTAGACGACCTTCATGCAGTCCGTGTCCTTGTACCGGACGCGGACCTTCGTCGACGCGATCACTGTAGCGGGGCCCGCGAGCCCGGAACACTCGGTGGGTGGCCTGAGAAAGGCGCGACCCGGCAGCGTTCCCCCAAGTGCCGCTTCATCTACAAGTACTGGCCGTAGCGGATCTTCTCGACCACCCCGCGCACACCCTTCCAGCCGTCGATCGCGTCCAGGAGGTTCTCGGTCGTGACCGGCGAGGCCGGCGCGCCCGCCGCCGCCTGGTGCACCTTGGCCTCGAGCGCGCGCTGGACGATGACGGCGATGTCGGCGCCGCTCATGCCCCCCATCACCGGCAGCACCTTGCGGTAGTCGATCGGCTCGAAGAGCGTCCGCCCCGCGTTCTTCTCCGCCCGGGTGCGGATCAGCTCCAGGATCTCCCGCTGGGCGTCGGCGTCCGGCAGCGCGACCTCGATGAGGTGGTCGAGGCGCCCCGGCGCGACGAGCTCCGGGTCGAGCGCGTCGGTGCGCGTGGTGGCGGCGACCACGAGGATGCGCGCCGCCGCGCCCATCGCGTCCAGCTTCTCGCAGAGCGCGGCGACCAGGCGCGCGCTCGCCTCGCGCGCCTGCGGCGGCGGGAGCAGGTGCTCGAGCGAGAGCGCCTCGGCCTCGTCGAGGAAGAGCACCGCCTTCCCCTCCGCCATCGCGATGCGGAGGACCTCCTGGAGCAGCTCCCCCGTGTTCGCACCGAACTTGGAGGTGAGGTTCGTGAGCTTCAGGTGGTAGAAGATCGCGCCCGACGCCGTGGCGAGCGCCTGGGCGAGCTTCGTCTTCCCCGTGCCCGGCGGCCCATAGAGGAGGACGCCCTTCGGCGGTTCGATGCCCCACTGCGCGTAGAGGTCCGGGTTGGTGAGCGCGAAGGCGAAGCCGCGCAGCGACGCCTTCGCCTGCTGGACGCCGCCGATGTCCTCGAAGCTGACCGTCGGCCGGATCTTCGTCTCGACCCGGCCGGTGAGATCGCCGAACTTCTCGCCGAGCTTCGCGAAGACGTCGTCGAGGCGCCGCTGGAGCGCCCACTCCTGGTCGTTCTGCTCCGGCTCGACCATCGGCCTCAGATCGAGGGCCCGCGCGGCGGCTGCGCGCTCCCGCTCTTGTCGAACACGCGGTCCTCCACGAGCACGGGCACCTTGGCCCGGATGGCGAGCGCGATGGCGTCCGACGGCCGCGAGTCGAGCTGCATCTCCGGCCCGCCCGCCGTGAGGGAGATGGTGGCGTAGTAGATGTCGTTGCGGAAGTCGTTGATGACGACACGCGTCAGCGTCACCTTGAGCCGGCCGAAGAGCGTCAGGAAGAGGTCGTGCGTGAGCGGCCGGGGGGGCGTCACGCCCTGGAGCGGCACCGCGATCCCCGTCGCTTCGGCGATCCCGATCGCCATCGCGAGCTGCCGCCGGTCGCGCTTGCCCTGCAGGACGACGGTCGGCTGCTGGGAGCGCTGGTCGAGCAGGACGGCGACCACCTCGACCTCCTGCGGGCCGGTGGCCTTCGGCGGCGCCGGATCGGGACGGTCCGGCGCCAGCTGCGCCCGCTCCGGAACGCTCAGCAGCGCGACGGTCAACAGCGCGACGCCCACGATCCGCCCGCTCGTCCTCATCCCGGTCACCTCTCCCTCGCGACGGATGCCGAGAGTATAACGTCGTTGTCGCGGGGCCGCGAGGCCGCCGCAAGCCGCCGGTGGCCGGCGCCGGCGCGGGCGGCGTCATTGTCACGGGGTCCGCGAGGCCGGCGCGCGCCGCAGGTGGCCTGACACGGGCGCGGGTGGCGTCA
>JACPCG010000074.1 GCA_016179925.1 Candidatus Rokuibacteriota bacterium | reverse complement strand
GGCGAGGAAGGCGAGGAGCGCCAGGGCGAGGGCGATCGCGATCGCGGACCTCAAGGGGATCAGCCTGCGCATAATGCGTCCCTCCTGTGAGACGGGTGTAGGAGCTTCTCGGCTCTGAAGAGTGGCGTGAGTCTAGACAGCAGCGCTCAACCTGTCAAGGCTCTTCCTGGCCCGTTGCTTCCGCGCGGTCAGGGTCACTCCCGCCCCGTGCTATCTTCGCCGCAATGCGTCGATCGCTGGTTGCGCTCGTGATCGCCCTCGCGAAGATCCCCGACCACTCCGAGATCTGGTGTCGATCACCCGCACCATCCGCACCAGCGCCGGTCGCGGTCCGTCCGCCCTCACCTCACCGGGAGCAGGGGTCGCCACGACGCTTTCCTCGTGTCCCTCGGAGCGCGGGCCCCGAGCCGGGGCGAAGCACACACGTCCGAGCCGCTGGCGGGACGCGCGCCGATGATGCCCGAGCGCGTGACGGAGCCGGCGGTGCACCGGCCCCATCACGCGCGATGCCTTCAGACCGCCGAGCCCGCTACTTCAGCCAGATCTTCTCTTTCCAGTAGTGCTCGCCAATGAAGTTGTAGGGCGGCCAGTAGGAGAGCCGATAGGGAACGATCAGCTCGGCATATTTCTTCTGGGAGTCGAGCACCTTCTTGTAGAAGGGGTCCTTGGACGCGTACGCCTGGATCTCGTCGTACGTCTTGAGGAACCGCCGGTTGAGCTCGTCGGAGGTCTTGATCACTTTGATGCCTTGCGCGATCAACTCCCCGCACGCCTTCGCCGTCTTCTCCTGGAACCGGACGAAGTTGATCCAGAACGAGGCCTGAATGGACGTCTTGATGATCTCTTTCAGGTCCGCCGGCAGCGCGTCCCACTTCGCCTTGTTGATGATCAACTCCCCGACCGTCACCGGCTCGTGCATCCCCGGGGCGTAGTGGAACTTGGCCACCTTGTCGAGGCCCAAGATCTTGTCGTCGTAGCAGTTGATCCACTCGGCGCCGTCGATCACCCCCCGCTCCAGGGCCGGCACGATCTCGCCCCCGGGGATGGTCACGGCGCTGATGCCGAGCTTGCCGTAGGTCTCAGCTCCGATGCCGTAGATGCGGTACTTCAGCCCCTTGATGTCCTCGAACGTACGAATTTCCTTCTTGAACCACCCCATCGCCTGGGGCCCTCCGGGAGCGACGTGGAAGCTGACCACGTTCATCTTCAAGTTCTTCTGGTACGCCTCGTTAAACAGCGCCTGCCCTCCCCCCTCCCAGTACCAGCCGAAGTAGTCGATGAAGTCCATCCCGAAGAGGGGCCCATGGGTCAGAGGGATGAAGGCCTGCAGCTTGCCGATGATGTAGCCCGCGGTGGTGTGGCCCGCGTCCAGCACGCCGCGGTTCACGGCGTCCTGAATCTCGAAGGCCGGCACGATGGCGCCCGCCGGCAGCAACTCGATCTTGAGCCTCCCGCCGGTATTCTTCTCGATCATCTCCACCAGGAGCTTGGCGCCGTCCTGGATGATCGAGGTCGGGGGCCAGGCGCTCTGCACCTTCCACCGGATCGGCGCCTGGGCCGTGGCCGGCGTGGGTGCGCTGTACGAGCCGGCGAGGAAGGCGAGGAGCGCCAGGGCGAGGGCGATCGCGATCGCGGATCTCAAGGGGATCAGCTTGCGCATAATGGCGTCCCTCCCGTGAGACAGGCGTAGGAGCTTCTCGGCCGTCAGCTAAGTAAGTCAAAAGAACTAGCTTCTTTATGCTTTCGCCGCCCCTCTTGTCAAGTGACATTTCTTGTAAACGTGAACGGGCGTTTCCCCGACCACTCTCGTTCAGGCCGAGGCTCCGAGGGCTACGCCCTCTGAAAAACGCGCGTGCTATCCTCGCCGCCATGCGCCGTCCCGTGCTGGTGCTGGTCCTCGCCATCGCGGCGATCGGCGTCTTCACGGCCGGGCTCGCGTGGCTCCTCGAGACACCCTCGCCGCGCCCCGGCGCTTCGCGCGCTGAGCGCCTCTGGGTCGCGCTCTGCGCCGAGTGCCACGGCGCGGACGGCCGGGGCTCCTGGCGCGCCACGCTCTTCCTGATCCGCCCGGGCGATCTGACCGACGCCGCCGCCATCGGTCGGCAGACAGACCAGTACCTGTTCGACATCATCAAGGAGGGCGGCTCGCCGATCGGCCGCCCGGGCATGCCGGCATTCGGTGCGGCGCTGAAGGACGAAGACATCAGGGCTCTGGTGGCGTACCTGCGCGGGCTGGGCCGCGCCCGCTGACTCAGCGCAGCTTCTCGATCCTGATCAGGACGATCTCGTCGTCTTTCCGGCGGAGGGCGAGCCGCACGCGATCGCCGGGCTTCGGGTCCGCCGCGTCGAGCAGGGGGGCGTCACCCAGCACCGCCATCATCTCCATCCGGCTCATGCCGAGGGCCTCGATCGCCTCGTGGCGCACGAGGAGCAGGTTCGACGCCGGGCGCGCGAGCACGGTGCCACGGACCTCGTAGGCGGGCGGGCGGAGGATCGTGCCCCAGATGCCCGCGGCGAACGCCGCGAGCAGCGCGGCGAAGAGGAGGACGAGGGCCCAGCGCGGCGCGCGCGTCAGGCCAAGACGCTCAGGGAGGGAGGGAGTCCTCGGATATCCGGCGCGCCTCTACCGCTGCTCACCCGCGCCGAACCACTCGGACGCTCTAAGGTCTTCGCCGGTCACGGCCCACTTGCCCCCGCACCCTTCCCTGCCGAACGCGACCGCCGCCTTGTAGCCCGTGCCGAACGTGACGAGGAGGATCGCCAGGCCCACCACCCCCCCCGCTCCGCACGTGATGACCTTGCCGGGCACGTAGAACACGTTGACGACGCCGGCGCCGAGGCCGTAGGCCGCCGAGGGTTCGGACCCGCCGTCGCTCGTCTTCATCTCCTCCTGCGTCTTCATCTCCTCCTGCAGGAGAGGGGGTGGCGCCGCAGTCGGCTGCTGAGCAGCGGCGAAGGTCGCGAACGGCCCGGAGAAGAGCAGCGAGAGCGCGGCCGCCAGCGCGATAGATCGAGCCACGATCTTCATCACATGACCTCCTGGTCCGAGTACCTTCTCGTGAGACTTCGAGTATATCGCAAAGGGCCGGGGGCGCCCAACATCGGGAACGGCTATAATTGGCCATTGTTTCCCTCTGGGAGGGGCCCCACCCATGAAGCTCGTCGAAGCTCGTCCGCGTCTCCACCGATGACCAGTCCCTCCGGATGCGGGGCCACACGATCATCGCCGCCCGGCGTCGGCCACGGGACGAAGCCACCCGGGTATCTTCGGCCGGGCGACGTTGTCACGAGGGAGATCACCGGCCCCGGTCGAACCGAGAACCACGTCAAGGGCGCGTGAGCGAGGCGGGCGCATGCTCGACCTGATCGCGCCGCTCGTCATCCCGAACACGACGAAGATCGTCGTGCTCTCGCTCGACGGCCTGGCCGGTCTGCCCCGGCCCGAGACCGGCCGGTCCGAGCTGGAGACCGCGCGCCTCCCCAACCTCTCGGCGCTTGCGGCCGAGTCGGCATGCGGCCTGATCCGCCACGTCGCGCCCGGCATCACGCCGGGCAGCGGCCCCGGCCACCTCGGACTCTTCGGCTACGACCCTCTCCGCTACCAGGTGGGACGCGGCGTCCTCGAGGCGCTCGGCATCGACTTCGACCTGCGCGCGGGCGACGTCGCGGCGCGCGGCAACTTCTGCACGGTCGACGGGCTGGGCCGGATCACCGATCGGCGCGCGGGTCGCATCGCCACCGACGTGTGCGTGCGCCTCACCGAGCGGCTGCGCTCCATCCGCCTGCCGGGCGTCGAGCTCCACGTCGAGCCCGTGAAGGAGCACCGCTTCCTCCTCGTCCTCCGGGCCAAGGGTCGGGCCGGCGGGCTTTCGGGCAGGCTCTCAGAGACCGACCCCCAGGCGCTCGGCACGCCGCCCCTGCACGTGAAGCCGCTCGAGCCCAGGGCGAAGGCGACGGCGCAACGGGTGAACGCGTTCGTCGCCGAAGCGCGCCGGCGGCTCGCCGGCTCGATGCCCGCGAACATGGTGCTGCTCCGCGGCTTTGACCAGCTCCCCCAGCTCCCACGGTTCCCCGAGGTCTTCGGCCTCCGGTCGGCGGCGATCGCCGCCTACCCGATGTATCGCGGTCTCGCCAAGCTCGTCGGGATGGAGGTCCTGAAGACGGGCGGCACGTTCGCCGATGAGCTCGCCTCCCTCCGCGAGCAGTGGGAGACCTACGACTTCTTCTTCCTCCACTACAAGGACACGGACAAGGCGGGCGAGGACGGCGACTTCGACGCGAAGGTGGCGGCGCTCGAGCGCCTGGACGCCTTCATCCCCGACGTCCGCGCGCTCCGCCCCGACGTGCTGGCGGTTACGGGTGACCACTCGACGCCCTCGGTGCTCGCCAGCCACGGCTGGCAGCCGGTGCCGGTGCTGCTCTGGAGCCGCTACTGCGGCGCCGACCCGGTGACGGCATTCACCGAGCGGGCCTGCGCCGGAGGCTCCCTCGGCGTCTTCCCGGCGCAGCAGCTCATGCCGCTCGTGATGGCCAACGCCCTCCGCTTGACCAAGTACGGAGCTTAGCCCCACAATCCGAACCCCGTGGTGGCGTCGGACCGAACCCTCGTCGAGGGAACACGCGGCAAGGAGGAACGGACATGGCGAAGCTGAGCGCGACTCCGTGGCACACCGACAAGTGGTTCGTGAGTCCCTGGAACTACTTGGACGAGGTCATGCGCGGCGCCAAGATGCCCGAGCGCGTGAAGTTCCATGACATCAGCCTGCGGGACGGCGAGCAGCAGGCGGGCATCGAGTTCACGCCTCAAGAAAAGGTGCGGCTGGCCACCATGCTGGCCGAGGCGGGAGTGCACAGGATCGAGGCGGGGATGCCGGCCGTTTCGCCCATGGACGCTCAGGCCATCAAGACGATGGTGAAGCGGAAGCTGCCGGCGGAGATCTTCGCCTTCTCCCGCTGCATGAAGGAGGACGTCAAGCGGGCGGTGGACTGCGGGGTGAAGGGGATCGTGATGGAGGTGCCTTCCAGCGAGCACATCATCGAATACGCCTACAAGTGGACGCTGGACAAGGCCGTCGAGACCAGCATCGAGGCGACCCAGTACGCCAAGTCCCAGGGGCTCTACACGGTGTTCTTCCCCATCGACGCGTCCCGGGCCGAGATGGCCTGGTACCTGAAGATCATCGAGCAGGTGGCCAGCGAGGGCCACATGGACGCCCTCGCCCTCGTGGACACCTTCGGGGTGCTCTCGCCCCACGCCGTCTCCTACTTCGTCCGCCACACCCGCGAGCGCATCAAGAAGCCGCTCGAGACCCACTTCCACATGGACTTCGGCATGGGCGTCGCCAACACGATCATCGCCCTGGCCGAAGGGGCCGAGGTAGTGCACTCCACCATCTCGGGCATCGGCGAGCGCGCGGGCAACGTGCCGACGGAGGAAACCCTCCTGGCGCTCCTCACGATGTACGGGGTGGACACCGGCATCAAGACCGAGCGGCTCATGAAGCTCTCCCACTACGTCCGCAAGATCACCGGCCAGGCGATGCCCACGAACCGGCCGATCGTGGGCGACATGCTCTTCGACATCGAGTCGGGGATCATCGCGTCGTGGTACAAGAACGCCGGCAAGGAACACTTCCTGGAGGTGTTCCCCTTCCACCCGAAGCTGGTGGGCCAGCGGATGCCCCGCGTGGTGCTCGGCAAGAACAGCGGCGTGGACTCCATCCGGATGCACCTCGACCGGATCCGCGTGAAGGCCACCGACGACGAGGTGAACGAGATCGTGCTCCGCGTGAAGAAAGCCTCGCTGAAGAAGAAGGGGCTGCTGGACGACACGGAGTTCCGCAAGATCGTGAAGCAGGTGGTGCGGTAGGGCGGACGGAGGCGCACGGAGGAGAGCCTCGGGAGGGGTCGCTCGACCACGCGGTCGCGGGCCGCACGACCCGTCGCGGCTGGGCTCCGGCCCCGCGCGGGGTCCGCGGCCACGCGGCGGGAACGGGTCTCGTCGACCCTTCCCGAGGCTCTCCTCCGTGCGCCTCCATCCGACCCGCGCGCGCGGTTTTCGCTTGTCTCGGGCGCCGGTCGGTGGTTACGTCTGAAGTGAGATGGAAGAGACCGAGCGCCTGAGCGAATCCATCAAGGAGCTCCTCGGTGGGGGCCGCGACGAGCGGCTTGCCAACATCCTCGACGAGGCGCATCCGGCCGACGTCTCGCGGGTCATCCGCGAGCTCCCGGTCGAGGACCAGGTCCGCATCTTCCGGCTCATGAGGCCCCCGCACGCCGGCGCGGTGCTCGCCGAGCTCGACGACCCGGTGCTCCGCGAGCTGGTCGGCTCGCTCGACGAGGCCGAGGTCTCGCGGGCCCTCGACCGCATGCCCAGCGACGAGGTCGCGGACGTCGTCGAGGAGCTCCCCAAGGAACAGGCCGAGGGAATCCTCGACCTCATGGAGGAGGAGAAGGCCGAGGAGGTCCAGGAGCTCCTCGAGTACGAAGAGGGCACGGCCGGCCGCCTCATGTCCCCCGACTTCGTCGCCGTCCACGAGCAGGCGACCGTGGCCCGGGCACTCGAGCACATCCGGAAGGCCAAGACCGGCGACGGCGCCTTCTACGTCTACGTCGTGGACGACCACGACCACCTGGTCGGCCTCGTCCCGCTCCACCGCCTCCTCGCGGCCGAGCCCGCGACGCCGATCCACGCGATCCGCACCGAGGACGTGGAGAGCGTCACGGTGAACACGGACCAGGAGGAGGTCGCGCGCCTCGTCCAGCACTACAACCTGATCCAGGTCCCCGTCGTGGACGCGACTCGCCGGCTCCTCGGCACGATCGGCGTGGACGACGTGATCGACGTCATCCGTGAGGAGGCGACCGAAGACATCCAGCGCCTCGGCGGCGTGGCCGGCGACGAGACCGTGCTCGACCCGCCGCAGGCCGTGTTCCTGAAGCGCCTCACGTGGCTCATCAACCTGGGCACCGCCGTCCTCGCGGCCTCGGTCATCGGCCTCTTCGAGTCGTCCATCCAGGCGCTGGCGACGCTCGCCGTGTTCATGCCGATCGTCGCCTCCATGGGCGGCATCGGCACCACGCAGACCGCGACGGTCGTCGTCCGGGGGATCGCGCTCGGCGACATGACGGGCAGCGTGCTCCAGCGCGTGCTCTGGAAGGAAGTCTGGCTCGGCCTCACGACGGGCGCGGCGAACGGGCTCGTGATCGCTGCCATCGCCTACATCTGGAAGGGGCAGGTGCTCCTGGCACTCATCCTGGGCGTGGCGCTCGTCTTCAACATGCTCGTCGCGGCCGTGGTCGGCACGCTGGTCCCGATCGCGCTCAAGACCTTCCGGGTGGACCCGGCGATCGCATCCAGCGTGATCATCACGACGTTCACGGATGTCTGCGGATTCTTTTCGTTTCTGGGCCTGGCGACCCTGCTGATCAAGTTCCTGCTGTAAAGAAATCAATCCGCTTGGCAATGCCTGTGGCCAGCGGGTAGAATACGCGCGGAAATCAGATCCGCTGTTGGACCGGCCTCACATCCAATTTTTCTGGAGGGTCTGAGTGGACGCGGCGTTGGAGAAGAGGCAGGTCCAGCGCGCATACGAGCTCTACGCACCCGTCTACGATTTCATCTTCGACTGGATCTTCTCCCCCGGCCGCGCGGCGGCCGTTAAGCAGCTCGACCTCCAGCCGAGCGACTCGGTCCTCGAAGTCGGCATCGGCACCGGCCTCAACCTGCCCCTCTATCCCGCGACGACCCCGCTGACGGGCATCGACCTGTCCCAGGAGATGCTCGACAAGGCCGTCGAGCGGGTGCAGAACCTGGCGATGCCGAACGTGACGCTCAAGGTCATGGACGCGACGTCCCTGGACTTCGCCGACAACGAGTTCGACAAGGCCGTCGCGACGTACACGATCTCGGCGGTTCCCGACCCGGTCGCGGTGCTCCGCGAGATGCGGCGGGTGGTGAAGCCCGGCGGCAGCATCGTCATCCTGAACCACTTCCGCAGCGAGCGCCGGGTCATGGGCTGGCTCGAGGACCTCGTCGCGCCGGTCTGCACGCGGCTCGGCTGGAAGTCGAACCTCGCGCTCAAGCCCCTCCTGGCCCAGGTCGGTCTCGAGCCCGAGCTGGTGGCGAAGGTGAACATGTTCAACGGGTGGCGCCTCGTGAAGTGCGTCAACCGGAAGTAGCCCGCCTCGCCGCTCTTCTCGTCGCGTTTCTCCTCGTCGTTCCTGTCGCGCAGGCCGGCTGGTCCATGCTGCGGGCATGCGCGTTCCTCGCCGAGTTCCTGAGCCAGGGGCGGTACGCGCCGCTCTCCAGGCTGACGGCGCCGCCGGCCCGCGAGCCCTTCCCCGTTCAGGGCGCCGCCGTGGATCGCTACGTCCCCGCCGGACTGCGCGGCGGTCGGCCGCTGGTGCTCGTCCATGGCTTCACGCCCGACGGCAAGGACGACCCGCGCGCCCGCGAGGCGGCCGCGCTCCTGGCGCGCGCCGGCTTCGAGGTCGCGGTGCCGACGATCCCGGGGCTCACGCGCGGCCGGCTCAGGCCCGAGGACGTCGAGCCCGTGGTCGCGACGCTGGCCGCGCGCGCGGGCCCCGCCGTGGTCGTCGGGGTGAGCGTCGGGGCAGGGCCCGCGCTGCTCGCCGCCGCGGACTCGCGCGTCCGCGACCGGGTGAGCGCGGTGGTGAGCCTGGGGGGCTACGCGTCGGCGGAGGAGGTGTTGCGCTTCTGGCTGACGGGCGTGTACGCCTTCGGGCCGGTGCAAGGGCGCGTCCTCCACGACCCGGAGCTGGTCCGGACGTTCGTCCGCGCCAATGCCGACATGCTCGATCCCGCGGCGCGCGCCGAGCTGGAGGCCGCCGACCCCGAGCGCTCAGCGCGGTTCCTCGCCACGCTGCCGCCGGAGCTCCAGCGTTACCTGGACGCCCTCTCGCCCGTGCGCGTCGCGCGCGACATCCGTGCGCGCCTGATCCTGGTCCACGGGCGCACGGACCGCTCGGTGCCCTACACGGAGAGCCTGCGGCTCGCGGCGGCGCGCCCGGAACGGACGACGGTCGCGCTCGTCGGCGTCATGGACCACGTGGAGGGTGGCGGCGGGGCGGGCTGGCGGGAGCTGCGCGACTTCGTCGCGCTGTGGCGGGTGATGTACGCGCTGATCGGCGCAGCGCGTTCGTCGGGGTGAAGGTGAAGTGGGAAGGGGTGTTTCTCGCGCATCCCGGGCGCATCCTGTATGGGGTGGATGTGTTTCTCGGGAGGTTTTTCCCGCTGGTCGGCGGCGCGGTGACTCACTGGCGGCAGCTGCTCGGGAGGTTACCGAGGCCGGTGGCCGAGCGGGTCGCGTACAAGAACGCCGAGCGCCTCTTCCTGGGATGACGGCGACGGCGGGATGCCAGGGGGCTGATCGGCCTACAAGCTGATCGGGCCTTACAAGGAGAGGCTGCGCCCCTCGCCGCTGCCCGGGCGCTGGATGCCCCAGGCGGAGAGCTTGGCGAGCACGGTGTTGCGGTGCACGCCGAGCAGGCGCGCGGCCCGGCTCACGTTCCAGCCGACGCGCTCCAGCACGCGCAGGATGTACTGGCGCTCGAACTGCTCGCAGGCCTCGCGGAGGGGCGGGCCGGTGTCCTCGGCGAGCCGCGCGCCCGTCTCCGGGAGCGCCACGTCGAGCGGCACGTCCTGGAGCTGGATGACGGGGCTCCGCGCCAGCACCACGGCGCGGTGGATGACGTTCTCCAGCTCGCGCACGTTGCCCGGCCAGTCGTAGCGCGCGAGCACCTCCAGGGCGCCCGCCGACACGCCCCGCACGTCGCGGTGGCACTCGCGCGCGGTCTTCCGGACGAAGTGCTCGATCAGGAGCGGGATGTCCTGGGACCGCTCGCGGAGCGGCGGCACGTGGATCGGCACGACGTTCAGGCGGTAGTAGAGGTCCTCGCGGAACTCGCGCGCCTTCACCGCCGACTTCAGATTCACGTTGGTCGCCGCCAGCACGCGCACGTCGATCGGCACGGTGCGGACGCCGCCCAAGCGCTCGATCTCGCGCTCCTGGAGGGCGCGCAGGAGCTTGGTCTGCAGATCCAGGCGCAGCGAGCCGATCTCGTCGAGGAAGACCGTGCCGCCCTGGGCCAGCTCGAACCGGCCGAGCTTCCGCGCGTGGGCGCCGGTGAAGGCGCCCTTCTCGTGCCCGAAGAGCTCGGACTCGATGAGCGCGTCGGGGAGCGCCGCCACGTTCACGGCGACGAAGGGCTGAGCCCGCCGCTCGCTCCGGTTGTGGATCGCGCGCGCGACCAGCTCCTTGCCCGTGCCGCTCTCCCCCGTGATCAGCACGGTCGTCGTCGGCGTGTCGGCGATCTGCGTGACGAGCTGGTAGATCTTCACCATTTCCGCGTGGCGCCCGACCATGCCCTCGAAGCCCGCGCCGGCCGCGGTGTCGGGGGCGCTCCCCGCCAGGGCCGAGCGGAGGCACAGGACCTCGCGCTCGAGCGCGCGCTTCTCGAACGCGCGCTGGGCGAGGAGCAGGATGTCGTCGACGTCGAAGGGCTTGGTCAGGTAATCGTAGGCGCCGCGCTTGAGCGCCTCGACCGCGGTGCGCACCTCGCGGACCGCCGTCGCGATGACGACCACGGTCGACGGGTCGGCGGCCTTCACGCGCGGGAGCACGTCGATCCCCGCATCGCCCGGCATGCGCTGGTCGAGCATGACGAGGTCCACGTCGCGGGCGCGCAGCACCTCGAGCGCCTCGTCGCCGTTCTCGGCCTCGAGGACCTCGCACGTCTCCTCGAGGATGGCGCGGACGGAGGCGCGAACGCCGTCCTCGTCGTCCACGACGAGGACGGTACCGCGGCGCGCGAGCGTCGGCCCGTCCGCGGTCACGGCTGGCGGGCGCGTTCCATGACGAGATACTCGCTCTTCCCGCCGCCGGTCGGCCGGTGGATGTAGACGAGGATCTGCTCGCCGGGCTTGAGCTGGGCCAGCGCCCGGTAGAGCGCGGGCGCGTCGGCGACGGGCTTCCGGCCGGCTTCGATGATGACGTCGCCGCGCCGGAGGCCCGCCTTGTCGGCGGGGCTGCCGGTCACGACGTCGGTGACGAGCAGCCCGCTCGAGACGGGCAGGTTGAGCCGGAGCGCCGCCTCGCCCGTGAGCGGCTCCACGCTGAGCCCCCAACCCTCGTCGTCCGGTACCCGCGCGGGCTTGGACTCGTCGGAGGGCATCTCGCCGATCTTCACGTTGAGCCGGACGGGCTTGCCCTCGCGGATCACCGTGAGCCGAACCGCCTGGCCGGGCGAGACGGCGGCGACGCGCCGCTGGAGCTCGGGCACTTCCTTGATCGGCCCGCCGTTGAACTCGACGATCACGTCGCCGGCCCTGAGGCCCGCGGCCTCGGCGGGCCCGCCGTTCATCACGTCCGCGACCAGCACGCCCTCGCGCTCCTTCACGCCGAAGTGCGCCGCCAGCTCGTCGGTCACGTCCTGGATCGCGATGCCGAGCCAGCCGCGAACGACGCGGCCGCCGACGATGAGCTGGCGCATCACGTCCTTCGCCTGGTTGATCGGGATCGAGAACCCGATCCCCTGCCCGGCGGCGACGATCGCGGTGTTCACGCCGATCACCTTCCCGTCGAGGTTCAGGAGCGGCCCGCCCGAGTTCCCCGGGTTGATGGACGCGTCGGTCTGGATGAAGTTCTCGTACTGCGTCACGCCGACGCGCGTCCGCGCCGTCGCCGAGATGATCCCGACCGTCACCGTGCGGTCGAGCCCGAACGGGTTGCCGATCGCGATCGCCCACTGGCCGACGCGGAGCTGGTCGGAGTCGCCGAGCTCGGCCGCCGGCAGCGGGCTCGGCGCGTCCACCTTCAGCACCGCGAGATCGGTCTTCGGGTCGCGGCCGACGAGCCGCGCGCTGAGCTTCCGCCCGTCAGAGAGACGCACGTTGATCTCCTGAGCGTTCTCGATGACGTGGTTGTTCGTCAAGATGTATCCTTTCGGATCCACGATCACGCCCGAGCCGCTCGCGCGGGCGTCCTCGCGCGGGCGCCGCCGGAAGTAGCGCTCATAGAACTCCTCGCCGAAGAACTCGCGGAACCGCTCGGGCGGCTCCTCGCCGGTGCCCGGGAGCCCGCGCTTCGGCACCGTGCTCACGTTGACGACGGCCGGCGTGACGCGGTCGGCGACGGCGGTGAACGCGTCTTCGAGAGTCCGCAGGAGGGCGCGCGCGTCCGCCTTCGGCTCCGGGGGCTTCGACTCCGGGCGCTTCTGGGCGTGCGCGGGGAGAACGGTCAGGAGCATCAGGACGAGCGCGGCGAGGGGTCTCATGGGACGTCGCATTCTACCGATCCGCGTGCGGCTCCGCCAGCGGAACGAGCGCCAGCTCGAGCACGCGGCGCGTCGCCGCGGTGATCGGCGCCGCCGCGCCGCGCCGGAGCGTGGCGACCCAGACGATCTCGCCGGCCGCCTCGATCAGGGGAATGCGGCTCCGCTCCCAGCGCGGGACCTTCGCGTCGATCAGGAGGTCCTTCAGCTTGCGCTCGGCGCCGCCGAACGGCGCCAGGCGGTCCCCCGCGCGCCGGGGCCGCACGAGGAGCCTCGTGGGCAGGCGATCGGCGTCGAACGCGACGCGCGCGGGCTCGTCGGGGATCGCGTACCGCTCGGCATCGACGACCCGCGCCTCGAGCGCGCGAGCGATCTCCGGCAGCTCGACGCGACCGGGCACGCTCACCTCGCGCGCCTCGAGCACGGGCAACGGCGCCAGCGCCAGGCGCACCCACGGGCCGCTGACCTCGAGCGTCACGCCGCCCAGGCGGAACGGCCGGCGCGGCGCCGGCGTCGCGACGACGCGGCGGAGCCCGCGGTGGGCCCAGGCGCGCAATGGCGGTGCGCGGTGAGCGGCGGTCGCCGGCGCGAGCCGCGCGGTGCGCTGGCTCGACGGCGCCCCGCTGCCGAGCCGGGCGGCGGCCTGGCGCAGCGCCTCGGCCGCCACCTGGCGCGGCAAGGCCCGCAGGGGCCCCAGCGGCAGGGTGACGGCGCCCGCGTCCCACGCGGCGAGCCGGTCGAGCTCCGCGGTCGCCAGGCGATCGAGGGCGCCGACGGCGTCGCGCGCGAGCGCCGCGACGCGCACGAGCGCCGTCGCGATCTCCGGGTTGTAGGACTCGGCGAGGAGCGGCAGCAGCTCGTGGCGCACGCGGTTGCGCAGGAACTTCGGGTCCTGGTTGGTCGGATCCTCCACCCAGTCGAGCCCGGCCCGCCGGACGGATGAATCGGCCGCGCACGGGCGGGATGCCCGCGAGCCCACGGACCCCCGCGCCCTCGAGCACCCGCATCAGCACGGTTTCCGCCTGATCGTCGGCGGTGTGGCCGAGCGCGATGCGCTCGGCGCCGAGGCGGTCGGCGCACGCCTCCAGCGCCGCGTAGCGCGCCTGCCGCGCCGCGGCTTCGAGGGAGCCCCGCGGGTCCACCGCCACCGTCGCGACCTCGACCGGCACGCCGAGCCGCGCGCCCACGGCGCGGACAAGGTCGGCGTCGCGCGCCGAGTCGGGACGGAGCTGGTGGTCCACGTGGAGGACGCGGAGGACCAGGCGCCACGCGGGCGCGAGCGCCGCGAGGAGGTGGAGCAGCGCGACGGAGTCGGCGCCGCCCGAGACGCCGACCAGGACGGTCTCGCCGCCTGCGAGCATCGCGTGGCGGCGAATCGTGCGCTCGATCCGGGCGCGCAGGGCCAACGACCTACCCGCCCTGCGGCCCCACCCAGATCTCGCCGTCCTCGAAGTGCTCCTTCTTCCAGACGGGCACCGTGCGCTTGAGCGTGTCGATCGCGTGCCGGCACGCCTCGAACGCCTCCTGGCGGTGGGCGGCCGACACCGCGATGAGGACGCTCGCCTCGCCGATCTCGAGGCGCCCGACGCGGTGGAGCATCGCCACGCGCTTCACCGAGGGCCAGCGCGCGCGGATCCCCTCGCCGATCTCGCGCATCTTGGCCTCGGCCATCGGCGCATGAGCCTCGTACTCGAGGAATTTCACCGGGCGCCCGCCGGTCTCGTTGCGCACGACGCCGGAGAAGATGACGATGCCGCCGGCGCCCGGATCGTCCACGGCGCGGGCGATCGCGTCGGGCGACAGCGGCTCCTCGACGACGCGGTAGACGTCCGCCCCCGCGCCGCCGCTCACGGGCGGAAACAGGCAGAGCTCGTCGTCGGGCGAGAGCCGGTGCTCGGGGGTGACGTACTCGTGGCCGACGGCGAACAGCGTGTACGGGCGGTAGGGCGCCAGCTCGGGGTGGCGCGCGGCGACCGCCGACCACGCCGACTCGACGGTGCCGCCCTCGGGAAGATCGAGTTCGAGCCGCTCCCGCCCTGTGGCTTCACGGTACCGGGCGAAGAGACGGACCCGGACACGCACGGCGGGGCAGGTGCTAGAACCGGTGAGACTGGCCGCAGCCGCAGCTCGACTTCACGTTCGGGTTCTTGATCGCGAAGCCGGCGCCCATCATGCTGTTGTCGACGAAGTCGATCTCGCTGCCGGCCAGATAGGGCGCGCTGTGCTTGTCGATGTAGACCCTGACGCCCTGCGCCTCGACCACGTCGTCGTCGGGGCCCTGCTGGTCTTCCCAGCCGAGCTCGTAGGACATGCCGGAGCAGCCGCCGCCCACGATGCGGATCCGGAGCCCCCACTCGGGCTTGCCCTCCTCGAGCTTCAGCTCCGAGATCTTCTTCGCGGCCGTCTCAGTCACTGTAACCATTCGATCCTCCCGAATTGGCGAGAGTTCTTGTCGAAACCTGATGCGATCATCCTATCACAGGATGCCACCGGCGGGCAGGAGGGTCAGCTCCTCGAGTGTGGCGCCCGGCGGCATCGAGACCATCAGCACGACGGCGCGCGCGACGTCCTCGGGCCGGAGCATGCGCGTCCGGTCGGGGCCGCCCGGAATCGCGTCCCACAGCGGCGTGTCCACGGCGCCGGGCACGAGCACGCCGACGCGCACGCCCTCGGCGCGGACCTCCTCGCGGAGCACCCGGCTCCAGGCGACGACGCCCGCCTTCGTCGCCGCGTAGGCGGCGGCGCCGGGGATGAAGCGTTGGGCGGCCACGGAGGCGACGTTCACGATCGTTCCGCGGCGCTGCTGGAGCATCACCGGCAGGACGGCGCAGCAGCAGACCATCACCGCGCGGAGGTTCACCGCGAGCATCGCGTCCCAGTCGGCAGGCTTCGTCCCGGCCACGGGGCCGAAGGACGCCGCGCCCGCGGCGGTCACCAGCACGTCCAGGCGGCCGAACTCGGCGACGGTCTGCTCCACGAGCGCCGCCACCGCGGCGTCCTGCGTGACGTCGGTGGGGATCGCGAGCGCCCGCCCGCCGCCGCTCCTGATCGCCGCGGCGGTCTCGGCGAGCTGCTGCCGCGAGCGCGCCGCGAGCACGACGGCCGCGCCCTCGCGGGCGAGCGCCTCCGCCACGGCGCGGCCGAGGCCGCGCCCCGCGCCGGTGACGATCGCGACCTGGCCGTCGAGCGCGCGCCCGGCGGCGGTCATATCTGGAGCCCCCGGCCCGACTTGATGAGCTCCATGAACTCCGCGCGCGTCTCCGGCCGGTCGCGGAAGGCGCCGAGCATCGCCGAGGTGACGGCCTTCGAGTTCTGCTTCTCCACGCCCCGCATCACCATGCAGAGATGGATCGCCTCCATGACGACCGCCACGCCGCGCGGCTGGAGCGCCTCGTTCAGCGTGTTCGCGATCTGCGTCGTCAGCCGCTCCTGCACCTGGAGCCGGCGGCTGAACATCTCGACGAGCCGCGGGATCTTCGAGAGCCCGACGATCTTCCGCCTCGGCATGTAAGCCACGTGGCACTTGCCGACGAATGGCAGGAGATGATGTTCGCAGAGACTCGTGAAGTCGATGTCCTTCACGATCACCATCTCGTCGTAGTCCTCGACGAACGTGGCGTCGTTCAGCACCTCCTTCACGTTCTTCTCGTAGCCGGAGGTCAGGTAGCGCAGCGCCTGCTCCACGCGCTCGGGCGTCTTGTCGAGCCCTTCCCGCTTCGGGTCTTCGCCGAGCTCCTTCAGGAGCTGTTCGATCAGCTTGTCGATCATCACGCTCCGCCTTGGTAATCGAACCGGTTCTTCGCCGTCTCCACGACGGTGACGCGCCTGAGCGTGCCCGCCCCGACCTCTGGCGCCAGGATACGCCAGAACGCCCGCGCGAGGCCCTCGCCGGTGGTGATGACGCCGGCGAGGGCGTCCACCTGCTCGAGAGTCCAGTGGTCCACCCGGTCGAGCACCGCGCGGCTCACCGCGTCGTCGAGCCGCGCCAGGTCCACCGCCATCCCCGTGACCGGGTCGGGGCGGCCGGCGACGGCGACTTCGAGGTAGTAGTTGTGGCCGTGCGGCCGGTGGCAGGCGCCGTAGCGCGCCGCATTCGCCTCCGGCGACAGCGCGGGGTTGTCGAGCCGGTGCGCCGCGCTGAAGTGGTAGACGCGCGTCAGCTCGACCATCACGCGCCCCGGTAGTCCACGTACAGGGTGGGGTCCTCCCACACGCGCACCTGCCAGAGCCGGTCGGCGCCGAGCTTCGGCGCCAGGAGCTCCCACACCGCGATCGCGAGGTTCTCGGTCGTCGGCACCTTGCCGCGGAAGA
>JACPCG010000073.1 GCA_016179925.1 Candidatus Rokuibacteriota bacterium | reverse complement strand
CCTTGAAGTAGTCCACCAGCGCCTTGTGGTAGGGCTTGATGAACTCCCGGTAGGTGTCGGGCCCGACGAGCGAGCAGGAGGCGGTCGGGTCCGAGTAGCTGAGCCCGATCCTCGTCTCGAGCACCGCGTCGCCGACGCGCTTGGCGTACTCCGTGGTGAAGCGCATGAGGTCGTGGACGAACGCCGGGTCGTCGATCGTGTCGAGACACAGGAGTTCGGGGTTCCGCATGAGCATGGCGATCGTCCACGGGCCCACGTTCACCGAGCCGAGCGGGCTCGGGATCTTCGCGGCCGAGAGCGCCGCGCACTGCTCGAGGAACGCCGGGAGCCGCCCGTCCTTCTTCGGATCGGGAATCTCGAGCCTCGCGAGCCTGCCCTTGTCGTCCTGGAGCACGTGGCGGTCGATGGACGGCACCACGTAGTCGGAGTACTTGACATGGCAGCAGGCAGCCGGCGAAGACGCCGGCGATCGGGTAGGCGGGCACGAGATCGGCGAAGCCGCCCTTGTAGGCTGCGACGACGCGTTCACGCGGGGTGGACATCCACGACCTCCTTGCGCCGGGCCCCGGCTCGCGTATCTTAGCCCCACCTGCTGTGGACCGAAACCCTGAAAGGAGAACCCTGGCCATGGGAGAGATGATCACCCTCACCGCCGAGGACGGCCACACGCTGGCCGGCTACCGTGCCGCCCCGAAGGGCAAGCCGCGCGGGGGCCTCGTCGTCGTCCAGGAGATTTTCGGCGTCAACTCGCACATCAAGCGCGTCACGGACGGGTTCGCCGCAGACGGTTACGTGGCCCTGGCCCCGGCCATCTTCGACCGCGTCGAGCCTGGCTTCGCCATCGGTTACACGCCGGAGGACATCGAGCGGGGGCGCGCGGTCCGCGGAAAGATCCCTCTGGAGAACACCGTGATGGACGTACGCGCGGCCGTGAAGCGACTGGCCTCCGACGGTCTTCGCGTCGGCGTGGTGGGTTACTGCTTCGGCGGCACGATCGCCTGGCTCGCGGCGACGCGGATCGCCGGCGTCGCCTGCGCCGTCGGCTACTACGGCGGCGGCATCGCCGACACCGCCACCGAGCAGCCGCGCTGCCCGGTGCTGCTCCACTTCGGCGAGACCGACCAGTCCATCCCCAAGGAGCACCACCAGCGGATCCTCGCGGCGCACCCGACGCTGCCGATGCACGTCTACCCCGCCGCGGGCCACGGCTTCAACTGCGACGAGCGGGCGAGCTATCACGAGCCGAGCGCCAGGCTGGCGCGCAGCCGCACGCTCGAGTTCCTCGGGCGCCACCTCGGGTGAGGTGGAGCGGATGCGGGCGCGGAATCCGGAAGAGCCTGCGCCTCACCCTCGCATCGTAGCCGGGATCGCCGCGAGACGCTTCGTGAGAACGCGCCGCTCAGGCGGGGTATGATGCCCCATCACCCTGCGGAGGAACGAGCACCGGGCGACCGTCCTGGCCCTC
Source organism: Candidatus Rokuibacteriota bacterium (assembly GCA_016179925.1). Taxonomy (GTDB): domain Bacteria; phylum Methylomirabilota; class Methylomirabilia; order Rokubacteriales; family CSP1-6; genus JACPCG01. The sequence continues at coordinate 5,395 of JACPCG010000073.1, read as the reverse complement.
GCGGCCGCGATGTCGCTCTCGCTCCTGGGCGATCAGCTCCTCTACGCCGTCTTGCCCTCGCGGCCGGACGCGGCGGGGATCGGCGTCGCCGCGCTCGGCGTCATCCTGAGCGCGAACCGGTTCATCCGCCTCGGCGCGAACTCGCTCGGCGGCGTCCTCTGCGACCGGTTCGGCCGGCGGCGGCCGTTCCTCGCGGGCATGGCGCTCGCGGTCGTCTCGACGGCGGCGTACTGGCTCACGTCGGGCTTCTGGCCGCTCCTCGCCGCGCGCCTCGTCTGGGGGCTCGCCTTCGCGCTCCTCTCCGTCGCCGGGCTCAGCATCCTCCTCGACGTGACGACGCCCGCCTCCCGCGGGCGGACGGTGGGCTTCTACCACGCGCTTGTTCAGAGCGGGACCTTGCTCGGGCTCGTCGTGAGCGGCGTGCTGACGGACCTCATCGGCTATCGTGGCACGCTCGCCCTCTATGTGCCGCTGACCGCGCTCGGCTTCGCCGTCGCCTGGTTCGCAGTTGGTGAGACGAACCCCGCCAGCGGCGGCATGGACACGACCCCCGCGTCGCTCTGGACGACCTTCGGGAGCCTCGACCGGCGGCTCCTGGCGCCGGGCTACATCGGCTTCGCCAGCTTCTTCGCGGGCAACGGCATCCTCATGGCGACGCTCGGCGCCTCGCTCAAGGAGCAGCTCGGATCGTCCGCCGTGCCCGTCGCATCGGTCACGGGGATCCTCCTCGCTTCGCGCAGGCTCGCGGGGATGATCTTCGCGCCTGTCGCCGGCTATCTCTCCGACCGGAGCGGCGACCGCCGCTTGATGGCGGGCGCGGGCGCGCTCACGATCTGCGCGGGGTTCGTCGTGCTCGCGATGGGGTCGGGCGTGCCGCTTTTCGTCACGGGCGTCGTGCTGACGGCGATCGGCGAGGGCGTGCTCCATCCTTCGCTCGCCGCGTGGATCGGCGACGCGACGCCGCCCGAGCTCCGCGGCGTGGTGATGGGCGCTTACGCCACGGCCAACGACCTCGGCGGCGCGACGGGTCCCATCGCCGGCTACGCGATCGCAGCCGCGCTCGGCTTCGCGTGGGCCTACGGGCTCTGCGTGGGGCTCCTGGCGACGGCGCTCGTCGCGCTGGCGATCGGGCAGCCCGGCCGGGGATCGGGCGTTCCGCCTTTTGGGCGGTCGGGGCGAGTCCTCGCAAACTATTGACGCGCCATGGTGACCGAGGCCCTTCTGAGCGCCGTGTTCATCCTCGGAGCTCCCCTGTGGCTGGCCATCGGGGAGGTGCTTCACCGGATGAACGACCGGGCGAAGGCGGAGCCGGCCACGGAGCGCCGGCCGGCCCGCAAGGTCGCGCCCGCCAGCCACGCCGCGCGAGCGTAGCGCACGCAGCATCGGCCCAGGCCGGGCCGTGCCGGCTGGGCGATGATGGCCGCGCTCTCTCGGCGAAAGGAGCGCGGCCCTGAACATCGTCTTCGAGGACGGCGACGGTCGCGTCGTCGTCCTGGACTCCCTCACACAGGTGAACGCGCGCCTCGGCGCGCGCGACGTCCTCGTCGCCGGCTCCTTCGCCGGCGCCCTCGCCTTCGGCTTCGCCCTCGAGCACGGCGTCCGCGGCCTCGTCGCCCACGAGGCGGGCGTGGGGCGCGAGCGCGCCGGCATCTCGGGGCTGCCCCTCGCCGACCGGCTCGGCGTCCCTGCCGTGGCGGTCCTGACGGACTCGGCGCGGCTCGGTGACGGCCGGAGCGTCTGGAACGACGGCGTCGTGAGTCACGCGAACGAGCGCGCGACGGCGCTCGGCGTGAGCCCGGGAACGCGCGCCGCGGACGCCGCGCGCGCGATGCTGAAGGCGCCGCCCGGGGTCGCGGCGCCGGCCCCGCTCGTGGACCGGCGCCCGCGCGTGGTGGCGCAGACCGCCGCCGGGCGCGTCGTGCTCCTCGCTTCGATGAGCTTCGCCGGGCCCGAGCACCGCCGCGATGTCCTCTGCGCGGGCTCTCACGGCGGTCGCGTGAACGTCGAGCGCCTGCTCGAGGTCCGCCCGCGCGGCGCCATCTTCAATGACGGGGGGATCGCGCGCGACCGCTCGGGCGTGAGCGGCCTGCCGGCGCTCGCCGCCGTCGGCGTGGCGGCCCTCGCCGTCGGGACCATGACCGCGCGCATCGGCGATCCTGCCAGCACGTGGGACGACGGCATCGTGTCCGTGGTGAACGACGCGGCGCGGCGCGCCGGCGTGGCCCCGGGCCAACCCGCGCGCGAGGCCGCCCTGCTGATTCTCGGGCGATGCTGATTCTTCGGGGAGGGGTCTGAACGATGCCTACTGCACTCGTCGGCGGCGTCAACCTGGACTACGAAGAGGTCGGGCAGGGGACACCGCTCGTCTTCGTCCACGAGTTCGCGGGCGACGCCGAGAGCTGGCGCCTGCAAGTGCGGTTCTTCGCGCGGCGCTACCGCACGATCGCTTTCAACGCGCGCGGCTATCCCCCCTCGGACGTTCCCGAGGACCTCGCCGCCTACTCCCAGCAGCAGGCGGCCGACGACATCAAGGGCGTCCTCGATCACCTCGGGATCACGAAGGCGCACGTCTGCGGCCTCTCGATGGGCGGCTACGCGACGCTGCACTTCGGGCTCTCTCATCCCGCGCGCGCGCGCTCGCTCGTGGTCGCCGGCGCGGGCTACGGGAGCGACGACGCCGCCCGGCACCGCGCGGACTGCGAGGTCGTGGCGCGCCGCCTCGAGACGGAAGGGATGGCGGCGACGGCCGAGCTCTACAGCCGCGGGCCGATGCGCGTGCAGTTCATGGAGAAGGACCCGGTCGGCTGGCAGGAGTTTCGCGATCGCCTGGCCGGAGGCTCGGCGCGGGGCCACGCGCTCACGCTTCGCGGCGTGCAGATGACGCGCCCGACGATCTACGAGCTGGGCGACCGGATGGCGCGGCTCGAGGTGCCGACGCTGATCGTGACCGGCGACGAGGACGAGCCGTGCCTCGAGCCCGCGGTCTACATGAAGCGCACGATCCCAACGGCGGGCCTGGTCGTCATCCCGAAAGCCGGCCACACGGTCAACCTCGAGGAGCCGGAGGCGTTCAACCGCGCCCTGCTCGACTTCCTGACCGCCGTGGACGCGGGCCGCTGGACGCGGCGCCGCGCGGACTCGCGGACGGGCTCGGCGATGCTGCCGCGGACGGACGCGTGAGCGCGCGGCTCTCGGGTCGCGTCTGCGAAATCACGTTCACGATCGCGCGGCGGGGCCGACGGGCGCGTGCGACAGGGATCGCGGGACCACGCGGCACGCGTCCGCCGCCCCGTTGCGGCTGGGCCCCATCCGGGCGCGCTCGGTCCCTTCTCCCCGGGGAGGGAACGGGTCCCGACGACCCCTGTCTCACGCGCCTGTCGGCGCGGGCCGCGTGGCCGCAGTTCCTAACATGATTTCGGCGGCGGGACGCTAGCCGCGGCCCATCGTGTAGAACTCGCGGTTCGGTCGCATCGCGCTCATGTTCGCCATGCGGTTCGAGAGGCTGAAGAAGGCCGCGATCGAGCCGATGTCCCAGATGTCCGACTCGCTGAAGCCGTGGCGTTTCATCTCCGCCAGGTCGCCCGCCTCGATGGTGGCGGAGTCCTTCGCGACCTTCAGGGCGAAGTCCACGATCGCGCGCTCGCGCGGCGTCAGCTCGGCGTGGCGGTGGTTCGCGCTGACCTGATCGGCGATCAGGGGGTTCTTCGAGAGGACACGGAGCGCCGCTCCGTGGGCGACCGTTCAGTAGGTGCAGGCGTTGACGGCGCTGACGGCGACCACGATCAGCTCGCGCTCGGCGCGCGAGAGCCCGGACTCGCCGCGCATGAGAACCTCGTAGTACTGGAAGAAGGCGCGGAAGTGCGCGGGCTTCCAGGCGTACGCGAGGAAGACGTTGGGCGTGAAGCCCGCCTTCTTCGCGTTCGCCTCGATCACCTGGCGGATGTCGTCGGGGAGCTTCTCGATGTCGGGAAAGGGGAAGCGGCTGATCGGTCCGTCGTCACGTGGGATGTCGCTCATGGCACGAGTATACGTCTAGAACGCCTACGGCCTTCCCGCGCGCGCGAGACACGCGCGCACGCGGGCGGTGAGCTGCGGGACCGCGAACGGCTTCGTCAGGTAGTCGGTGGCGCCATGGTCGAAGCCGGCCCGGATGCTGGCCTCGTCGGGATGCGCGGTGATGATGAGAACCGGAATCGCCTCCGTCTCGCGATTCGCGCGCATGGCCTTCAACACGTCGAGGCCGCCGAGCTCAGGCATGACGAGGTCGAGGATCACCAGGTCCGGCTTCTGTTCCCGGGCCAGCCGGAGGCCGTCCCGCCCGTTCGCCGCTTGGGAGAGCACGTAGCCGTCGGACTCGAGCACCTTCACGACCAGGAGGCGCAAGTTCGATTCGTCGTCGACGACGAGGATGCGCGCCGGATGAGCGGCCGCCGGCGGCCGCGCGGCGTCGGGCGCGGCGGCCGGTCGGGCTCCGCGCGCGTCCACGCGCAGCAGCGGGCCCTCGCGCGCGCAGAACACCTCCATCGGTGAGCGGCGGCGCTCGACCGCCGCGCGGGCGCGCCGCTCGATCTCGGCGACGAAGTCGTCGTCGTGGCTCGGGTCGTGGTGGGTGAGCGCGAGCCGTTTCACGCCGGCGGCCGCCGCCAGCTCCACGACGTACTCGAACGTGCTGTGCCCCCAGTTCTTCTTCGCCGGGTACTCCTCCGGCGTGTACTGGGCGTCGTGGATGACCAGGTCCGCGTCGGCGAGGAACTCGGCGTGGCGGCGGTCGCCGTCGTGCAGGATGGACTCGAGGCGGCCGGGCGGTGCGTCCTTGCGCCAGAGCGCCCCGCCGAACGGCTCGTGGTCGCACGCGTAGACGATGGCGGCGCCGTCGGCCTCGACGCGGTAGCCGAGCGTCACCGCGGGGTGGTGGAGGTACTGGGCGACGACCCGCGCCCCGCCGATCTGGTGCGCGCCCTCGCCGAGATCGTGGTAGGTGAGCGTCGCGGGGAGCTGGGAGAGGTCCACGGGGAAGTAGGAGTGCTCCATCTGCCGCGCGAGCGTGTCGTGGAGCGAGCGGCGGCCGCCCTCGGGCGCGTAGACGGCAATCGTGTTCTGGGGCTCGAACGCCGGGGCGAAGAACGGGAAGCCCTGGATGTGGTCCCAGTGCGTGTGGCTGAAGAGGATGCTCGCGCTGACCGGCTTCGTCGGGTCCGCCATCAACGCGTCGCCCAGGAGGCGCGCGCCGGTGCCGCAGTCGAAGACGAAGACGTGGCCCGACGCGGCCCGCGCCTCGACGCAGGAGGTGTTGCCGCCGAAGCGGATGGTCTGCGGCCCGGGTGCGGCGATGGATCCTCGGGTGCCCCAGAAGCGGACCTGCATGTCAGCCCAGTGCCTCGAGCACCGCCTTGCA
>JACPCG010000072.1 GCA_016179925.1 Candidatus Rokuibacteriota bacterium | reverse complement strand
GTGATCGCCGAGGTCAGCGTCGTCTTGCCATGATCGATGTGCCCAATCGTCCCCACGTTCACGTGCGGCTTCGTCCGCTCGTACTTCGCCTTCGCCATGCCTCACGTCCTCCCGTTGGCGACCACGATTCCGCGATTCGAAATGGAGCCCATGTCCGGGATTGAACCGGAGACCTCGTCCTTACCAAGGACGCGCTCTGCCGACTGAGCTACATGGGCGTCCGCAACCGTCTCGTTGCTCGCCTCGGACGGCGGGGCCCCAGCCCCGCGACGTCCTGCGGCTTGCACGACAATCCTGGAGCGGGAAACGGGATTCGAACCCGCGACCCCCAGCTTGGAAGGCTGGCGCTCTACCGCTGAGCTATTCCCGCCCTCATGCGAAGCCACACGCACCCGCCTCACGACCCGTGCCTGGGCTCAGGCCACCCACGGTTCGAGCCGGCCACGCGGCGCTCGTTACAGTGGTGGGGAGGGGAGGATTTGAACCCCCGAAGGCGTACGCCAGCAGAAAAAGCTGGCGCTGGCGGGAGGATTTGAACCCCCGACCCACTGCTTACAAGGCAGTTGCTCTGCCACTGAGCTACGCCAGCACAGACAAAACTTCACTCTAGTCGCGAGCCTTCGATAAGTCAAGCAGTTTTGCCTCTCAGCCCTCTCTGGCGGGCGACCTCGTAACAGAGCACGGCGCCGGCCGCCGCGACGCTCAGCGATCCCACCCGTCCCTGCATCGGGATCGTGACCAACACGTCGCACGCTCGAGCTACCAGCGGACGGAGCCCCTCGCCCTCGCTCCCGAGCACGAGGCAGAGCGGCCCGCGGAGGTTGGCGGCCCAGGGTGGGGTCCCTCCACCCACGGTGGTGCCATAGATCCAAATGCCTGATTTTTTTAGAATTTCCAGCGTGCTGACGAGGTTAGTCTCCCGAGCCACGGCGAGGTACTCGACCGCTCCCATCGCCGCACGGGCGGCGGCCTCGGTGAGCCCGAGTTGCGCGGGTCCTGGACCTGATCGAGCGCCAGGAAAAACGGCGCCTCGCCGCGCACCTTCGGGATCTGGAGGAGCGCGCCGAGATCCGCGTACTCCGCGGACGCGACGCGCGCGACGACGCCCTGATGGCGATCCGAGCCCGCGATCGCGGAGAGCTGGTCGCGCGTGCGAAAGGACACCTTGACGCCCGCGCGCCGCGCGAGCGCGACGACCTCGGCGAGCGGACCGCGCGCGCCGGCGAGCACCGCGATCTCGTCCACGCGGCGCCCACCGCTCCGCAGGAGCTCGAGCACGGGGTTGCGCCCGTAGACGCAGCCTTCCTCGGTCACGACGCTCCACCGTCCTTCCGCGTGACGCGGGGGCCGCTCGGCGTGTCCTCGACGAGCCATCCGAGCCGCCGGATCTCGTCGCGGAGCTGGTCCGCCCGCTTCCAGTCGCGGTTGGCGCGCACCTCGCCGCGCGCTTCAACCAGCCGAGCGACCTCGGGCGGAGGGCCCGCGAGCTCGAATCCGCGGTCGAGGAAACCGAGCGTCCGCATCAGCGTCACGAGCTCCTCGACGCCTGACACGAACGCCGCCCTCGCGTCGGGATCGGCCGAGGCACGCTCGCCGTATTCGTAGAGGGCGCGGCTCAAATCGAACAGCACGCCGAGCGCCTGCGGCGTGTTGAAGTCGTCGTCCATCGCCGCCTCGAATCGGCCCCGGAACGGCCGCAGCGCGTCCGGCAACTTGGCGGCCCCGGCGGCGCCCGACCAGAACGTCTGGACGTCATGGATGAGACGTGTGAGGCGCTCGAGCGCGCGCGCGGCCTCGCGTACGCGCTCCTCCGACCACTCAAGCTGGTTGCGATAGTGGGTCCCGAGCATCCAGAGCCGGAGCGCGTCTGGATCGTGGCGCTTGACGAGCTCGCGGATCGCCAGCGTGTTCCCGAGCGACTTCGACATCTTCTCGGCGCCCAGGTTCAGCATGCCGTTGTGCAGCCAGTAGCGCGCGAACGGCGTGCCCGTGTCAGCCTCCGCCTGGGCGATCTCACACTCGTGGTGCGGGAAGATCAGGTCGGTGCCCCCGCCGTGGATGTCGAACGTCTCGCCGAGGTAGCGCCTGGACATCGCGGAGCATTCGATGTGCCAGCCGGGGCGCCCGGGGCCCCACGGGCTGGGCCACGACGGCTCGCCGGGCTTCGCCGCTTTCCAGAGGGCGAAGTCGCGGGGATCGCGCTTGCGCTCGTCCACCTCCACGCGCGCGCCCGCGAGCAACTCGTCGAGGTTTCTGCCGGAGAGCCGGCCGTAGGGCGGGAAGCGCCGGATCTCGAAATACACGTCGCCGTCCACGACGTACGCGACGCTTTTGGACACCAGGCGCCCGATTAGCGCGATCATCTCCGGGATGTGCTCGGTCGCCTTGGGCGCGACGTCCGGCGGCAGGACGCCGAGCGCCTCCATGTCCCGTCCCTCGGCCGTGATGTACCGCTCCCCGACCTCGACGGCCGCGACGCCTTCCCGGTTGGCGCGGGCGATGATCTTGTCGTCCACATCGGTGTAGTTCCGGACCGTCCTCACGCGGAAGCCCCTGTAGGTCAGGTACCGCCGAATCACGTCGAAGACGATCGCGCTGCGCGCGTGGCCGACGTGGGAATAGTCGTACGGTGTGACGCCGCACACGTACATGCTCACCTGGCCGGGGACGAGTGGGACGAACTCCTCCTTGGCGCGGGTGAGCGTGTTGTAGACCTTCACGCGACCTCCACGCTCACGACCGCCATCGCTGCGATGCCCTCCTCCCGGCCCAGCAGGCCGAGGCCCTCGGGGCTCTTGGCCTTGACGCTCACGTGCGTGGCGTCGAGCCCCAGGGCGTCGGCGAGCCGCTTGGCCATCTCGGGGAGGTAGGGCACGAGCCGGGGGGCCTGGGCGAGCACCGTGGCGTCCACGTTCACGAGCGAGCCGCCGCGCGCGGTCACCAGTTCGACGACGTGCCGGAGCAGCACGAGGCTCGAGACCCCGCGGTAGCGCGGGTCGGGGTCCGGGAAGTGGCGGCCAAGGTCGCCGAGCGCCAGCGCGCCGAGCAGGGCCTCGGCCACCGCGTGGGAGAGAACGTCGGCGTCGGAGTGGCCGCCGAGCCCGCGCTCGCTCGCGACCGTGACGCCGCCGAGGATCAGCCGCCGACCGGCGACCAGGGGGTGGAGGTCGAAGCCGAAACCGACGCGGTTCACCGGCGCGCCGCGCGTCGAGCCCGCCGGAGATCCTCGGGCGTGGTGATCTTGACGTTCTCCACGAGCCCCCGGACGACGCGCACGGGATGGCCGAGCCGCTCGACGAGCATCGCGTCGTCGGTGCCGACGACGCCGTCGCGCCGCGCCTTCTCGTGCGCCTCTCGCAGAAGGTCGGCGCGGAAGGCCTGCGGCGTCTGCGCCGTCCACAGCTCCGAGCGGTCGAGCGTGGCCTCGACAAGCTCGCCGCGGACCCGCTTGACCGTCTCCGCGATGGGCAGCGCGCAGATCGCCGCGCCCGCCTCCGCCGCAGCGGCGACGACCGCGTCGATCAGCCGCCGGGCGATCAGCGGGCGGACGGCGTCGTGCACCACGACGATCTCGGTGTCCTCCGGCGCCGCCTGGAGCGCGAGCCACACCGAGTCCTGGCGCGTGCGTCCGCCGGCCACCACGGTGAGCTCCACCCGGCGCGCGAGGGGTGCCAGGACCCGCCGCGTGCGGGCGACGTACGAGCCGGGCGCGGCGATCACCACCGCGCGCACCGAGGGATGGGCCGCGAAGTGACGGATGGTCGCCGCCAGGATCGGCATCGCACCGAAGCGCAGGAACTGCTTCGGCGTGCGGCTGCCGAAGCGGGTGCCGAGGCCGCCGGCCGGAATGACGGCCGCCACGCTAGGCATCGTGACCGACCCGGGCGGGTGCCGGGGCATCCTCGCGCGAGCGCGTGAAGATCATGCGGCCCGCGGGCGTCTGGAGCACGCTCGTCACGACCACATCGAGCGCCTGCCCGATGTGCCGCTTCCCCTGGTCGATGACGACCATCGTGCCGTCGTCGAGGTACGCCACGCCCTGGCCGGGCTCCTTCCCCTCGCGGAGCACCTGCACCCGCATCACCTCGCCGGCGAGGACGACCGGCTTGAGCGCGTTCGCCAGCTCGTTGATGTTCAGCACCTCCACCCCGCTGAGCCCCGCCAGCCTGTTGAGATTGTAGTCGGTCGTGACGACCTTGCCGCCGCGCACCCGCGTCAGCTCGATGAGCTTGCCGTCGACCTCCGCGACGTGGGCGACGTCACGCTCGTCGATCTCGAGCGCGATCCCCGGCACGCGCCGGAGCCGCTCGAGCACGTCGAAGCCGCGCCGGCCCCGGCTGCGCTTGAGCCCGTCCGTCGAGTCGGCGATCCGCTGGAGCTCGCCCAGCACGAAGCGGGGCACGACCAGCGTGCCATCCAAGAACCCGGTCTCGCAAAGGTCGGCGATCCGGCCGTCGATGATTGCGGAGGTGTCGAGGATCTTGTCGAGCCCGCGGCGGCGCGTCGACGAAGGGAAGAGCCGCGCGGAAACGCCGGCGAGCTCGCCGAGCCGCCGGAGCGCCGTCGCCGCGCCGACGTACGCGCCGAGCAGCGCCAGGAGCCCAATCGCGCTGGGCCGGGCGCCGGGGACCAGCGCCGCCACGATGGCGCCGGCGGCGAGCCCGGCGAGGCAGCCGAGCGCGCCGCCCGCCGCGCCCCAGACAAGTCCGTCGATCGGCGTGGAGGCGGCGCGCGTCTCGAGCGCCACCGCGAGCGCGCCGGCCAGCGCCCCGACGAGCGCGCCCGCCGCGGGCGCCGTCCCCGCGGGCGGGGCGAGCGCGCCCGCCGCGGCGGCCACGACGACGACCAGCGTCCGGATCACGATTCTGAGCATGGAGCGTTACCCCGTCGCCCCTCCGCCGAGCAGCGCTTCGAGCGCATCGCCGACCGTGGCCACGCCGCGCACCTCGAGCGGAAACTTCGCGCCGCCGACGACGTTGTTCCTCGGCACGACAGCGCCGCGGAAGCCCAGCGCCGCCGCCTCCTTCAGGCGCATCTCGATCCCGCTCACCGCCCGCACCTCGCCGGTGAGGCCGACCTCGCCGAGCACGAGCATGTCGCCCGGCACCGGGCGGTCCATGTAGCTCGACGCCGTCGCGATCACGATCCCGAGGTCGGCCGCCGGCTCGGTCACGCGGCCGCCGCCCGCGACGTTGACGAACACGTCCTGGCTCGCGAGCGGCATGCCCGCCAGCTTCTCGAGCACGGCCAACAGGAGGCAGACGCGGTTGTAGTCGACGCCGAGCACGGTCCGCCGCGGCGTCCCGAAGGAGGCGCGCGCGACGAGCGCCTGGAGCTCGAGCAGGAGCGGCCGCGTGCCCTCGAGGCTCGAGACGATCACCGAGCCGGCGGCGCCCGTCGGGCGCTCGGCGAGGAAGAAGCCCGACGGGTTCTTCACCTCGGCGAGCCCTCGCTCGCCCATCTCGAACACGCCGATCTCGTTGGTGGAGCCGAACCGGTTCTTGACCGCGCGGAGGATCCGGTAGGCGTGGTGGCTCTCGCCCTCGAAGTAGAGGACGGTATCCACGAGGTGCTCGAGGACCCGCGGCCCGGCGAGGGCGCCCTCCTTCGTCACGTGACCGACCAGGAACGTCGCGATGCCCAGGCCCTTGGCCAACGTCATGAGACGCCCGCCACACTCGCGCACCTGCGTCACGCTGCCCGGCGCCGACTCGAGCTCGGGGAGGAAGACGGTCTGGATCGAGTCCACGACGAGCGCGCGCGGCTTGACGTCGTCAAGCGCCGCCTGGACGGCCGAGAGGTCGGTCTCCGCCCAGAGGAGCAGGCCGTCCCCGGCGATGCCGAGGCGGTCGGCGCGCATCTTCACCTGCGCCGCCGACTCCTCGGCCGACACGTACAGCACCGGCGGCGCGACCTTGGCGAGCGCGCGCGCCGCTTGCAAGAGCACCGTGCTCTTGCCTATTCCCGGGTCTCCGCCGATCAGGACGAGCGACCCGCGCACGACGCCGCCGCCGAGGACGCGGTCGAGCTCGCCGATGCCGGTCTCGACGCGATCGCCGCGCTCCAGCGTGATCTCGCGGAGCACCTGCGGTCGCCCCTGCGGCGTCGGGGCGCGCCTCGCCCCGCGCGACGGCGCCGGGCGCTCCTCGACGAGCGGGACGAGCTCGCCTGTCGCCCGTTTGCAGTCGGGACACGTGCCGGGCTTCGGGCTGGCGAAGCCGCACTCCTGGCACCGGTAGACGCTAGCGTCGCGGGCCGTCATCCCTGGGCTCCGTCGGCTTCTCGCCGAGACTCCGGATCAGCGAACGCAGGAGGAAGGACCGCTGGGCGCCCTCGAGGATCGTGACGAGGCGCTCGTAGATCGTGGGGTCGGCGATGAGCGCGCCGATCGTCCCCTCGCCCTCGTTGATCTTGCCGCTGATGGCCTTGAGGTTCGCGATCGCGGATTTCAAGTCCTGGATCGCGGCGCCGAGCCCGCCGTCGTCGGCCGAGTCGGCCACGAGGCTGCCGAGCGCGCCACGGCCGCCCGCCACGCGGTCGGAGATCGCGCGGAGGTTCCTCGCCGCCGTCCGGAGGTCGTCGAGCGTCGCCTTGTACTTCGGATCGAAGAGGAGGCTCGGCAAGAGGCCCTCCTCGCCCTCAGGGCGCTCGACCAGCCGCCCGAGGCGGTCCATCGCGGCGACGAACCGCTTCGCCGCGGCGGTACCCTCCGGCGAGACCAGCGCGCCGACGGCGCCCTGGCCGCGCTCGACGCGGTCGAGCAGCGCCTGCGTCGTCGCGATCATGTCGTTGAGCTTCCGGAGCGCGACCGGCTCCTCGTAGAGGAGGGCGTGGGCCCAGCCGCTGCCGCGTTCCACCTGATCCACGACGCGGCCGAGTTTCTTGACGGTCGCGGACGTCTCGTCGATCAGCTTCGACTCGCTCAGCCTGTCGGCGCTCCTCCGCAGGGACGCCACGAGCGCCGCGACGTCCTTCGCCGTGTCCGCGCCCTCGCTGAGCATCCGGCCGAAGTCGGTGGGATCGCGCGCGACGAGCACCTCGCTGGCCCGGAGGGCCGGCGCGGCGGCGGTGCCGACGGTGATCTCGACCACCTTGTCGCCCAGGAGCCCCTGAGTCTCGATGCGCGCGACCGAGTCCTTGCGGACGCGGTCGGCGTAGCGCCGCGCGATGTTGAGGTCCACGCGCACCTTGCCGCCCGGCTGACCCGGCAGGTGCACGCCGCTGACGCGGCCGATCTGCACGCCGGCGAGCCGGACCGTCGCGCCCTCGGTGAGCCCGCCGACCTCGGTGAAATCCGCGTGGATGCGTGGATCGTGTAGCGCGCCTCGAACAGCCGCGCCCGGGCGCCGAGCGCGTAGACCATCCCCAGGAACGCGGCGAGCGCCACGAGCACGAACACGCCCACGCGGAACTTGAGGCCGAGCTCCCGCCGCTCGTCGTTCACCGGCTCGCCTCGCCTGCGGCGTCGGCTCGCACGATTCGGATCATCGGCTCGCCTCGGCCGGCGGGGATTGACGGATTTCGCTCGCCTCGCACGCTGGGGCCCCAGCCCCAGGCCGTGCTGCGGCTCGCACCGCGGCCCCGCGACGTCCTGCGGCTCGCACGTTTCGAGATCATCGGCTCGCCTCGGCCGGCGGGGCCCCAGCCCCGCGTATTCCAGAGGTTCGCACTGCGACCTTCACGGGCTCACCGCGCATCGCCGGCTAGGAAGGCCTGGACGGCCGGGTTGTCGGTCTCGAGAACCGTGGCGACCGGGCCGAACGCGGCGAACCGTCCGTCGATGAGGATGGCCACCCGGTCGGCGACCGTCTTGGCGAGCTCGATGTCGTGGGTCACCACGATGGCGGTGTCGCACACGCCGCCCCGCAATTGCAAGATGAGCTCGCCGACGAGCTTCGAG
>JACPCG010000071.1 GCA_016179925.1 Candidatus Rokuibacteriota bacterium | reverse complement strand
TCTGGAAGAAGAGGCCCTTCTCCCGGGACTGGTAGAGCAACGCCCCCATCTCCGTGCGGGGATCCACGGGCCGCTTGACCGTGTAGAGCTCGCCGGCCTCCTCGAGCTGGGCGATCCAGTCCCGCATGTCCTTGCCCATCGATCGGGGCCCTCCTTGGGAGCGTGGCCCGACCATATACCGCGATCTCGACGGAGCGCAACGGCCCCGTGCGAGCGCCCTCGTCCGTTTGCGCCAGGAGTCTGGTGATGTCGGCGGGGAGGCGCGGGTGTGCTACCCCCGGTTCGATGTCATACGCGGCTACGGACCCGCCGGCCGCAGCGACTCGAGGATTCGCGAGGGCGTGACCGGCAGCGCGGTGAGCGCGACGCTACGGTCGCGGAGCGCGTCGCACACGGCGTTGGCGATGGCGGCGCCGAGGCCGGGGTTGCCGCACTCGCCGAGGCCGCGGAGCCCGAGCGGGTTGGTCCGCGCGCGGACCTCCTGGTAGAAGCACTCGATCGGCGGCACGTCGGCCGCCAGCGGCAGCGCGTAGTCAAGGAGCGTGCCGCAGAGCGGCTGGCCTGCGGCGTCGTACTCGAGGCTCTCGTGGAGCGCGTTGCCGATGCCGAACGCGACGCCTCCGAGAAACTGCCCCTCGATCAGCGCCGGATTGACGGCGCGGCCCACGTCGGCGCCGACGACCACGCGCCGGAGGCGGACGCGTCCCGTCGCCTCGTCCACGTCGAGGATAACGGCGACAGCGCAGCCGGCGTACGTGACCTTGGCGACGCTGAACGAGGCGCCGGCGGCCAGGCGCCCGCGCGCGGCCAGCTCGGCGAGGCTCACGCTCCGGCCGTTGGCGCTCAGCGAGCCCCGCGCGTATTCGACGGCATCCGCGGGCGCGCCGAGCAGCGCGCCGGCGCGCGTCTTCGCCTCCTCGACCAGCTTGGCGGCGGCGAGGTGCGCGGCGTTGCCCGCCATCACGGTGCCGCGCGAGCCGTAAGTACCCACGCCGCTCTCGATGGCGGCCGTGTCCGGGTGACGGACGGCGAAGCGGTCGGCCGGCAGGCCGAGCGCCTCGCCGAGGATCTGTGCGAGCGCGGTCTCGAGCCCCGGCCCCATGGACGAGGCCCCCGTGTCCACCGTGAAGGTGGCGTCGGCCTTCGCCTCCACGTGCGCCGTCTCGAACGGCCCGAGCCCGGTCTTCTCCACGTAGGCGGCGAGGCCGATGCCGCGGCGCACGCCGCGCGCGGCGAGCGCGCGCTGCTCGGCGCGCGCCCGGTCGTAGTCGAGCCGCGTCAGCAGCTCCTCGAGGAGCGCTGGAAAATCGCCCGAGTCGTACACGGTCGTCGCCCCGAACGACGTCGTCCCGGTGTCGTAGGGCATCTCCTCCGGTCGGATCAGGTTCCGCCGCCTGATCTCGGCGGGATCCAGCCCGAGTCGGGCGGCCGCCACGTCGAGCAGCCGCTCGCGCGCGAAGTTGCACTCCGGGCGGCCGGGCGAACGGAGCGTGCCGACGGGCGTCTTGTTCGTCACGACGCTCCAGAGGTCGCACGTGTAGGCCGGCACGCGGTACGGCCCGGGCAGGAGCGCCGCGCCGAACTCCGCGGGCACGAGCGCCGCGGTCCGCACGTAGGCGCCGATGTCGGCGTGGATCACCGCCCGCAGCGCCACGATCCGTCCGGTGGCGTCGAGACCGAGCTCGAGGTCGTACTCCGCCTCCCGCGCGTGGTTCGCGGCGACGAGGTTCTCGCTCCGGTCCTCGATCCAGCGAACGGGCCGGCCGAGCTTCATCGCGGCGAGCGGGACGAGGATGTCCTCGGGGTAGAGCTCGCCCCGGACGCCGAAGCCGCCGCCCACATCCACCTCGGTGAGGCGCAGCGCGCCGGGCGGGATCCCGAAGATCGGCGCGAGGATCCCGCGGTTGATGTGGATGCACTTGGTCGAGCCGATGAGGTGGAGCTCGCCGCCGCGCGGGTCGGGCGGCACGGCGACGAGCCCGCGGGTCTCGACGGCGGCCGCGGTCTGCCGCGCGTGGCGGAAGCGCTCGCGGACGACGAGGTGCGCGCCGGCCAGCGCCGCGCCGGCGTCGCCCACGCGCATCCGGATCGTCGCGACGTTGTTCGAGTCGGTCCCCGCGAAGAGCCGCGGGGCGTCGGGCGCGAGGGCGGCGGCGACGGTCGCGCACGGCGGGAGCGGCGCATAGTCGACGTCGATCAGCTCGAGCGCGTCCGCGGCGACGTAGCGGTCGTCGGCCACGACGAGCGCGACGGGCTCGCCCACGTAGCGCACGACGTCGCGCGCGATCGCGGGCTGGAGGTAGCGCGCGGTGCCCTCGGGCGCCGCCACCCGATTGGGGATGACGGCGGTCGCCGGCACGTCCGCGGCGGCGAGGACGGCGCGCACGCCCGGCAGCCGGAGCGCGCGCGCGGCGTCCACGCGGCGGACGCGCGCGTGCGCGTGGGGCGAGCGGAGCACCGCCGCCTCGAGCACGCCCGGCGGCCGGATGTCGGCCACGAACCGGCCCTGGCCGGTCGCGAGGCGCTCGCCGCCGAGGCGGCGGTGGCTCGATCCGATCATCGCGCCCCGCATGATACCCTAGCGTCGATTACTCATGAACGCCCACTCACGCGGGTCGGACGGTGGCAGGGGGAGAGCGGCCTCGGGAGGGGTCGACGAGACCCGTTCCCGCCGCGTGGCCTCGGACCCCGCGCGCGGGATGGAGCCCAGCCGCGACGGGACGCGCGGCCGCCGACCGCGTGGTCGAGCGACCCCTCCCGAGGCCGCTCTCCCCCTGCCACCGTCCGCCTCCACTGGGACCGTTCATGAATGACCTCGCACCCTTCGCCGACCGCCGGCTGCGCTTCGCCGCGGCCCTCGGCGACGCCATCGCGATCATTCCGGGCGCCCAGGAAGTCCGCCGCAACGGCGACGTCAGCTACGAGTTCCGCCAGCAGTCGGACTTCTTCTTCCTCACGGGCTTCGACGAGCCCGACGCCGTGGCGGTGATCAACCCGGCCGACCCGAAGGAGCGTTACGTCCTCTTCGTGCGCCCGCGCGACCGCGAGATGGAGATCTGGAACGGGCGGCGCGCCGGCGTGGAGGGCGCGGTGGCCGCCTACGGCGCGGATGCGGCGTACCCGGTCGAGCAGCTCGACGACAAGCTCCGCGAGTACCTGCTCGACCGGCCCACGGTGTACTACCGCCTCGGCCAGGGCGCGTTCGACGGCCGGATCACGCGCCTGGTCACCGAGCTGCGCGCCGCCCGCGTGCGCGGCTTCGCTCCCCCCGTGCGCGTCGAGGACCCGGGGCCGATCCTCCACGAGCTGCGGCTGCGCCGCTCGCCCGCGGAGCTCGTGCGCCATCGCCGCGCCTGCGAGATCAGCCGCGAGGCGCACACGGAGGCGATGCGCTACGCGCGGCCTGGGCTCTACGAGTACCAGGTGCAGGCGGCGCTCGAGTTCGTCTTCCGGGCGCACGGCTCGCCGCGCAACGGCTACCCCTCGATCGTCGCCTCGGGCCCGAACGCCTGCATCCTCCACTACTCGGCGAACACGCGCCGGATGGAGGACGGCGACCTCCTGCTGATCGACGCAGGCTGCGAGTGGGGCTACCACTCGGCGGACATCACGCGCAGCTTTCCCGTCAACGGCCGCTTCACCGCGCCCCAGCGCGCGATCTACGAGCTGGTGCTGCGCGCCCAGCTCGCGGGCATCGCCGCCGCGCGGCCCGGCGCCCGGTACGAGGCGGTCCACGAGGCCGCGCGGCGCGTGCTCACGGAAGGGCTCCTGGCACTCGGCCTCCTGCCGCGCGGCGTGGACGACTCGCTCGCGATGCACCACTACCGCGAGTTCTACATGCACGGCACCGGCCACTGGCTCGGCATGGACGTCCACGACGTCGGCGACTACAAGCTCGACCGGAAGTCGCGCGTGCTCGAGCCCGGCATGGTCTTCACCGTGGAGCCCGGGCTCTACGTCGATCCCGAGCGCGAGACGGCGACGTTCCACCTGCGCGAGTACAGCGAGGACGAGATGTGGGAGCGTCGGCTGCGCCTCGGCATGACCGCCGCGAAGAAGCTCGAGGACGAGGAGAAGGCGAAGGCCGAGAAGCTCGTCCACCCGATCCCCAAGGAGTTCCGCGGCATCGGCGTGCGCATCGAGGACGACGTGCTCGTCACCGCCGACGGCTTGGAGGTGCTGACCGCGGGCACGCCGAAGACGATCGACGAGATCGAGCGCGCCTGCGCCGAGCCCCCGCGCCTGCCGCGCTAGGGCCCCGACTCAGAGCCTGTGAACGAATTGCGTTGTCGAAGGGCGCCACGGCTGTGCCGGGGCGCCCTGAGCGCCGGGGGGCTTGGGGGGCGCCCGGAGCCCCCCATGGACTCAGAAGTTCGCTGACGGCACCGCCGGGCGGGGGTGGGGGCGCTCCCGCCGGAACACGCTACCTCTCGCCGCGATGCGCCCGTTCGTGACGGGCCACGATACTGCGGTGTCCACTCCGGTCACCCGCAGAAGCCACGGTTCCGGCGGGAGCGCCCCCACCCCCGCCCGGCGGTGCCCGTTGTCGTCGAACTCTCTGGGACCGGACGCTCCGGTGGCAGCGCGGGCGTTCGCCGCCCGCGGCCGTCTCACGCGGGCTTGCGGCCCGTCACGCGTGTCAGCACCCCCGGCACGAACTCGTGCACGGTGACGCCGGCGAAGCCGGCGCGCTCGAAGTAGCCGCGGCACTCGGTGACCGAATGGACGAGCCCGGTGGCGCCCAGTCTACAATGAGGCGCGTTCAGCGAAGGAGCGAGCGGCAACGGGCGCGAGGGCGACCGGTCGCCGCGCCGGGGGGCGACGACCGGCAGTAGAATAGGAGCGCTTCGCCAGCCGACAAGGAGGGGCCGCGCCATGATGACGGGCAGCCAGTACGTCGAGAGCCTGCGGGAGCTGAAGACCGAGGTCTACTTCATGGGGGAGCGGCTCGCGGGCGTCGTCGATCATCCCGCGATCCGTCCCCACATCAACGCCGCGGCCGTCACCTACGACCTGGCGACCGACCCGGCGCACGGCGACCTGGCCCGCGCGATCTCGCACCTGACGGGACGGCCGATCAACCGCTGGACGCACGTCCCCCGCACCCAGGACGACCTCGTCAAGAAGGCCAAGATGATGCGCGCGGCGGGGCGGATCACGGGCACCTGCTTCCAGCGCTGCGTCGGCATGGACGCCCTCATCACGCTCCACAGCGTCACCTACGACATCGACCGGAAGCACTCCACCACCTACCACGAGCGGTTCAAGAGGTTCCTCGTCGAGACCCAGGACCGCGACCTCATGTCCGATGGGGCGATGACCGACCCGAAGGGCGATCGGTCCAAGCGCCCGCACGAGCAGCACGACCCCGACCTCTTCGTCCGCATGGTGGAGCGTCGCGAGGACGGCATCGTCGTGCGCGGGGCGAAGATGCACCAGACCGGCGCCGTGAACTCGCACCAGTTCATCGTGCTCCCCGGCCAGGCGCTGGGGCCGGAGGACCGTGACTACGCCGTCGCGTTCGCCGTGCCCGCCGACGCCCCGGGCGTAATCCAGGTCTTCGGCCGTCAGGTCAACGACAGCCGGAAGTGGGAGGGCGTGATCGACCAGGGCAACACCACCTACGGCGTCGTGGGCGGCGAGGCGCTGGTGATCTTCGACGACGTATTCGTGCCCTGGGAGCGCGTCTTCATGCTGGGCGAGGTCGAGTTCGCCGGCACCCTCGTCGAGCGTTTCACCTCCTACCATCGCCAGAACTACGGCGGCTGCAAGAGCGGGAACCTCGACGTCCTGATCGGCGCCACGGCGGCGATCGCCGACATTCAGGGCACGGCCAAGGCCGCCCACGTGCGCGACAAGCTGGCCGAGATGGCCCACCTCGTCGAGACGATGTACTCCGGGGCGCTCGCCTGCAGCTACGAGTGCTCGACGCTCGCGTGCGGGACGGCAATCGTCGACCCGCTGCTCGCCAACTCCGCGAAGTTCAACACGGCGCGCTACTACCCGGAGGTCACGCGGCTCGCGCAGGACATCGCGGGCGGCTTCCTGGCGACCATGCCCTCGGAGCGCGAACTCGTCAATTCCCGCGTCGCCCACTTCGTGCGCAAGTACTACCAGACCCGTCCCGACGTGCCGGCGGAGGATCGGATCCGCCTGGGCCGGCTCATCGAGAACATGACGGGCGCCACGCCCATCGTCGAGTGCATGCACGGCGCGGGCTCGCCGCAGGCCCAGAAGGTGGTCGTTCAGCGGACGATCGACTGGGCGCTCCGGCGCAAGCTGGCGCAGCGGATCGCGTCCACTTCGAAGGCCTGAGCCGCGGAGGCGGACGGTGGCACGCGGAGGCGAGCCTCGGGAGGGGTCGCTCGACCACGCGGCACGCGTCCGCTGCCCCTGTGCGGCTGGGCTCCATCCGGCGCGCGGGGTCCGAGAGCCACGCGGCGGGAACGGGTCTCG
>JACPCG010000018.1:17024-45028 GCA_016179925.1 Candidatus Rokuibacteriota bacterium | reverse complement strand
ACGCGGAGCCGCCGCGAGAGCCAGAAGCACGCGTACCACACGACGCCCACGACCAGCACCGCCTGGACGATGCCGAGGGCGCCCGCCTGGACGATCTCCAGGAAGAGGATCCCGGCGCCCAGGATCACGAGCCCCGTCTTGATGTAGTACTCCGTCCGGACCGCCTCCCGGAGCCAGTCGGGAACCCCGATCACGTTCGAGACGAAGAGGCCGATCAGGAGGGCGAAGATGACGTACTCGAGCCCCCAGTAGTTGACCGTCGAGTTGCCGGCGAGCATCTGCGAGATCCAGGCGAGGATATAGACGATCGGGAAGCCGACGACGTACTTGCCCACGCGCCCGCCCAGGAGCGCGATGCCGATGGCCGACAGGATCAGGTAGCCGACCCCCACTACGACGGCCTTCCAGAGGTTCTCCCCCGAGAAGACTTTGCCGAGGGTGGCGCCGGCCGGGCCGCCGACCTTCCTGCCGAGATCGGCCCCCCGCTTCTTGAGCCCGGCGTCCTGGGCCTTGCCTGCGGCATCGCCGAGCTTCTTGGCGGCGCTCCCGGTCGCCGCGCGGTCGCCGCCGTCGATCGCGGTCTTGAGCGCCGTGGCCGCTGCGGCGAGGTCCTTCTCACCCTTGGCCTCGGCGTCCTTGGCGAGCTTGTCCACCGCCGGCGCGCTCTCGGCCGCGGTGTCCCTGAACCCGCTGTCGGTCGCCCAGCGGAAGCTCGGCATCTGCGGCCGCACGCCCGCGAGCACGACCACGATGATGAGGAACCCGAGCCACACCGCGAGCCAGTCTTCGCTTTTCAGCAAGGTCGATCCACTCTTGTTGTCGGCCATCGTTGCCCTCCCCGATCCGAGGAGACGTCCGTCCGCCTGATGCCAGCCGTCCCGCGAGCTCGCCGATCTCTCGCCCCCCTTCCGCCCCCGCCTCGGGCTCAGCCGCGTGCGCGGCGCTGGTGCTTCTTCCGGTCCTCCGCCGCCCCCGCCGCGTGGTGCCGCGCCAGAGGGCGCTTCGCCTCGGCGGCGAGCGGCCCGAGATGCTGCGCGCCGAAGCCCTTCGCGAACTCGAGGAACCGTGAGCCGACCGGCGAGAAATACTTCTGCGTCCGGTAGACGATGTTCATCGTCCGCGTGAGCTGGAAGTCCTCGACGGGCACACGGCGCAGCACGCCGGTGAGGCACTCGTTCTCGACGGCGTAGCCGGAGACCATGCCGATCCCGAGCCGCGCCTCGACGGCGCGCTTGACGCCTTCCGTCCCCGGCATCTGCAGGGCGATCCTGAGCGGCACGCCCGCCTCGCGGAGCTTCCGCTCCACGAGCTGGCGCGTCCGCGACGCGGCTTCCGCCACGATGAAGGGCATGCCGCCGAGGTCCTTGAGGGTGACCTTCGCCAGCGACACGATGGGGTGCGACGGCGCGGCGATCAGCACCAGCTCGTCCGCGCAGAGGGGCTCGACGACGAAGCGCCGGTCCTCGATCGGCCCCCCCACGAACCCCATGTCCAGCACGTTCTGCAGGAGCTTGTCGAGGATCTGGTCCGTCGTGCCGATCTGCAGCAGGATGTCCGTTTCCGGCCAGAGGCGCTTGTACGCCTGGAGGACCCTGGGCAGGACGTACATGCCGCCGGTCGTGCCGGCGCCGAGGAGCAGCCGCCCCTTCGTGCCGTCGCGCAGCTCGAGGATCGCGCGCTCGGCTTCGTCTCGGGCGGAGAGGATGGACACGGCCGCGCGGTGGAGCACCTCGCCCGCCTGGGTGAGTCGGAGCTTCGGCCCCCCGCGCTCGAAGAGCGGCAGCCCGAGCTCCTTCTCCAGGCTCTTGAGCTGGAGGCTGATCGCGGGCTGGCTCAGGAGCAGGTCGGCTGCCGCCGCTGTGACGCTCCGGCGCTGTGCCACCGCATGAAAGATCCTGAGGCGATGCAGATTCATCAGTGCAGAATCACGGATTTTCCCCGGCCCTCTGAGGGCGAAGAATGGCAGCAAGCCCCAGGCGACGCAAATAAATAATCCAGATCGTTTCCATAAGTAATTCTTTATACCATCCCCGGTCCGCGGGGGTGAGGCCGAGGGCGGGCGGTTGCGCGCATCGTCGCCTCGGCCATCGCAAACTGGACGCGGTCAGGAAGGCCGCGCCGCGTGCTCTCTTCCTCGACCTCCATCCAGACGCGCCCGAGCCAGCGGGAACACCGAAGCAGCCGTTCCGCCTGATTGAGATGCCCGCGGCCCGCCCCGGCGGCGTCGCGCCGGCGTGCAGTCAGCGGCCTCCGGCGTGCCGGCGGCGGGCGCGGAACGTCTTCACGAACGGCCAGACCACCATGAGGAGCGAGAACGCCAGCACCACCGCGCTCACCGGGCGGGTCAGGAAGACGGTGAGGTCGTTGGCGTGGGACACCATGCTGGTGAGGAAGTACTGCTCGGCCATGGGGCCGAGGATGATCCCCATCACCAGCGGCGGGATCGGTAGGTCCCAGCGCCGCATGAAGAAGCCGAGGACGCCGAAGAGCATGGTGAGCCACACGTCCGCCAGGTCGTTGCGCAACGCGAAGGCGCCGAGGAAGCAGAAGACGACGATGAAGGTGTTGAGGATTGGCGCCGGCACCTTCATCAGCATGGTGAACGAGAGCGCGGCCAGGAACCCCAGCGCGATCATGACCACGTTGGCGAGGATCATCCCCGCGAAGATCGTGTAGACCTGCTCGGGCTGCTTGGTGAAGAGAAGCGGCCCCGGCTGGATGCCGTGGATGAGGAAGGCGCCCATCATGACGGCGGTGGCCGCGCTGCCCGGGATGCCGAGGGTGAGCAGGTGGGCCATCGCGCCGCCCGTCGAGCCGTTGTTCGAGCTCTCGGCCGCCACCAGCCCCCCGGCGTGGCCCGTGCCGAACAGGTGCGGCTCCTTGGAGATCTGCTTCTCCAGCCCGTAGGACACGAAGGAGGACACGGTGGCGCCCGCCCCGGCGAGGCCGCCCACGGCGATGCCGACGGCGGTGCCGCGCGCCAGCGGCCAGCGCAGCGGCCACAGCGCGAGGAGCGGCAGCTTGGGGATGGCCCGCGCGCCTGGGGTGGGCGGCGCCGGCTCGGCGCCCTTGACGACAAGCTGTTCGAGCACCTCGCCGATGGCGAACAGCCCGATGAGCACGGTCACGAAGTCCACGCCCGTCTTGAGGAAGGGCACGCCGAAGGCGAACCGCTCAACGCCATACTGGGCCTCCGTCCCGACCGTGCCCAGCAGGACACCGGCGAACAGCGAGATGAGGGCGGCGGCCATGGAGGCCTGGCCGAGCACGGAGACGCTGGCGAGGCCGAAGACGACGACGGCGAAGAACTCGACCGTCGAGAAGGTCAGCGCGAACTTCGCGAAGGGCGGCGCGAAGAACGCCAGGAAGAGCGCGCTCACGAGGCCCCCGAAGGCCGAGCTCATGATGGCCAGGCCGAGCGCGTACTGGGTCTGCCCCTTGCGGTTCAGCCGGTAGCCCTCCCAGGTGGTGGGCACGTTCATGGGATCGCCCGGGATGTTGAAGAGAATCCCCGTGATGGACCCCCCGAACACGCCCCCGCAGTACACGCCGATCATGAGCAGGAGCGCGGGCACGATCCCCATCAGGTAGGTGAAGGGCAGCACGAGCACGATGGAGTTGAGCATGGTGATGCCGGGCAGGGCGCCCGCGATGATGCCGATGGTGAGCCCGAGGAGGATCATCGTGAAATTGAGCGGCTGGAAGGCGTTGACGAAGCCGCCGCCGAGGTTCGCGAAGATTTCGCCCATCGGCCGTCCTCAGAACAGGCGCAGGGCGCGGTAGAAGGCGAGCGTCACGGCCTCGAAGGGCCCGTCGCCTTTGGGGAGCGGCAGGTAGACGAGCCTGACGAAGAGATAAAGGAGGGCCACGACCCCGACGACGACGTTGGTCGCGATGGCCGGCACCGACCGCATGCCGCCGAGGACCAGGAAGGCGGCGATGAACAGCGCGCTCACGAGGGCGAATCCAAGGACGGGGGCCAGGAGAACGTAGCCGACGATGACGGCGATCCCGGCCGCGAGCTTGCCCCGCGCCAGCGGCGGGCGCGCGTCACGGGCGCCCGGCGCCGCCCGGCGCAGATGCTGCACCTCCTCGAGCATCTTCCCCACGCAGGCCAGGGCGAGGCCGCCGAGGGCGAGCCGCGGCCAGAACCCGGGGCCCAGCTGGCCCTCGCGCGCGATCGCGTCGAGGCCCCAGGTGACCGGATACAGCGCGATCGCCACGGCCACCCCGCCGAGCGGCGCCAACAGGCGTCGCGCCAGCATGCTACTTGCGCAAGCCGAACTCTTTGACGAGCCGGTCGAGCGTGTCCACCTCGCCCGCCGCCCACCGGCTGAACTCGGCCGGCCCCATGTGGCTGTCGGGCGCGAAGTACCACTCCTCGGCGAACTTCTTCCACTGCGGAGTGTCCATCGCCTTCTTGAACGCGTCGGCCATCGCCCGCACCCGGTCGGCCGGGGTGCCCTTCTTGGCCACGATGCCACGGAACTGCGGCAGGGTGATGTCGAGGCCGAGCTCCTTGGAGGCGGGCACGTCGGGGAAGGCGGGGTGGCGCGTCTCGGCGAAGATGATCAGGGGCTTGAGCTGGCCGGCCTTGAGGTACTGGAGCACATCGCCCGCCTGCTCGTAAAGCACCTCGGCGTGGCCGCCAAGCGCGGCCGCGTAGCGCTCGCCCGGCTTCGGGTACGGCACCGTCGTCATCTTGTAGCCCTTCTTCTCGAGGAACCGCACCGTCACGTCGTCGACGGTGCCGAAGCCGGTCGCGGCCACCCGGAGCTTGCCGGGGTTGGCCTGGGCGTGCTTGAACAGCTCCTGGATCGTCTTGAAGGGGCCATCGGATTTGACGAAGAGGAACGAGTCGGCGACCTGCGTGCGCGTGACCCATTCGAAGTCGTCGACCTTGTACCGGGCGAGCCCCATCGGGATCGTCATGAGCGTGTCCTGGATGTACACGGCGATCGTGTAGCCATCGGGCTTGCTCGCGAGGAGCTGCGCCATGCCGGTGTTGCCCGAGGCGCCGGGGACGTTCGACACGGGCAGCGCCACTCCCAGGATCGGCTGGGCGAGGGAGCCGATCTGCCGCGCCATGGCATCCGCGCCGCCCCCCGTGCCCCACGTGCAGATGAAGTCGATGGGGCGCGACGGGTACTTCTCCTGGGCGGCCACCGACAGCGCCCCGAGCGCGCCCAGGAGGACCAGCACGAACCCCACGACGACGCCGTGTCTCTCGATCATTGCCCCCTCCTTGTCTTCGTTGACGGGACCCGATCGCGTGTCATGCGTGTCATGCCCGAGCGCGCCCGGCCGCGCCGCTACTTCACGCCGGCCGCGTCGCGCAGGGCCCGGCGCAGCAGCTTCCCGGCGCCGCTCGTGGGGAGGGCGTCGCGGAACTCGATGGCGCGCGGCACCTTGTAGGTGGTGAGCCGTGCCTGGCAGAACTCGATGAGCTCACTTTCACTCACACGGTCCTGGCAGCCGTCCTTCAGCACGACGAAGGCCTTGACGACTTCCCCACGGTAGTCGTCGGGCACCCCCACCGCCAGCGCCAGCTTGACCGCCGCGTGCCCGTAGAGCGTCTCCTCGACCTCGCGCGGCCACACCTTGAAGCCCGCGGTGTTGATCATGTCTTTCTTGCGGTCGACGATGGCGAAGTAGCCCTCGTCGTCCATCATCGCCACGTCGCCCGTCCGCAACCAGCCCGCCTCCAGAACCTCCGCGGTCTCCTCGTGCCGGTTCCAGTAGCCGCGCATCACTTGCGGCCCGCGGATCAGCAGCTCCCCGGAAGCGCCCGGCGCCACCGCCGCCCCCGTCTCGAGGTCGACGATGCGAGCGTCGGTGTCGGGCAGCGGCACCCCGATGGAGCCGGCCTTGGCGCGACCGATCGGGTTGGCGTGGGTGAGCGGGCTCGTCTCCGTGAGGCCGTAGCCCTCGACCAGCACCTCGCGACCCACGAGGCCGTCGAACGCCGCCTTCACGCTCGGCGGCAGAGCGGCGGCGTTGGTGCGGCAGGCGCGCAGGGACGAGTAGTCGGCGACGCGCCCCGTCTCGTTGTTGAGGAGCGCGATGAACATGGTCGGCACGCCGAAGAGCCGCGTGACGCGATAGCGGCCCACCGCCCGCGCCACCGACGGCGCCACGAAGCGGGCGACCGTCAGCAGGGTCGCCCCCGCGTAGAGGGGGACGTTCATCACCCCCGACATCCCGCCGCTGTGGAACATGGGGATCGCGCAGAGCGAGACCTCCTCGCCGGGCGCGAACGCGTACCACTCCGCGAACTGGATCGTGTTGGCGACAATGTTGCGGTGGGTGAGCATGGCGCCCTTCGGCAGCCCGGTGGTGCCGCCCGTGTAGAGGAGCACCGCCACGTCTTCGGCGGGAGCGCACCCGGCAGGCGACGCAGGCGGCAGGGCCTCCATGGCCCGGAAGGCCGCGGTGTCCACGAAGGGGAGCTTCAGCCGCTCGGCTGCCGCCTGACCGGCGCTCCCGGCCTCCCCCACGACGAGGGCCACGCCGGCGTCGCCGAACTGCTCGGCGAGCTCGCCGGCGCGCGCGGCAGGGTTGGCGGGGGTGACGGCGGCGCCCGCGTACCAGGTGGCGTAGTAGCCCACGACGAGTGCGGCGCTGTTCGGCAGGCAGAAACCCACGCGCATGCCGGTGCCCACGCCTCGCTCGCGCAGGCCGGTGGCGACGCCACGCGCCGCCCGCACCAG
Organism: Candidatus Rokuibacteriota bacterium; assembly: GCA_016179925.1. Lineage (GTDB taxonomy): Bacteria > Methylomirabilota > Methylomirabilia > Rokubacteriales > CSP1-6 > JACPCG01. Next base: position 38,318 of record JACPCG010000018.1, on the reverse strand, counting down.
CGCCTCGTAGGTCAGAGCCCGCCGCTCGGCGAGCGTGTCCTGCTCGAGCTCGCGCACGGCCACGCGGCCGGCGAAGCGGGGCAGGTTGCGCTCGAGCAGCCACCAGGCGGGCACGCTCGGATAGTCGAGCGAGCGCGCCACATGGGCGGGCCAGTGGCGGTGCCAGGGACGCGGGCCGGTCACGGACGCGAGCCGGTCGCCACCGGGAGGGTGTAGCCAACGTCCATGGCCGCCAGGTTCTGCTCGTGGAAGCGCGGGATCACCTCCGGCATCGCCGTCCGCATCGCCTCGTAGTCCAGGCCCGCCACGCGCGTGAGCGCGCCGAGCATGATCATGTTGGCGAAGAGCACGTTGTTGAACCGCTCCTTGGCGAGCGCGGTGGCGGGCACCGCCACGTGCCGGGCCGGCGCCCCCGGCCGGATCTCCTCGACCATCTCGGGGTCGTAGAGGATCGTCCCGCTGCAGCAGTCGTAGAACTTCTTGTACGCCGGCGCCGAGAAGGCCACGAAGACATCCGCGCTCTCCACGACCGGGCTGTCCACGTCCTCGGGCGAGATGACGAGCTGGGCGCGGACGTAGCCGCCGCGCGTCTCCGTACCGTGGCTCTTCAGCATGGTGACGCGGTGGCCCTGCTTGATGGCGCAGAGGCCGAGGATCTGCCCCATCCGGACGACGCCCTGACCCCCGAACCCCGAGATGAGGATCTCGGTCCGGGTCTTCGTCCCGGTCGCCGTCGCCGTCACCGCGCCTCGGCCTTCGCGCGCACCCGCGCATTCACGTCGCGCAGAATCTTGGTGAATTCCGGCCGGCTGTTGGAGGCGTCGTGCTTGATCCCGGTCGCCCACGTGAAGTCCGCCGCGCTGCCGTCCGCCTTGCGCCCCTGGGTGTGCTCGTAGATCCACTCAAGGTTCTTCCCCGTGTCGCGCGTGCCCAGCGCGTAGGCGCCGAAGTTCTCGTTGCACGGAAAGCGCACGTGGACGAACGAGAACCCGTCGTTCTGGAGCGCCTTCTTTACGATCTTGACCGTCTGGTGCCACTGGGTGGCGGTGGTCTCGGCCACGAACGTGGCGCCCGCCGCCTGCACCACGTCGCACGGGTCGAACGGCGGCTCCACCATGCCGTAGGGGCTCGAGTTGGTCACGTAGCCGGCGGGGGTCGTCGGGGAGAACTGGCCGCCCGTCGACTCGTAGCCCATATTGTCCTCGCAGATCACGACTACGCCCAGATTCCGGCGCGCGGCGTGAATCAGGTGCGACGTCCCGATCGCTGCCGCATCACCGTCTCCCACGACGATCAAATACTTCTTGTCCGGCTGGGCGAGCTTGAGTCCGGTGGCTACGGCGAGGGCGCGCCCGTGCGTGGCGCCGAAGTTGTCGCCGCCCCACGTGGCGAACGTCTGGCGCCCGACGCAGCCGATGCCGGTGCCGAAGATCACGTCCTCCTGCTTGAGCCCGAGCTCGTCGATCGCCTGCAGGAGCCAGTTCTCGATCATGCCGATCCCGCACCCGTGGCAGGCCTTGGTCGGGATCTGGCTCGGGCGCAGGTACTTCCGGGCGAGCCTGTTCATCAGCGGATCTCCGTTCCAGTGCGCATCAGCGGATTGTTCGTTCCGGTTCGCATCAGCGAACCTCCGTCCAGATGTAGGGCAGCTCGGGGATGCGGCCGGCGCGGGCCACGCCCTCGAGGCCGGCGACCACCTCGGCCACGGTGTGGAGCTCCGCGCTCTTGCCCATGAAGTGCACCTTGCCCTTGTCGGGCGCGGCCCGCGTGACCTCGCGCACGAGCTGCCCGTCGTAGTTGAGCTCGCAGACGACGTAGTGGCAGTCGCGCGCGAACAGCTCGTCGAGGAACGGCCACAGCGTGATGGGGCGGACGAAGCCGGCCCGCAGCCCCCGGCGCCGCGCCTCCCGCACCGCCGTCTTGACCGTCCGCGCGTCGGCGCCGTAGGCCACCGCCACGACCTCGGCGTCCTCGAGACCCAGCGTCTCGTAGCGGGCGAGCTCGGCCCGGTGGTGGCGGATCTTGTTCACCAGGCGGTAGGTCTGCGCCCACTGCGCCTCCATCTCCTCGATGTCGTAGCCCTCCTCGGTGTGCGTGTAGGCAGAAACACAGACGCCAGTGCCCTGACCGACAAGGTTTGGTGGAACATCGAGGTCGGCAGTCCCGAGAGGAAAGAACGGCATCATGAGGTTGTGCTTGCGCGGCACGATGAAATCGAGCGCGTCGTAGGCGTCGGGGATGAACAGATCCTCCCACATATCGGAGACGACCTGATCGGTGAGGATCGTGACCGGGGTGCGGAATCGCTCCGACAGATTGAAGGCGTCGATGGTCAGCCAGAACGCCTCCTGCACCGAGGACGGCGAGAGCACGATCGTCTCGAAGTTCCCGCCGTGCGTGCAGTAGCGCGCGACGTAGAACTCCCCCTGTCCCGGCGCGCCGGTGATCCCGCTGATGGGCCCCACGCGCATGGCGTCCACCACGACCAGCGGGATCTCGTTCGTGAGCGCCCAGCCGTAGGCGTCGTGCATGAGCGTGTAACCCGGTCCCGACGTCGCCGTCATGGCCTTGAGGCCGCCGAGGCTCGCGCCCGCGCAGGCGTGCATGCCGGCCAGCTCGTCCTCGCACTGCATGTAGTAGCCGCCGACCTCGGGCAGGCGCTTCGACATGTACTCGGCGATGTCGGTCGCCGGCGTGATCGGATAGCCGGCGAAGACCCGGCAGCCGGCGGCGATGGCGCCCTCGGTGAGCGCGTAGGTGCCCGCCTCCAGGAGCCGCCGCCCCTGCGTGTACCGCCGCTCCCATTCGGCCCAGGGGGCGACGAGCTCCCGGGTGACGTCCGCGCGCACGATGGTGGCCATCAGTTGAGCCCTCCGACCTGTTTCACCGCGACGTCGATGCAGAAGTCGGGGCAGATCTGGTAGCAGAGCATGCACCCGATGCAGTTCTGCTCCTTGGCGACGATCATCGGAAACCAGCCGAGCCGGTTGGGGGTCTTGCGCCAGGCGAAGACGTCCACGGGACACACGTTCAGGCAAAAACCGCACGCCTTGCACATGTCCTCGGCGACGACGACGTCCCACTTCCCCGCGGGACCCCTCGGCGCCTTCTTCTCAAGCTTGAACAGCGCCAACCGGTTCTCCTTGCGTCCTCGCCTTCAGGACGATGTCCTTCGCGTTGGCGATGTGGGCGCGCGCCAGCGCCTCGGCGCGTCCGCCGTCGCGGGCGACGATCGCCTCGAAGATCCCGCGGTGCTCGCGGTGCGCCTCCTCCAGGCGACGCTCCGTCTTGAGGAGCAGCGGGTGGAAGTGGCGGATGGACAGGCGCACCACGGCCGACATCGCGATGAGCCGCGCGTTGCCCGACGCGCGGAAGATCTCGTCGTGGAACGCGACGTGGGCCGGGAACCACTGGTTCGCGTCCCCGCGCTCGAGGCAGCCGGCCATCCGTCCGAGCGCCCGCTCGAGCCGGCGGCGGGCGTCGGGGCTCGCGCGGCCGGCGGCCAGCCGGGCCCCCAGCCCGTCGAGGACCTCGCGCAGGTCGTACAGCTCCAGCGCCGCCTCGGGGTGGAGGAGCTTGACCCTGAGGCCGCCGCCGGGAAGGAGCTCGACCAAGCCCTCGTTCTCGAGCCGGACGAGGGCTTCCCGGATGGGCGTGCGGCTGATCCGGAGCCGGTCGGCGAGGTCGGTCTGGCGGAGGCGGGTGCCGTCGCTCAAGCGTCCGTTGAGAATGGCGTTTCTGAGCGTCTGGGTGGCGTCGTCAACGAGTCGCCGTCGCTTGAGAGGGGCCACCGCCTGAGCCACGCGCGCCTCCCGGTTCGTGTATCCAGGATACAGACTGTGACCGGAGCATAGGCGAGAGGTCGGGCGGTGGCAAGCGAAAGTTCAGGACGCAAAGAATCTGCCTTCGACCAGTACCGGACGCACCACGCCAGCGATGTCCCTTGTGAATGACGCTATGTGCGCCTACACTTGCGAGCGATGAACTGGGTTCGGCGAGCGCGCCGCGCCAGGGCGCCCCTCTTGGGCTCACCGCTTTGCCTCCCGCTTGTCCTCTTGTGTGCATCCCTGCTGGTTCTCGCCTCAGCCCAGCGTCGCGTCTGGGAGGCGGATTACAACAATCCCGGCGTCGAGCTCTTCAAGAGCGGCGAGACCGGCAAGGTCGTCAACCTCCTTGCCGAACTCGATCGTGTCGAGGCGCCGCTCATTCTCGGCCCCGGTCCTACTCTCGATACCCAGCTTCCGGGGCCCCGGCACGCCGCCGTTCCCCTTCGTGCCGCTACCCACCCAGAGCCCCGCGCTCCACCTCGGTAGCTTCCCCGCCCAACTCCCGATCGTCACCGCGCCGAACTGGATCGCGCGGGAACTCAGCCGCTGGGGAGAACCAACATGTTTGGGCTCGGGAGAGTTCCGTGTGTAGCCTGCGATCGCCAAGTTCCTAAAAAGGAAGTGCTGCGCGTGCGAGACCGGAAGGATCTCGCGATCTGCCGAAGCTGTTATGACCGCTGGGATCGTGAGGGACGAACATGCGCGCGGTGTGCGACGCCGGTTCGGGGGTCTCAGGAAATCGGTGTCTTCCTCGATCGCTATGCCTTTGGTCACGCGGATTGCGGTGCAAGTCTCCTGCGCCTCGGCCTCATCGCGCCGCCTGAGCAGTACGAGGAATACCGCTCGGCGGTTGACCGGATCTTAAAGATGTCCACCGGAGGAGGAGAATAATGGTGAGTCTTGGACAAAAGTGGAGTGGAGCCCGACCGACAAAAACGGTTGTCTTCTGGTTTTGTGTGGCCTTTGTTGTTGTGACAATGATTATCGGCTTCACTTGGGGCGGATGGGTTACCGGGGGCACTGCTCGGGAAATGGCTAAGGTGATGGCTGAAGCCGCTGTCGTCAGGCGCCTGGCACCGATTTGTGTCGTCCGGTTTGAACAGGATCCGGGGAAAGACCAGAAGCTCAAAGAATTGAAAGAAATGAGTACCTGGCAGAGAGGTGACTATGTAAAAAAACAGGGTTGGGCGACACTGCCCGGTGAGAAGGAGCCTGATAGTAAGGTTGCCGACGAGTGTGCCAAACTGCTTGTGCCAGAGAAGTGATTCCACAACGCAGCTCAGTCCCTCGGGGAGCCATTCCGACTTCGATAAGCCGGACATGCCGACCGGGCGACGCTGAGATTCTCAACCGGATGAGGCGCGAGTCCAGGCCGGTGAGGGAGAGGCGCGTCTCAAGTCGACACTCGGTCGCCTCGGTCAGCGCCGCGCGCGGGGCCGCAGATATGCGCTCAACACCAGCAGCACGCCCCCCGCCGCAAGGCAGACCACGCCAATGAGCAGACGGGTGAACGCGTCCGCAGTCTGTCCGCCGATGAGGTAGACGTTCACGAACCGCTCCAAACCGATCGCAAGGAGAATCAGGCCGGCGACGAAGAGCCCGCTCAGGACGGCGCTACTTGACATATGGGGCGGCGTCCCGGGGACTGACGTCGGGGAACTCAACGCGGTCGGCGTCGACGACTCCCGATGGATGAAGACGCCCAATGACGACCACGAATGTCCCGGCGGTCCACCGGTGCGCTTTCGTCGGCCGCTCACGCCATTCCCAGGGCCGGACCGGATCTCGCCAGATGTGCACGATTTCGGCGTCGCGGATCTCGACCTCGACGAATTCAGTTCGGCCGTTTGCCCCCGACTCCTCGATCAGTAACAGCCCGTGGGCCGGGCTCAGACTGTGCAGACGCCCCGCGTGCCGCTCCAGTCCTCCCGCATGGACCGAGCCGCCGACTGACACCATCATGACGAGCGTGACCACGATTCCGAGTCGCGGCATCGTTTCCATCATCAGACCTCCCATGACGTGGCCTGCGGGAACGCTGCTTACTCATTCATCTGGGACACGGCATCCGCGAGCCATGAGACAGTCGACGAGAACGCCGACGAGCGCGCCAGCAGCTCCGAGCGCCGATGCCGGCGTATTCATTTCCTCGCCCCGACAGGCTCGTGTGCGGACGGAACGTCCACCGCCGTCCGTCGTCAACGTAGGACACGCGGGGGAAAGGGTCAAGTCACGGCTTCGGCCACCGAAGACGCAGGACACGCGGGGGTGGGGATCGATCAGCACACAGCCACGTATGCCGGCTCAGTGGCCGACCGCGACGATCCCGCTGGCGGCCAGCAAGAGCACCGCGAGCTCGAGCACGATGATCGCGCTGTAGGCGGTGTCGCCCTTGCGCAGGAACGCCGGCAGGACCGCCACGTAGCACACGATCGTGAGCCCCGCGAGCATGACGATGCCGAGGAAGTTCAGGATGTCGCCGTGCCACATGAGCCCCAGCCAGCCCCAGCCGCGCGGCAGCCCGGTCGCGGCGAGATAGCGCGGCGCCGGGAGCCCCCAATACCGCGGCAGTTCGGCGATCGGCACGAGCGGTGGGACGAGGCCGCCGATGTAGAGGAGGAAGCCGACGATGAGCGCCCCCATGCTGATCCCCGTCCCCCCGCGCAGGATCGCTGCGAACACGATCTGCTCGCGGGTCGGCTCGGGGGGCGACGGTGGCGCAGCCCGCGTCAATTCCAGACCCCCAATCCCTTCAAGAGCAGGCGCACACCGGCGAACAGCAGCACGCTGACGACGATCACCCGGATCGACCGCGGCCGGGCGACCGCGAGGATCCCGACGCCGATGCGCGCGCCGATCATCATTCCCATCACGGACGGGACGACGATCATCGGCAGCACCGCGCCCTCGTGGAGGTAGACCCACGCGGCCGCCGTGTCCGTGGTCGCCAGGAGAAACACGCTCGTCCCCGCGGCCACCTTGAGGGGCGCCCCCATGACGAGGTTCAGCACCGGGACGTTCGCCCAGCCGGCGCCGATCCCGAACATCCCCGCCATCAGCCCGATCAGGACGAAGAGCCCGAGCCCCGCCCACGTGCGATGGACCCGCCACTCGACCAGGCGGCCGAGCGACGCCTCGTGGTAGACGCCCGCGATCCCGAGCGCGCAGGAGAGCCGATCGGGCGTGGACACCCAGGGAAAGTCCGCGCGCCGGGAGAACAGCATCACCAGCATGATCGCGATCACGATGCCGCCGAGTGCCACCTGTAGCGGCCGCGTCGGGAGCGCCAGCCCGACACGCGCGCCGACGATGGCGGAGGCCGAGGTGACGAGCGCGACGGGAAGCGCCAGCCGGAGGTCCGCCAGGTTCTTCTTGAGGAGCTCCGGCCCCGCGGAGAGCGCGCCGGACAGGGCCACCATCAGCCCCGCGGCGCGGACAAAGTCGAGGTGGAACGGGAAGAACCCGCTGACGAGGGGCACGAAGATCGTACCGCCCCCAAGCCCGCCGACGACCGTGACGATCCCGAGCGCCGTGGTCACGAGGAAGAGGACCGTCGGCCAGACCCACCACGCGGTCGGATCGGCGGCGATCAACGCCGATCGGGCCGTGAAGCCAGAAGGTCGCCGAGCAGATCAGCCGGATTCCGCGCGTCGGCGGACGGCGCGAGCGCCGCCACGGGGCGCCCGATGAAGCGCCGCGCGGCATCGGGATCGGCGCCGCGGACGGCGAGGTTATCGATGACGCCGTGGCGGACGCGGAGCGACACGCGGACGTCGGCCGACGCTGCGCGCCCTTCGTAGACGTAGACGCCCCGCGCGATCTTCAGCCCGGCGTCGCGGCGGCCGGCGCCCTCGAGGACGAACGCGCGGGCGGCGAGCTCCCGCTCGGCGGCCTCGATCGCCGCGACCTCGCGCGCCGTGAGGTCTCCAGCGACGAGCTCTTCGCCGAGCGTCTCGGCGTATGCGGCGGCGAGCGCGTCCCGGAGCGCCTCCATCGAGGGCGGCGTCTCGAGCTCTTTCCCGAGCGTGGTGAGACAGCGCCTGAGCCCGTCGTGGGCGAGCCGCCTGAACGGCCGCGACGGCGCGCGCCAGGCGCGGGCGAGCGCCGCGTCGGGGAAGTCGAAGAGCACGTTGCCGACGACGACCATCGCGTCGCCGATCTGCCCGCCGCCCGTGCCGGCGATCCGGCGGCCGCCCACCTCGATCTCGTTGGGCGGCATGAGCGCGGCGGCGAGCCCCAGGCGCGCGAGGGCGAGCACGGGAGCCGCGAGGTAGGTCGCGTAGACCCGCTCCACGGTGAACGGCGCGCGCGAGCGGTGGACGATCGCCTGGTAAAAGAGCTGATGCCGGTCGAGGTACACCGCGCCCCCGCCGATGCGCCGCCGGAGGACCGGCCATCCCCGACGCCGGCAGAGCCCGAGGTCGAGGACGTCCGCGGCGCGCTGGTGGTAGCCCACGCAGAAGTAGGGCTCGGCCGGAGCGCAGAAGACGATCGTGTCGGGCCTCCCCGCCTCCATCGCCGCCCCGAGACCGTGATAGATCGCCTGAGATCTGAGCGGCGTGACGAAGCCGAGGTCGAGGCGCCGGATCATTGGAGCGGGGTCCGCGCGGCCGCGGGTGTCCGTGGGTGGCCTGAGACAGGCGCGGCGTGGCTCCGGCCCTTCGACGCACTCCTCATGGGAGCGGATTCATCGGGCGGCCGCGGGCGGGCGGGTCTCGGGCGACCCGTTCCCGCCGCGCATTGTGGCGCCGCTCCGGCCGTGAGTGGGAACGGCGCCGCGGGGAATCACGCGCCGCGCGCCGTGGTCGGAGAGACCCGCCCGCCCGCGGCCCCGATAGAGTCACAACCTCTCAGGAGGTCTTCGTAGCGCGTCTCGGCGCGGATCACGGGCCGCTCCTCGTCCTCGGGAACGAAGGGATAATCGCGGAACGCCTCGCCGGGGCGGTAGCTGCCGAAGGGACGGTTGCACGCCATCGCGCCGTGCCGGTCGGGACAGCCGTTGGTCATGAACGCGAGCCCGTCCGCGAGGCACGCGTCCACGAGGGCCCGCGGCACGCTCACCGCGCTGAGCGTGCCCTCTGCGTCGAACTCGATCGCTTCCCGGGGGACGTCGTACCGCTCGATCAGATACTTCGTGAGCTGGATCCGCCGCCAGCGGCGGAGCGGCGGGCGTGGAGCGTCCGCCATCGCCGTGCCGGGCTCGGGATTGAACGAGAAGAGGTAGGCGGCGATCGCCTCCGACTTGAGCCGGCAGAAGAGCTCCACGAGGTCGCGGTCGGTCTCGCCGAGCCCCACCACGACGTGACAGTTCACCTTCATCGGGCCGAAGATCCGCCGCGCGGCGCGGGCCAGCTCCCAGTGCTGGGCCCACGAGTGCGGCCCGCGCGCGCCGCGGCCCCGCGTCTTGAAGAACACCGCCTCGCTCGCGGCGTCGAGGCCGATGCCCACGATGTCGGCGCCCGCCTCCCGGATCGTCTCGAGCTTCGGCGCGTCGAGCAGGGTCGCCGTGACCAGCGCCGAGATCGGCACGTCGCTCCGCCGGCGGAGGCGGCGCGTGATCTCGACGAGGTCGGGAGAGGCGCGCTTGTCCTGGACCATCGCGACGCACACGCGCCCGACCCGCTCGAGGTTGTCGGCGACGGCTTCGGCCACGAGGTCGGTTGGGAAGAGCGGCCAGCCGACGCGGATGAAGGAGTTGTCCTGGGCGCGCCCCGGGCGCTCTCGTGCCAGCCCGCAGTAGGTGCAGTTCGCATAGCACCCGGCGGGGTAGTTCTCGAGCAGGTTGACGCAGTCGCACGTCGCGTTCCTGAACATCCGGCCGGGCCGGAGCCCGAGCGTCATGGCCGCCGCCATCGAGACGCGCACGTGGTCCGGGCTCGTCTTGAAGTCCTCGGGGAGCGCGGCCGGCAGGAGCTTCGCCCTCACACCTCGTGCCTCACCAGTCCACTCCGCAGCACGCGTCGTGGAACGCCGGGGTGAAACCGCGCGCCTCGGCGTAGGCCACGATGCCCTCCGCGGGATAGGCGATGCCCGAGAGCCCCGCGTCCACCGCGAGCCGGTCGATCGCCCTCTTCGCGGGCCCGAGCGGCCGGGCGCAGCCGAGGGCGATCGGCGTCGCGGGCAGCGCCCGTCGCGCCGTGACGAAGAACTCGCCGATCTCGCCGATCGGGGGCGGCGCCGCCGCCGCCATCGGCGTGCCGTAGAGCGGCATCAGGACGACCAGGACGAGGAGCTTCGGCCGGTGGCGGGCGATCATCTCGAGGGCCGTCCACTCGCCCAGAAACTTGCCGTAGTGCAGGCCGAGGACGATGTGGGGCACGAGCGGCACGGAGTACCGCTCCAGACGATCCATCGCATGGTCGTATTCGTCGACGGGAACGTCCAGGTGATAGACGTCCCGAATGGTTTCCTCCGCACCGATGATGTCCAGCATCGCCCCGTCCACGTCGATGTCACCGAGCGCCGCGGCCGTCGCCTCGTCGACGAGCCCCGGGTGGACGCGGACCGTGAGGCCCAGCTCGCGGCGCGCGCGCCCGAGGTCGGGAACGTGGCGCAGGAGGGGCACGCGCCCCCGGCGGTCGCAGCCGCCGGACACGAGGACGCCGCGTGCCCCGCGCGCGGCCGCGTCCGCGCACAGATCGAAGAGGCGCGCGCCGGCGAGCGGGCGCATCCCCTCGAGGACCTTCGCGTTGCAGTGATCGCAGGCGAGCGCGCAGGAAGATCCCGTCACGCTGATGGACACGAAGCGCCCGGCGTCGGGTACCCATTCCGAGGTCCGGTAGCGCCGGAGCCCCGGCGCGTAGAAATGGATCACGCCCGACGTCACGCGTGGCGCTCCAGCTCGGCGCGCGCCCACACCGTCACCGCGTCGTCGCCGTGCAGGAGCTCGGCGCGCTCCACGGCCCAGCGGGTCGCGCGAATCTTGAACAACCAGCCGGCGCCGTACGGGTCGCTGTTGAGGAGCCGCGGCGTCGCGAGGACGGCGTCGTTGACGTCCACGACCGTGCCGGAGACGGGTGCCAGCACCGGCCGCACCATCTTCTCCGCCTCGAGCGAACCCAGCGCCTCGCCGCGCCGGACCTCCCGCCCGGCGCTCGCCAGGTCCACGTAGACGACCTCGCCGAGCGCCTCCTGCCCCATCGCGTCGACGCCGACAGTCACCGTCGTGCCGTCAGCCTCGGGCCGGACCCACACGTGCTCGCGCGGGTCGTACCACAGCTCGGCGGGGAAGTCGTAGTCCTCAACCCTCGCCATCGGGACCTTCCGTGCCGCCGGCGGGCGCCGGGGCGCAGCGCATGCAGGTCACCCTGTGCTGATCGATCCGCGCGCGGTAGCGCTCGGCCGCCACGGCCCCGGTGAGAAGCCGCGCGCGCTCCGCCTCCCAGGCGCTCGGCTGGAGCCGCACGAGCCAGCCCGCGCCATACGGGTCCCGGTTGGCGGCGAGGATGTCCGCCTTGAACCCGGCCTCGTTGTTGGCGGCGATCACGCCCGAGAGCGGGGCCGGGAACGGCCCCACCCACTTCGCGCTCTCGATCGTCGCCAGGCTCTGGCCGAGCGCGACCCGCCGCCCGACGGGCTTGAAGCGGACGCTCACGACCTTCCCGCAGCGCGTCTGCGCCGGGTCCGTCATGCCGAGCGTCACCGTGCCGTCGCGCTCGACCCGCGCCCAGACGTCGCGGTCCACGTCGTAGGTCAAGTCGTCCGGCAGCTCGCAGCCGCGATAGAGCAGCCCCCGCTACCTCTGGCTCGCGAAGTACGCCGCCAGATCGGCGTACTGCGCGTCGGGAATCGTCTTCATCAGCGCCTTGACCGCGGAGAGGGTCGGCTCGCCCGGGCTCCGCTTGTCCGCCTTGAAGAGCAGCATCTGGTTCCTGAGGTAGCCGGCCGGCTGGCCCGTGAGGTCCGGGACGCCTTTCGCGGGGTCGCCCTTGCCCGTGGTCCCGTGGCAGACGGCGCACGGCGCGGCGGCCACCCGCCCGCGCTCCACCGCCGCCGGGTCGGCGGCGAGCGGCGCCGGCTTCGGCTGCCTGGCGAAGTAGTTGGCGACGTCGTCCACGCCGAGCTCGAGGACCATCTTCGCGTACGGCTCCATCTCGGCCGCCGGCCGCTTGCCCGACGCGTAGTCCTGGATCGCCTTCTTGAGGTACCAGGCGGGCATCCCGGCGAGGACCGGGACGGTGTCCGCGCGGCTCGCGCCGTCCCAGCCGTGGCACGCGCTGCACGAGAACGCCTTCGCATAGCCCGGATCCTTCGGCCCCGTGGAGGCGGGCGCGGCGATGGCGAGGATCAGGGCGAGTCCGGCCAGGCCAACGAGGGTTCGACCGCGGTTCGTCATGGCGCTCTCCTTTCGGGTCGGCCTAGCCGAGGATGTCGTTCCAGATGGAGCGGGCCCAGCCGAGCGCGTTCTGCCCGAAGGCCTGCGACTGCCCGGGCGTCAGCTTCTGCTCGATCTGGACCACCTTCCCGCCCTCGATCCTGTAGGCGTTGATGACCGCCATCGCTTCCTTGTCGCTCACCCAGCTGTAGCAGACGTTGACCGGGGGCATCGCCGGCGGCTGCTTGCCCCCGATGAGATGGACGACCGCGTTGGCGCAGATCTTCCCCATGGCGTTGGCGACCGTGCCGGACTTCGGCACGGGGAGCCCGATCGTCGAGTCGCCGATCACGTGGACCGCCTTGTGCTTCACCGACTCGTACGTGACGTGGTCCACCTGGCACCAGCGTTTGTCGGCCCCGACCAGGTCGGCCTGGACCGCGATCGTGCCGGCGCGCTGCGGCGGGATCACGTTGACCACGTCGTACTTCACGCGGTCGCCGAACTCCGTCGTCACCTCGCGCGCGCCCGTGTCCACCTTCACGACCTTGCTCGAGGCGCGGTAGTCGATGTTCGGGTAGTCCCGCCACGCCGCGCGGAAGAGCCCCGTCTTCGAGACGATGTTCTGGTTCGCGTCGAGCACGATCAGCTTCGACCTGGGCTTGTTGTGCTTCAGGTACCACGCGACCTGGCAGGTCCGCTCGTATGGGCCGGGCGGGCAGCGGTAAGCGATCGGCGGGATCGTGAGCACGAAGACGCCGCCGTCGGGCATCGCCTGGAGCCGGCGGGCGAGCTCCACGGTCTGCGGCCCCGCCTTCCAGGCGTGGAGCACCTGGTCGCCGGCCTCGGCCAGCCCGGCGATCTGCTCGGTCTGGAACTCGATGCCCGGCGAGACGATGAGCCGGTCGTACTGGAGGTAGCCCTCGCCGACGCGCACGCGCTTGGTGTCGGGCTCGATCGCCGTCGCCGCCTCGTGGATGATGCGCACCCCGTGGCTCCGCAGGCCGCGGTACCCGAACGTGAGGCTGTCGATGGACCGGACGCCGCTCAGCACCAGGTTCGAGAGCGGGCACGAGACGAACTGCTTGTTCGGCTCGAGCAGGATGACCTCGATCGCCGGGTCGCCCAGGCGCACGTACTTCGCCGCCGTGGCGCCGCCCCAGCCGCCGCCGATCACGACGACCCGGGGGCCGCGCTTCGGCGCGAAGTCCCCCTTCATCGCCGGCGCGCAGCCGCCCGCGAGTCCGAGTCCGACGCCGACCCCCGAGGATCTGAGAAACGCTCGCCGCGACATTGTTGTCATGACGTTCCTCCGCATTGGATGCCTTCGCGCTCCAGGAAAGCCCGATACGCCTCGAGCCCGTCGCTCCCGGTCACGAGCCCGGCCCGGTCGGCGTCCCACGCCGAGGGCCGGAGCTTCACGAGCCAGCCCGCGCCGTACGGATCCTCGTTCACGATGCGCGGGTTCTTCCTCACGCGTTCGTTCACCTCCACGATTTCGCCGCTCACCGGCGCCGGCACCGGGCCGACCCACTTGGAGGACTCGATCGTCGCGACACTCTGCCCCTTCGGCACCGCGCGGCCCGCCTTCTTCGGCGTCACGGCGACGATCGTTCCGGCGAGGTGGCGCGCGACGTCGTTGATCCCGACGACCACCGCGCCGCCTTCGGCCTCGGAGGGCGGGCGGAGCCAGACGTGGCGGTCCATCAGGTAATAGAGGTCCGCCGGCAGGTCGCAGTTATTGATGCGCGTCATCGTGCGCATCCTCCACGTGGAGGAGCAAGAGGTCGAAGGCCACGAGCCGGATCTCCTCGCCGAACTCCTCGAGGAACCCGGGATCGCCCCAGCGCGGCTTGACCTCGTGCTGGATCCGGCCGCCGCACCGCGGGCAGTCGATCACGTAGTGCATCGTCCCGGTCCCCTCGTCCCAGGCGGTCCCCACCGCGCCGGCGTGGGCGTCCACGAGGTGCCGATGGATCTGGCGCCGCGGCGCCTCCAGCGGGCAGTAGGGGCACGTCAGACCGCCTCCTCCACCAGCTCGGCCAGGTCCCGCACCACGATGCGCCCCTCCTGCCCCGACGTCTTGACGGCGTCCTCGTACATCGTCACGTCCTTGGGGCACGCGACGACGAAGTATTGCACACTCCCGAGCCCGACCGCCTCGCGGATGCGGTTCACGCTCGGCCGCTCCTCCTGGCCCGAGTCGTCCATCCAGATCCGCCCGCCGCCGGCGCCGCAGCAGAAACTGTTGTCGCGGCAGCGCCCCATCTCGGTGAGCCGCGCGCCGATCCGGCCGAGCACCTCCCGCGGCGCGTCGAAGACGCCATTGTACCGCCCGAGGTAGCACGGGTCGTGGTAGGTGACCGCGGCGCCCGCGGGCTTGGCGACGGTGAGCCGCCCGGAGCGCAACAGGTCGGCGAGCAGCTCGGAGTAGTGGACCACGGGCTGCGAGAGGCCGAGCGCCGGGTACTCGTTCTTGAGCGTGTTGTAGGAGTGCGGGTCCGTCGTGAGGATCGCCTTGAACCGGCACTTCGCCAGCGCTTTCATGTTCTGCTCGGCGAGCTTCTCGAAGAGCCCCTCCTCGCCGACCCGCCGCACGTCGTTCCCGGCGTTCCGCTCCGCCTCGTAGAGGATCCCGAAGTCCACCCCGGCGCGCCGGAGCACGCGCGCGACGGCGCGCGAGACCTCCTGGACGCGCGGGTTGTAGGAGGCGTAGTCGCCGACGAACCAGAGGTACTCGACCTCGTCCCTGCGCGCGTCCTTGATCCTGAACGGGAGCCCCTGGGTCCACTTCGCCCGGGTGCGCTCCGACTGGCCGAACGAGTTGCCGTACCGGTCCAGATGCTGGAGGGCGTCCTGGAGCGTCGGGTCCATCGTGCCGTCCTCGACGAGCTTCCGGCGGAGCTGGACGATCAGCGGCACGTGCTCGATCCCGACGGGGCACGCCTCCACGCACGCCAGACACGTCGTGCACGCCCAGAGCGTCTCGGGCCGGACGACCGGGCCGATGAGCGCGTCCCCGCCGTCGTTCGCGGCAGGGCGCGTCTCTCTGAGCAGGCTGAGCCCGCCGAGGCGGTCCTCGGCGTGCTCGCGCAGCCCGAGGATCAGGTCGCGCGGCGAGAGCGGCGCGCCCGCCGCGCGCGCGGGGCACGCGACGTGGCAGCGGCCGCACTTCGTGCACGCGTCGAGGTCGAGGAGCTCTTTCCAGGTGAAGTCGGCGAGCGTCGCGTAGCCGGCGGAGGCGGCGCCCTCGACCGGCGCGGGGAGCCGCCGGCCCGCCGCCTCGTCGTGGACGAGGAGGTTGGCGAGGTCCACGAGGATGTGGACCGCCTTCGAGTACGGGAGGTAGGCGACGAACCCGAGCGCCAGCACCGCGTGGCCCCACCAGCTCCACCAGTGGAGCGCGTTCGCCGCGCGCCGGGAGAGGCCCGCCGCGTCGAAGGCGTTCGCGAGCTGCCAGCCGACGAGCGACCACGTCTCGAAGGGCGGGCGATCCGCGGCGATGCGCGCGCCCTCGACGAGATAGCCCGTGAGGCCGATCAAGAGGAGGAGCCAGGCGAAGAGCGCGTCGTCGCGGAGGTAGCCCCGGCGGCTGTACGAATCGGCGGCACGGTCCGGGCGCGTGTAGTCGAGCGCGGCGGGCCGGGCGCCCCAGCGCCGCGCCATCAGGACGGCGAGGCCCACGAGAAACGCCACGCCCATCACGTCGAGGGCCAGCGAGTACCAGAGGTAGAAGGCGCCGCGCCAGAAGCGCCACGCGGGATCCACGAGCCTCACCATGTCGTAGTCGATCATGATGATGAGCGTCCCGATGAAGAGGACGACGAAGCCCCAGAAGATCGCGAAGTGGGCGAGCCCGGTGGACGCGTTGCGTTTTCGGAGCGTCGAGTGGCTCGCGATCGCCGTGAGGCCGTGCAGGAGGCGCGCCCCGGCGAGGCGCAGCCGCGGCGACCGGCGGCCGCGCCGGTATTTCCGGATCCGCGCCCAGGCGCCCCAGCAGAAGATCGCGATCGCCAGCGCGCCCAGGAGGTAGAAGAGCGCGACGGCGGGCGTCCCGAGGTTGCGGAACACCTCCCGCGCGGGGGCGATCGCGTCGGTCATGCTCTACGCGGACGCTTTGATCTTCTCGGTCAGGGGCGGGAGCACGTCGAACAAGTCGCCGACCACGCCGTAATGCGCCACGGTGAAGATCGGCGCGTTCGCGTCGGTGTTGACCGCGACGATCAGCTCGGCGCCGCGCATGCCTTCGAGGTGCTCCGGCGCGCCGCTGATCCCGACCGCCACGTAGAGCTTCGGCTTCACGGTCATGCCCGACTTGCCGACCTGCCGCGTCTTCGGCAGCCACCCCTGGTCCACGATGGGCCGGGAGGCCGAGACCGTCCCGCCGAGCGCCCGGGCCAGCTCCTCCACGACCGGGAGGTTGTCTTTCGACTGGAGGCCCCGCCCCACGCTCACCAGCACCCCCTCACGCGTGATGTCCACGTCGCCCGCAGCAGGCTGGATGAGCCGCCTGAAGCGCACGCGCCGGGGGCCGCCGGCCGGCACGGCGATCTCTTCCACCGCGGACGCGCCCGCCGCGCGCCCGGCCTCGGCGGGCGAGGAGCCCGCGAGCATCGAGACGATCGCGTGCTCGCCCGCGACGGCCGCCTCGGCGAGGAGCTTGCCGCCGTAGATCTGGCTCGTGGCGACGAGCGTCCCGCCCTCCAGGCGCGCGCCGCGACAGTAGGCAACGAGCGGCCAGCCGAGCGCGGCGGCGAGCCCGGCCCCGAGATCCATGCCGATCGACGTGTTGCCGACGAGGGTGATGCGGGGCGCCCGCGCCGTCAAGACGGCGGCGAGCGCCTGCTGGTGGGCATCCGGCGTGTAGGGCTCGAGCCCGGCACCCTGGCAGAGCAGCACGGCGTCGGCCGCGCCGAGCTCCTTGGCGAGGGGCGCGAGCCCCTGGCCCGCGGCGACGGCGAGCAGCTTCCCGCCCGTCGACGTCGCGAGCTCGCGCCCCGTGCCGAGCATCTCGAACACGATGTCGGCGATCTTCCCTCCGAGATGCTCGATGACGACGGCGACGTCCTGGCTCATGACTTCACCAGTCCCTTGCCCTTGAGGATCGCGTAGAGCTTCTCGGCGACCTCCTCGGGCGAGCCCTCGAGAATCTCGGCGCGCCCGCCGGCATCGGGCTTCGCCAGACGGCGCACGGTCGACCCGGCACCTGCGTCCGGCGCCGCGGCGGCCGCCGCCTCGAGCTTCAGCGTCTTCATGGCCTGGCGGACACGGCTCACGGGCGCGTACCGCGGCGCCTCGCGCGCCGCCTGGATGCCGAGCACGCACGGCAGATCCACCTCGAACTCCGCCATCACGCCGCCCGCGTACTCCTGGCGCGCGACGACCGCGTTCGGGCCCGCGGGCTCCACGCCGCTCACGACGCTCACGTGGGGCAGGCCGAGCGCCTCGGCGAGGAAGACGGCGACCTGGCCGTCCCGGTCGTCCACCGCCTGGACCCCGGTGAGGACGAGGTCGTGCGGGATCCCCTTGAGCGCCTTCGCGAGCACGGAGGCCGTCGCCCGGCTCGAGCCCTGGGCGGCCTCCCCGCCGAGGAGCTTGATCGCGCGGTCGGCGCCCTTGGCGAGGCACGTGAAGAGCGTCTCGTCGACGTCGCCCGTGTCGAGCGCGATCACGGTCACGCGCGCGCCGTGCTTGTCCCTGAGGAGGAGCGCTTCCTCCACGGCCTGCTCGTCCCACTCCGAGATCCGGAGCTTCAGGGACGAGCGGTCGAGGTCGCGGCCCTCGCTGTCGATCTCCAGCTCCTCGACGAGGTCGGGCACCATCTTGATCGGAACGACGATGTCCATGGCGACTCCCCTATCCGAGCGCGCTGAACTTGCGCGAGTCTTCGTTCCACGTCGCGAGCGCCGCCCAGGCCGCCATGACGACGACCACGAGCACGAGCGCGGAGGACCAGCCGAGGGCCGCCGGCAGGAAGACGGCGACGCCGAGCTTCCCGAGGGAGCCGGTCTGGGTCAGCGCGAGGCGCGTGAGCGAGGCGCCGAGGGCGAAGCAGACGACGGCGGCCCAGAGCTTCACCTGCCCCTCGCCCGCCCGCCAGATCGAGCCCGCGCCGCACCCGCCGGCGAGCGTCATGCCGACGCCGAAGACGAGGCCGCCCGCGAGCGCGCCGACGCCGGCTGCGGCGAAGACCCACTCGCCCCGGTCCTTGAGGTCGGCGAACTTGAGGATCGCGAACCCGAGCGTGCTGACGACGATCGCCAGCGCCGCCGCGCGCGTGTGCTCGCCGTCGCCCGTCATGAAGGGCTCGCGGAAGGCGCGGACCAGGCAGAAGCGCGAGCGCTGGAACACGATCCCGAAGGCCACACCGAACAGGAGGAAGGTCCCCTGCGGGACGTAGCCCCAGCGCGCGTAGACGAACGGCAGGACCAGGAGCGCCAGGAGCAGCAGCGCGCCCGCCACGGGCTGGCGGCTCGCGCCGTCGGTCCGCGCCCCGGCGAACACGCGGGCCGTCCCGCTCGACCACGCCGGGCGGTGCTCCATCTCCCACAGGAGATAGCGGAGGCCGAGCCAGGCGCCCGCGAGGAGGCCCACCATCATGCCGAGGCCCGCGAGCGAGAGCGCGCTCGTCGCGCTGAAGAAGCCGCCGATGTTGCAGCCGAAGGCGAGCATCGCGCCCACGCCCATGAGGGCGCCGCCGATCACGCCCTTGACCAGTTCCCCGCGCGGCGGCACGCGGATCGCGAACTCGCGCGCGAGGAGCGCGGCCGTGAGCCCGCCCAGGAGCACGCCCAGGTTGATCAGCGAGCCCGAGTAGAGCCAGGGCGCGATCAGGTCCGGGCGCCTGACGACGCCGACGGCGGTGAGGATCCAGTCGCCCCAGTTCCTGACGCCGTCGGACGCCGTGAACGGACGATCGAACGCGAACAGGAACACGTTGATGGTGGCGGCGAGGACCGCGGCGCCCCACACCGGCCACGGCCGCCCGAAGACCGCCGCGTACTGCTCCCGGAAGGCCGTCACGGGGCGCGTCCCGGCTGCGCCATGCTCGCGTCGATCAGCTCGGCGATGTCGCGGACGTCGAGCCGCCCCTCGTGGCCCGTCGCCTTCACCGCGTCCTCGAAGCGCGAGACCTCGTACGGGCAGCAGATCGAGAGCGTGGAGGCGCCCGTCTCGACGGCCTCGAGCACCCGCCGGTCCGAGAGGCGCATGCGCGTGTAGTCGCGGCTGAACGAGTCGAGCCACATCCCGCCGCCGCCCCCGCCGCAGCAGTAGCCGTTCTCGCGGTTGCGGCCCATCTCCGTGAGCCTGAGCCCGGGGATCGCGCGGAGGAGCGTCCGCGGCGCCTCGTACTCGCCGTTGTGGCGCGCGAGGTAGCACGGGTCGTGGTACGTGACGGTCCGGCTGACGGCCGTCACCATGAGCTCCCGGAGCCGGGCGAGGTGCTCGACGAGGAACTGGGTGTAGTGGAGCACCTCGTACCGGCCGCCGAGCTTCGGGTACTCGTTGCGAAACGCGTTGTACTCGTGGGGGCCGAAGGCGACCACCCGCTTGAACCGGTACTTCGCGAACGTCGTGATGTTCGCCTCGGCGAGCTTCTCGAAGAGCCCCTTCTCGCCCGCCAGACGGATCGAGTCGCCGTCCTCGCGCTCCTCGACGCCGAGGATCGCGTAATCCACGCCGAGTGCGGCAAAGATCCGCGCGAGCGCGCGCGCCGCGTCGATGCCGCGCGGGTGGTAGGAGGGATAGCTGCCGACGTACCAGAGGACGTCCACCGGGCGCTTCACCTGCGCCAGGATGGGCACGGGAACGCCCGCCCCCTTCACCCAGTCGGCGCGCTTGCGCGGGTTTTCGCCGAGCGGGTTGCCGTAGCGGTCCGTCACCTCGAACACCTTCTGGAGCTCGGCCGGGATCGCCTTGCCCTCGTTGATCGCCGCCTCGCGCGCGGCCGGCATGATCTGGATCATGTCCACTTGTTTCGGGCACACGCGCAGGCAGTTCATGCACGTCGTGCAGAGCCAGAGGTCGGGATCGTCGAGGAGCGAGGCGCCGATCTGGACCTTGCGGAAGATCTTGCGCGGGCCGTAGTCGCCGACGATGTCCACGGGGCACACCCCGACGCACTTGGCGCACTGGTAGCACCAGCCGAGCGACTCGCCGCCGGGGAGCTCGGTGATCTGGTCGAGCGTCGAGGTGTCGTAATCCATGATCGCGCGCTGGCCGAACATGCGGTTCCAGTGTCCGGGCAGCTCGATCCCCTCGACGACCGCGCGTTCCTTCTCGTGGATCTCGGGCGGCTGCTTGCCGTACGGCATCGCTAGTGTCCCGTGGCTGCGATCATGTTAAGCACGGCCGCCACGCGGCCCGGAGCCGACGGGCGATCGTTACCATGATTTCGTAGACGCGACACTAGGCGCTCGCCGGCAGGACGCCGAGGAGCCGCCGGCAGAGCTCGGGCAGCTTCGGCACCACCTGGTTGAACTCCTGGGTCATGCGCATCCTGAGCGTCGTGTACATGTAGACCCCGTAGACCGACGCGAGGAACACGTCGATCGCGAACGGGCCGTCCTCCGCGCGCGTGAAGCCCGCGGCGTTGCCCGTGGCGTGGACGAACGCGACCGCCTGCCCCACCCGCGCGTACGTGTCGCCCGCGCTCGTCCCCTCGAGCTCGACCTCTTCCATCGTGACGAGCGGCAGGGCGCCGGTCCGCACGCGCGGATCCCACATCCAGCGGGTCCAGAGCCAGTAGCGCTCGGGCTCCGTGAAGTGGAGGATCTCGCCCGCGAGGTCCGAGCGTACGGTCTCGGGCGCCGCAGTGAGGCGCCGGGAGAAGCCGTCGAAGCGCTCGACGACCGGGCGCCCGGGCTCGAGCAGCTCGGCGACCCACCCCCCGAGCGCGGCGCCGTGGGCGGCGAGGATCTCCGTGCGGCGCCGGCGCGCCGCGAAGACCGAGGCGAGCGCGGCGTCGAGATCGGCCGCGGTGAGCGTCGCCGCGCGGCCGTCGCCGAACCAGGCCCGGAAGCGCTCGGCCTTCCGCGCGCATTCTGCCGAGATCGCGGCGAGGTCCTGCTCGGAGAGCTGCTGGCGCGCCTCCTGCATGAACTCGCGCGCGCTCTCGGTGTCGACGACCTGGCCGGTCTGTTGTAGCGGGGA
>JACPCG010000018.1:0-16994 GCA_016179925.1 Candidatus Rokuibacteriota bacterium | reverse complement strand
GGTTGAGACGGCCTTCAGCGCGGCGGCGCCGGCCGTCGAGATCGAGTCGTTGAGATCGGCCGGCCCGGCGGCGGCGCCCGCGACGAAGACGCCGGGCACGGAGGTCGCGACGGGATCGAGCGAGCCGTGGGGGACCTCGATGAAGCCGTACTTGTTTTGGTGGACGCCGAGGAGCTTGGCGGCCGCACGCGTGCCCGCCGAGGGCTCCATGCCGACGGCGAGCACGACGACGTCCATGAGCACCTCCATGGGGCGGCCCATCGTCGTGTCCTCGCCGCGGATCAGGAGCCGGTCGCCCTTTTTCAGCACCTCGGTGACGATGCCGCGGATGTACTGGACCTTGTACTTCTCCTGCGCGGGCCAGTAGAGCTCGTTCTCCCAGTACCCGTACATCCGCATGTCGATGTAGAAGATGAAGACCTTCGCCGTCGGCACGAGCTGCTTGACCTCGATCGCCTGCTTGGACGAGATGCCGCAGCAGACCTTCGAGCAGTACTCGTTGCCGATCTGCCGGTCGCGCGAGCCGACGCACTGGATGAAGCAGACGCGCTCGGGCGCCTGGCCGTTCGACGGCTTCACGAACTTGCCGGACTTCAACATGCGCTCGGCGTCGGTGAGCGTGATGACGTCGTCGTACTCGTAGTAGCCGTACATCTGCGTCTCGCGGCCCGGATCGAAGTGCTGGAAGCCCGTCGCCACGATGACGGCGCCGACCTGCACGTCGTGGGCGCCCGTCGGCCCGGCGAGCGTCGCGGTGAAGTCGCCGGCGCGGCCCTTGAAGCCCGTGAGCGTCGAGCCGAGGTGCAGCTCGACGTTGGCGGTCCCCTGGACCGCAGCGATCATCTCGGCGATCGCCTCCTCGGCCGGGCGCATGCCGTGGGTGAGCGCGGCATACTGCGCCGCGTCGGGCATGCCGCCCAGACGGTCGCGCGGCTCGACGAGGATCGCGCGGGAGCCGAGGTCGGCGACGCCGCGCGCAGCCTCGAGCCCGGCGGGGCCGCCGCCCAGGATGAGGACCGCGTCGCTAGGCATCGACGTCTTCCCAGGTCAGGAAGTGCTTCTCGCCCTTCTTGATGCGCTCGCAGTCGTCCTCGAACTCGCGCCACGCTTCGCGCCAGTCGATGCCCATCTTCTCGAGGAGCGGCCGGTACTCGGCCGAGTGCCAGTGGAGCTGGCAGACGCGGTACGGGTGCGCGCCCATGGCGAGCGCGGCGAACTGGGCTTCGGACATGACGGGGATGCCGACTTTCTTGTCGTGCGCTTGCGCGGCGAACTGAGATTTGTCGAGTGTCGTCACGCACCCGGTGTCGTGGGTCAGCGTGACGTCGGGCGTCTCGATCTTCCGCTGGACGGCGAAGGAGCGCGTGAAGTCGCGCTGGACGAGGATGTGGCGGAAGCCGAAGCCGCAGCAGTCGAACCACGTCGAGTAGTCGGCCACCTTCGCGCCCAGCGCCTGCGCCACGGCGGAGACGACCGCGGTGCGCTGGCCGCCGTAGACGTCCGGGTCGTAGATCGCGTCCTCTTGGACGAGCTTGTAGTAGTGGCACGCCGGGTGGACCGTCACCGTGACGCCGGTGAAGTCGTGGACCTGCCTCGCGGCGATGCGGTCGCGGACGGCGTACACCCACTCCGAGTAATGGACGATCTCCTCGGGCATGACGAGGGGCTTGCCGAGCTTGCCCATGATGTCGCGCACCTGGGCGCGCAGCTCCGGGTGGCGCACCAGCTCCTCGCGGACCTCCTTGTAGTGGCCGTAGGACGTCCCGCAGTGGATCTGCGGGAAGTAGCCCGTCTCGTGCGCTGCCGCGAAGTTGCGCACGGCCACCGCCGCCTGAGCCGCCGAATTCGACGTCGCCGAGGCGTAGTAGTTCCACGCCGTGCACGAGGTCTGGTCACGCGGGTCGTTGTAGTCGAGGCCGAGCTTCCGGTGGAGCCAGAAGATCGAGGTCGAGTAGCCGGGGATGTGGCCGCACTGGCCGCACGACTTGTGGTGCCACGTGTGCTGGAGCGGGATCTTCTTCGTCCGCCCGTACTTCGTCGTCACGGGGACCCAGGGCTCGGGCACGCGCGGGACGATCCACTCGCCCTTCGCCTCCAGCTCGAAGACCTTTTCGCGGATGTCCTCGGCCGGGTCGGGCGCCGAGCGCGCGAAGGCGCGCCCCTTGGGCGCGGGCGCGGACTGGACGACGGGCAGGCTGATCGGCATTGGGCTTCTCCTCAGGACAGCGGGTAGCCGGCTTCCTCGAGCTTTTCTTCCATCACGTCGACGAGGATCATGTGCAGGCCCTCGTCGACGGCCTTGATCATGTCCATGACGCCGGTCATGTGCCAGATGAGGTAGAGCTCGGTGAGCGTCTTGTCGGCGACGTCCCACGACATCGACGTCGTGTGCATGGTCTCCGGCGGCATCGCCTTCCGCCAGACGTCCAGGTTGTCGCCGGTCTCCTTCGCCGACGGTCCCCAGTCGGGGAACGCCTCGGGCCGGATCATGTCGGGCGAGACCTGCGTGCCCGTGGACATGATCTTGTAGATGATACGGCTGTAGCCCTCGAGCGCCTGCTTGGCGCTCGCGAGCCCGTGGCGCACGGCGACCTCGCGCATGATCGTGACGAGGCCGCCGGGGTTGTTCTTCCGCGGGCACCGGAGGCACGAGAAGCACTGCGAGCACTCCCAGATGTCGTCCTGGATCTGCTCGTACACCAGCGCGACGTCCTCGCGCGCGAGGGCCTGGGCGATCCGCCGCGGGCTGAAGTCGTAGAAGCGCGCCGAGGGGCACGTGGCGACGCAGATCCCGCACTCGTAGCAGCCGTAGAGGTAATCGGCGAAGCGCGGGTCGGCCGTCACCTCCTCGAAGAGGCGCTCCTTCTCCTCCCAGGGGACGTGCGCGTACTTATCGAGCTGCGGGAGCGCCATCGCCGGGTCCCCTACGCCGTCAGAAGCAGATGACCTGGTCGGCCTCGAGCGCCATGTTGTTGAAGGCAGCGCCGCCGATCATCTCGACGCCCTCGACGAGGTCCTCCATCTTGAGGTCGGTCAGCTCGAGGCTCGGCTGGCAGACGTAGAACTTCACGCCGACGTCGCGCGCCTGCTCCATGAAGTGCCCGAGCGTGACCCCGCCCTTCCGGACCCGGAGCGTCTCGGGCACCCCGCGCTGGAGCAGCGTCGGGCCGTACTGGGTGAAGAAGATCCCCACCTCCATATCCATCGCGGCGCCCGAGGCCGCCAGGAAGAACACGGTCGCGCTGCGCTCGGGCTGCTCCGTCCCCGTGGTCTGCACGTACAGGATCCGCTTGACGTCCTCGTCCATGCTCCCCCTCTCCGCCTATTTGGTGCGCTGCACGAGGAATCTGAAGGTGCCCTTCGTCTCCGAGCGCTCGAGGATCTTGTGGCCCGTCTGCTTCTCGAACGCCTCCATATCCGGCACCGAGCCCGGGTCGGTGGCGAGCATCTCGATGACGGCGCCCACGTCCACCGTCTTCACGACCTTCGACAGCCTGATGATGGGCAGCGGACAGAGCAGTCCGCGGCAGTCGAGCGTGGAAGCGATTGCAGCGGTCATCACGGAGTCCTCCCCACGGTGATCGGCCTCACACGAACAGCGACACGTCGGCGCCGGCGGCGTAGTCGAGGAACGTCGTGGCCCCCGCGCACTGCGCCTGGGGGATCAGCTCCTCCTGCCGGATGCCCATCACCCCCATCGTGGTGGCGCAGGCGAAGAGCCGGACGTCCGCTTCGATGCACATCTGCAGCATCTCCTCCACGGAGGGCATCTTGGCCTTGCTCATCCACCCCTTCATCATCGTGGTCGCCATCGCCGTCATTCCCGGCAGCGTCCCGAGGAGGTTGGGGACCTTCACCATCGGCAGCGCGTGGAGCGGGGGCGGCATCGCCGGGTTGCCGATCGGGGAGACCTGGAGATGTCGCAGCCGCTCCCGGTGAAGGATGTTGAGGCCGTAGAACGTGAAGAAGATCCCAGCCTCCCAGCCCATGGCCCCGGCGGTCGAGGCCATGATGAGCGGCGGGTAGGCCTGATCCAGCGTCCCCTTGGACGCTACCAGCGCCAGTCGCTTGCGGCCCTCGCTCGCCATCGCATCCTCCTCCCTTGGTTCGGCCGGTCCAGGACCCGGGTCATCCGTTCCCCGTGCCGCTCAGCTCGCCCGCTGCACGAGAAATCGAAAGATGCCACTCGCCTCCGACCGCTCCAGCACCCGGTGGCCGGTCCGCCGTTCGAACGCCTCGAGGTCCGCCACCGCGCCCGGGTCGGTCGCCAGCAGCTCGATCACCGCGCCCGGCGCCGCCACCTTGATCGCCTTCGACAGCTTGATGACCGGCAGCGGGCACACGAGGCCCGTGCAGTCGAGCGTGGAGGCGATCTCAACGCCCGACATCGAGCCTCCGCACCCGCCGGATGAGGCGCTGGCCCTGGCGACCGTTCGCGTCCAGGTGTTTCGCCAGGATGTCGCGCATCGCCGAGCAGAGGTCCTTGATCTCGGGCAGCGTGAGCCGGTAGTGGACGTGGACCCCGTCGCGCCTCACGCTGACGACCCCGGCCCTCCGGAGGATCGCCAGGTGCTGGGAGAGGTTCGCCTTGGAGACGCCGAGGTCGTCCAGCAGCGCGCCGTAGGCGACCTCGCGGTCGCCGATGAGGCTCAGGACACGCAGGCGCACGGGATTGCCGAGCACCTTGGCGATCTCGGCCTGCATCCGGTACAGCTCGGCGTCGGCGCGGCTCAGGGTCACGGCCTTCCCCCGGTGTTAAGAGTTTCGAAGTTTCGAAACTATTAGCCCGGAGCCTACCCGCGGGGCCGGAGCGTGTCAAGCGCGGCGTGCCTCCGGCCTCACGCGCCGCGTCAGCGCGCGGCCCGCGGGGGGCCCGCGCCCGCCTCGTTCCGGGCGTGCCCACCCCGCCGGCAGCGCGCTATCATGGCCTCGTGCGCGAGAGCGTGTCGCCGGCTGTGGCCCGCGTGACCGCCCGCGCCGAGCGCGATCCCGACGTCCTCGCGGTCATGCTCTTCGGGAGCCGCGCCCGGGGCGAGGCCGGCCCGGCGTCCGACTTCGACGTGTGCCTGGTCCTCGCGAACGGGCCCGCGACCGACGCCGACCGGACGCGGAAGCGGCTCGACTACCTCGCGGAGGCCGATCTCCACCTCGCGATCTTCCAGCAGCTCCCGCTCTGCTAGTGGTTGCGTACGCGTGGCGAGACGACCGAATCCGTATCATCTCGGCCCGGCGCGCCACTCGGCGTGAGCGCCGGACATACGAGGGCTGACCGATGAGGAGAGAGTACGACTTCAGCAAGGGAAAGCGCGGCCCGGTGATCAAGCCGGCGCCGGGAAAGACGCGCATCACCATCAGGATCGACGATGCCGTCCTCGACTGGTTTCGCCGCCAGGCCCACGCGGCCGGTGGAGCCAGCTATCAGACCATGATCAACGACGCCCTGCGGGACCACGTCGCGGCGAAGCGGGAGCCGCTCGCGGAGACCCTGCGACGCGTCCTCCGCGAGGAGATGGCGGCCTACAGGAGCGCCCGGGCCGTCCCGCGCTCGTCGTCAGCAACGACCTCTTCAACAGACACACGGGCCTTTGCATCGCCTGTCCCATCACACGTACGCGCCGTGACTTCCCTTTCCATGTGCCCATTCCCGAAGACCACGACGTGACAGGCTTCGTGATGGTCGAGCAGGTGAAGTCGATCGACTTCCGGTCTCGAAACGCACGGCGAATCGGTAGGGCGCCGGCACAGGTCCTGGAGGAAGCCCTGTCGATCCTCGACGCATGCATTGATTAACTGGGAACTCCCACCCTCGCGCCACGCCGCCGGCGACACCTGCTCCGCCGAGCCGTTCGCCGATCTCACGCTGACACCGGAGATGCTCCGGGCCTGACCTCGCGCGCGCCCTGACGCGCGCCGCCCTCGCGCGGCTCAGTGCTTCTCGGCCTTCTCCTTCTCGGCCTTCGCCTCCTTGATGACCTTGTCGGCGATGAAGGCGGGGACCTCTTCGTAGTGGGAGAACTCCATCGAGTAGCCGCCCCGGCCGCCCGTCATCGAGCGCAGGCTCGACTCGTAGGTCAGCATCTCGGCCATCGGCACGGCCGCGCGCACCACCGCCGTCTCGCCCGCGGGCTCCATGCCGACGATCCGGCCGCGCCGCGAGTTGAGATCGCCGATGACGTCGCCGGCGTGGTCGCCGGGCGTCGTCACCTCGACGGTCATGATCGGCTCGAGCAGGATCGGGTGCGCCTCGACGAAGGCCTTCTGGAGCCCGAACGAGGCGGCGATCTGGAAGGCCATGTCGGAGGAGTCCACCTCGTGGTAGGAGCCGTCGTAGAGGGTCACCTTGAGGTCCACCACCGGGTAGCCGGCGATGATGCCCTTCTTCATGCAGTCGCGGACGCCCTTCTCGACCGACGGGATGTAGTTGCGCGGCACGGCCCCGCCGAAGATGTCGTCCACGAACTCGAACCCGCCGCCCCGCGCGACCGGCTCGATGCGGAGCCACACGTCCCCGTACTGGCCGCGGCCGCCCGTCTGCTTCTTGTACTTGCCCTGCGCCTCGGCGCGCCCCTTGACGGTCTCCTTGTACGGGATGCGCGGGGGCAGCAGGCTCACGTCCACGTTGTACTTGCGCTTCATCCGCTCGACGACCATCTCGACGTGGAGGCTCCCGACGCCGGCGACCAGGAGCTGCTTCGTCTCCGGGTCGTAGTGGTAGTGGACGGTCGGGTCCTCCTCGGCGATCCGGGCCAGCGCGTTCGAGATCTTGTCCTCGTCGCCGCGCGTCTTCGGCTGGATCGCGAACGAGATCGCCGCCTCGGGAAACGTGATCCGCGGCAGCTCGAAGGGGCTCGCCTCGTCGCAGAGCGTGTCGCCCGTCTGCGTCTCCTTGAGCTTCTGGGCCACGCCGATCTCGCCCGGGCCGAGCGCCTCGACGTTCTTCTGGGTCTTGCCCATGAGCCACGAGACGTGGCCCATCCGCTCCTTCGCGCCCCGCAGCGGGTTCAGCAGCGTCGAGTCGGACCTGAGCGTGCCGCTCATCACGCGGAAGAGCGAGAGCTTGCCGATGTGGGGGTCGGAGAGCGTCTTGAAGACGAGCGCCGTCACCGGCGCCTTCGGGTCCGGGGAGCGCGTGCCCGCCTGTCTGGACTTGAGGTCGGTCCCCGCGACCTCCTCCCGGTCGGCCGGCGAGGGCAGCGAGTCCACGATGAGGTCGAGCAGCGCCACGCTCCCCATGTTCTTCGACGCCGAGGCGCAGAGCACGGGGACGATCTTGCCCTCCGCGATGCCGGCGCGCAGCGCCCTCAGCATCTCGGGCTCGCCGAGCGAGCCCTCCTCGAGATACGTGTTCAGCAGCTCGTCATCGGTCTCGGCCGCCGCCTCGACGAGCTTCTCGCGGTACTCCTTCACCCGGTCGGCGAGGTCGCCGGGGATCTCGCCCTCCGCCGGCTTGCCGTTGGCGTGGGTGACGGCCTTCATCTTGACGAGATCCACGAACCCCTTGAACCCCGACTCCTCGCCGACGGGGATCTGGAGCGCGACGAGCCGGCCCTTGAGGCGCCGTGCGAGCGACTCGAGCGTCCGGTAGAAATCGGCGCGCTCGCGATCGAGCCGGTTCACGACGACCGCGCGCGGCAGGCCGTACTCGTTGGCGAACTTCCAGACCTTCTCGGTCTGGACCTGGACGCCTGCGACCGCGTCCACCACGACGATCGCCGCCTCGACGACCCGGAGCCCGGCCCGCGCATCCGCGATGAAATCGCCGTATCCCGGCGTGTCCACGAGGTTGATCCGGTGGCTCTTCCAGTCGCAGTACGCGATCGCGGTGTTGATCGAAATCTTCCGCTTGATCTCGTCGGGATCGAAGTCGGTGGTGGTCGAGCCGTCGTCCACCTTGCCCAGGCGCGTCACCGCGCCGGCGGAGAAGAGGAGCGCTTCGACGAGGGACGTCTTGCCGACGCCGCCGTGACCGACGACGCCGACGTTCCGGATCTTGCCGACTTCGATCGCCATTGACCGGCCTCCTCGGACGAGCGATGCGGTGGGCCCGATGCTACCACCGAATCCGCGACGCGTTAAGCCCCGCGCTCAGGCCCCGACGGCGCGCCTCACCTGGGCGAGGATCTCCTCGTCCGAGCCGGCGAGAGCGATCGGTGGAGCGAGCGGTGGCGGCTCGTACTTGAAGCCGATGCCGGTGAAGACCAGCATGACTTCGGCGTCCCGCGCCACGTCGCCGCGATCCCGCAACACCGTGAGCGCCGCGACGAGCGCCGCCGACTCCGGCGCCGTCCAGATCCCCTCGACCCGGGCGACGAGCCGCTGGGCGTCGCGGATGGCGTCCTCGCTCACGGCGACGGCGCCCCCGCGCGTGTCGCGCAGCACGCGCAGCATCTGGCGCCCCGCGAACGGCGACGGCACCCGCAGGCCCGCGGCGTGGGTCGTCGGGTCCTCCCACGCGGTGGTGGTCTCGGCGCCCTCGGCGAAGGCCCTCACCACGGGCGCGCAGCCCTCGGCCTGGACGGCGAAGACGCGCGGGAGCGGGCCCGAGAGCCAGCCCATCGCGCGGAGCTCCTCGTACGCCTTGGGGATCCCGACGAGCCCCGTGCCGCCCCCCGTCGGGTAGAGCAGCACGTCGGGCATCCGCCACCCGAGCTCGGCGGCGAGCTCGAGCCCGATCGTCTTCTTGCCCTCGAGGCGGTAGGGCTCCTTGAGTGTCGAGAGATCGAACCAGCCGAGCTGGGGCGCGACCTGGCCGACAACCTTGCCCGCCGTCGCGATCGAGCCCTCGATCGTGAAGACGTGAGCGCCGGCGATGAGCGCCTCGGCGACCGCCGCCGCGGGCGTCCCCCGCGGGACGACGACCGCGCACGGCAGGCCGCAGCGCGCCGCGTAGGCGGCCGCCGCGCCGCCCGCGTTCCCCGCCGACGGGATCGCGAAACCCCGCGCGCCGAGCGTCCTCGAGCGCGTGATCGCCATGCCGAGGCCGCGCGCCTTGAAGGACCCCGTCGGGTTCTGGCCCTCGTCCTTCGCCCAGAGCCGGCGCATCCCGAGATGGGCGGCCAGGCGCGGCAGCGCGAGCAATGGCGTCCCCCCTTCACCCAGCGTCACGGGCTCCTCGCCGTCGTCGAGCGGCGTGAGCTCGCGGAAGCGGTACATCCCGTGCGGGCGCTGCGCGAGCGCCTCCTTGGTCACCGCGGCGTTCACGCGCGCGAGGTCGTACCGCACCGCGAGCATCTGGCCGCACTGCTCGCAGACGGTCAGCAGGCGCTTGCCGTCGTGGCGGGCGCCGCACACCGTGCACTCGACGTGGCTGACGAAGCTCATGGTCTGTCGGTCGCCAGGCGCACGGCTCAGCGCTCCTTCACGAGGACCACGAGGACGCGGGCGGGCTTCGTCGTTTCGTTGACGGAGGCGTGGATCGTGCCCTTGGCGGCGTACTCAACAGTTCAGGCTAGAGCGACCGGCGCATCGCGTCCCGGGACGGCAGCGGCACGCCGCGCTCGCGCGCGATCTTGTCGAGCTCCTGGGGCAGCGCGAAGCGGACATCCTCCTCGACGACGTGGACCTCGCGCACCGACACCCCGCGACCGCTGAGCGCCGCCACCGTCTCGGTGACCAGGACTTCGGGCGTCGAGGCGCCGGCCGTGACGCCGACCCGCCTCACGCCCTCGAGCCACGCCGGGCGGATGTCGCGCACGTCGTTGATCAGGTGGGCCCGCGTGCCCGCGGTCCGGGCGACCTCCACCAGCCGGATGGCGTTCGAACTGTTGGCCGAGCCGATCACGAGCAGGACGTCGACGTCGTTCGCCAGCCGTTTGACCGCGGCCTGACGGTTCTGGGTGGCGTAGCAGATGTCGTCGCGCGAGGGGCCGACGATCCGCGGGAACTTCCGGCGCAGGGCCTCGATGACGTCCCGCGTGTCGTCCATGGAGAGCGTGGTCTGGGTGAGGTACGCGATCTTGTCGGGATCGGGCACCTCGAGCTTCTCGGCCTCATCGGCGCTGGCGATCACGAAGATGCGCTCCGGTGCCTCACCGAGCGTGCCGATGACCTCGTCGTGGTCCTCGTGGCCGATGAGGACGATCGAGTAGTTCTCGCGCGCGTAACGGATCGCCTCGAGGTGGACCTTCGTCACCAGCGGGCACGTCGCGTCGATCGCCCGGAGTCCGCGCCGGCGCGCGTCCTCGCGGACCGCGGGCGAGATGCCGTGGGCGCTGAAGACCACCGTGGCCCCGTCCGGAACCTCGTCGAGCTCGTCCACGAAAATCGCGCCCTGCTCCCGGAGCGTCTCGACGACGAGCCGGTTGTGCACGATCTCCTTGCGCACGTAGACGGGCGGCGGGCAGACCGACAGCGCCAGCTCGACGATGTCGATGGCCCGCTCCACGCCGGCGCAGAAGCCGCGGGGTCCGGCCAGCAGGATTTCGGCCACGGCTGATGGCATCGCGCTCCGCGCCTCCGTGGACATGATACCTCAGCGGAAGTAGTACGAGACGCCGATCACGCCCACGTGCGACTCCCAGCCGCGGTTGGGCGTGTCGACGTTCCCGTTGGAGTTGTGCTCGTACCGGTAGCCCGCGTACACCGCAGTCGCATCGGTCACGAACAGGGAGCCGCCGAACCCGCCCCACAGGAGGAGGGAGAAGTCCGAGTCGATCTCCCGGATGCGGAGGTCGGTCCCGCCCGCCGCGGCGGCGAGCTCGACGTACGGCACGAAGCGGCCCAGCGCGAGGAAGTGGTAGCGGCCCACCGCGGCGAGTCCCGCCCAGAACGCGGGCTCGGGGTCCGTGTACTGCTGGTAGAAGGGTTCGAGGCCGAGCTCGAGCGCGCCGTGCAGCGCGCCGCCCGCGCCGAAGCGCTCGAACGGCAGGAGCGAGGACCGCAAGCCCAGGTTGAAGAACTTGAGATGGCTCTGGGTCGTGAAGCCTTCCCGGTTGAACTGCTCGCCGTAGCCGCCCTCGAGCGAGAGCACGGACGTGCCCTTCTTGAACGTCTCCGCCGCGTCGAAGCCCGACGCCGGCGGCGCCACCGCCGCCAGGCTCAGGGCCACCGCCGCCAGCACGGTCCGCATGGGTCCGTTCATGTCTCGATCAAGACCTTCAGCGCGTTCCCTTTCGCCATGAGCTCGAGCGCCTCGCGGACGGCTTCGAGCCGCATCCGGTGCGTGATCAGGCCGTCCGGCACCAGCACGCCGGACTCCATCAACTCCACGGCCCGCCGGATCAGCTCGGGCGTGTGGTGAAACGCCCCGAGGAGCGTCAGTTCCTCGTAATGCGCCCGCCGCGTATCCAGGCGGACCGTGGCGCCGGGCGCACAGCCTCCGAAGAATACCACGCTGCCTCCACGGCCCGTCGCGTCGATCGCCTGCTCCCAGATTTCGGGCCGGCCCGTCGCGTCGATGGCGACCTCCGCCCCGCGGCCGCCGGTGACGCCGCGGACCTCCTCGACGATACGGTCCGTTCGCGTCGCGTCCAGGCACTCGCCGATCCCGAGGCTCCGCACGCGCTCGAGCCGCCAGCCGGCCTTCCCGACCAGGAGCACCCGGGCCTTGCGGGCGGCCGCCACCATCCCCAGGAGACAACCGAGGGGGCCGTGACCGAACACCACCACGGTCTGCCCCGATTCCACGCGGGCCCGCTCGATCCCGCCGAGCGCGCAGGCGAGCGGCTCGGCGAACGCCGCGCGCGCCGCGGGGAGCGAGGCGGCGAGCGGCACGACGTTCTTCGCGACGAGACGCGGCGGAAGCGCGATGAACTCGCCGTAGGCGCCGTTGACGAACAGGAGGTCCTCGCAGAGGTTCGGGCGCCCGGCGAGGCAGGGGCGGCACTCGCCGCAGGGCGCCGAGTTCGCGGCGACCACCCGGTCGCCCGCACGGAAGCGGCCGACGCCCGCGCCGACGGCCGTGACGGTGCCGGCCAGCTCGTGACCGAACACGGTCGGGATCTTCGGGATCATCACCGGGTGGCCGCGGCGGAGCGTCTTGACGTCGGTGCCGCACGTCAGCGCGGCGTCGATCCGCACCACGAGCTCGCCCGGCGCGGGCTCGGGCACCGGGAGCTCCTCCTGACGGAGGTCGCCCGGGCCGTGGAAGACCATCGCCCTCACGGCGTGACGTACACCTTCATCGCCTCGCGGCGCAACACCAGCTCGACGCCGCGGTGGAGCCCCGCGAGCGAGATGCGGTGGGTGACGAGACGCTCGACGGCGACGGCCCCGCTCACGATGAGGCCGAAGGCCTCGGCGAGATCCGACGGCGACGACGAGTACGTGGCCGTCACGGCGAGCTCGCGGTGGTAGAGCGTCTCGAGCCGGAGCGGCAGCGTGGCGCCCCCGCCTCCGGCGAAGTAATGCACGGTCCCGCCGTCGCGCAGGATCTCGGCGGCCCACGGCAGCACGTCCGCGCCGCCGCCGGTGACGATGACCTGGTCGGCGCCGCGGCCGCTCGACACCTCCCGCTGCGCGGCGGCGGCGAGCTCGGCGGGGCCGGCGGCGACCGCGCCCATGCGCTTGGCGATGTCGGCGCGCTCGGTGATCGGGTCGCAGCCGACGACGGCGGCGCCGGCGTTCGTCAGGAGCTGGACGAAGAGGCAGCCGATCGAGCCCAGGCCGACGACGACGGTCGTGTCGCCGCGCTCGACGCCTGCGCGCCGGAGGGCGCGCAGGCAGCACGCCAGCGGCTCGACGAACGACGCGGCCTCGTCGGTCACGTGCCGCGGTACGCGGAACATGGCGTGCTGGACGTTCGGCGCCGGCACGCGAACGTACTCCGCGAAGCCCCCCGGGTCGAGATTCGACGCCTTGAACGCGCGGCACATGGACTCGCTCCCCCGCCGGCAGTAGTGACACTCGCCGCACGGGACGTGGTGCGCCGCGACGACGCGGTCGCCGATCGCGCAGCTCGCGACGCTCGCGCCGATCGCCGCCACCTCGCCCACGACCTCGTGGCCGAGGACGACCGGCACCGGCGTCGCCGGGCTCACGATCTTCGCGATGTCCGAGCCGCAGAGCCCGCAGCCCTTGAGCCGCAGCAGCACTTCGGCGTCGCCGATGACCGGCCGTGGCCACTCCTCGGCCACGATCCGCCCGTCCCCACGGTAGACCGCGGCAATCATCAGCCCGCCCTCCGGGCGGGAGGGCGAAGCGCGGTCCGCGCCCAGCAGCGGAGCGCGATGGCGACCTTCTTCGCCGTCGGCACCGTGATCCGCGCGTCGAAGACGCGGAAGCGCCGCGCCTCGATCTCCTCGAGCAGCGCCCGATAGATCCGCCCCATGATCTCGGCCGCGACGAGCGAGCGCGCGTCGGCCGCAGGGAAGTGCTCGGCCGCGAGCCGGTAGAAGCGCCGCGCGCGCTCCGCCTGATGCGTCATGAGCCGCACGAACTGGTCGGTGTGGCGGCCCGCGCGGAGGTCGTCGGCCGTCACCCCGAACTTTTTCAGGTCTTCCTGCGGGATGTACACGCGCCCGGCGCGCGCGTCGGCGCCGACGTCGCGGATGATGTTCGTGAGCTGGAGCGCCACGCCGAGGTGGACGGCGTACTCGCGCGCGCGCGGGTCCGTATAGCCGAAGATCTCGATGCAGCAGAGCCCGACGGCGGAAGCGACGCGATGGCAGTAGGGATACAGGTCCTCCGCCGAATCGTACACGACCCGGTCGAGATCCATTGCGACGCCGTCGATGATCGCCCCGAGCGCCGACCGCGGGATGGGGAAGCGGCGCACCGCCGCCTGGAGCCGGCGGGCGATCGGGTGCTCGGGGATCCCGCCCGGCTCGTAGCAGCGCGCGACGTCCGCGCGCCAGCGCTGGAGGTCTTCCCGCTGCGCCGCCGGCGTGGCGCGACGCTCCGCCGCGAGGTCGGCCACGTCGTCCACCGTGCGGCAGAACGCGTAGACGGCGTAGAGCGCCTCGCGGCGCGGGCGCGGGAGCGTCAGGAACGCGTAGTAGAAGTTCGAGCGGCTCTTGCGGGTGACGCGGGCGGTGAGGTCCCCGAGGCTCACGCCGTCTTCCTGGCGCGCGGCCCGACGTAGCCATGCGCGGCGAACCATTCCGCCGCGTCGCGGAGCGCCTCGCGCACGTCGGTTTGCGGCAGGCCGAGCTCGCGCACCGCCTTGGCCGCGCTGAAGTACATGCGCTTCCGCGCCATCCGCACCGCGGTCAGCGGCACCCTGGGTGAGCCGCCCGTCACGCGCGCCGCGGCCTCCATGGACGCGGCGGCGAGCCAGGCCACCGCGTACGGAATGCGCAGGCGCGGCGGGCGGATGCCGGTGAGCCCCGCGAGGAGGAGGCCGATCTCGGCGAGCGAGAGGTTCGCATTGCCGAGGATGTACTTCTCGCCGGGCTTCCCGCGCTCGGCGGCCAACACGTGGCCGCGCGCGACGTCGCGGACGTGGACGAGGTTGAGCCCCGTGTCGAGCGTGGCGAACATCTTCCCCTGGAGGAAGTCCACGACCATTCGGCCCGTCGGCGTCGGCTTGACGTCCCACGGGCCGACGGGCGCCGAGGGGTTCACGATCACCACCGGGAGCCCCTGCTGAGCGAAGCCGAGCGCGACCTGCTCGGCGAGGAACTTCGACGCCTTGTACGGGCCGACCATGTCCGCGAGCGAGACGGGCGTGCTCTCGGTCCCGGGCGTCCCATCCTTCGGGATGCCGAGCGCGCCGACGGTGGACGTGTAGACGACGCGGCTCACGCCCGCCTCCGCGGCGGCCTGGAGGATCGCCCGCGTGCCGCCGACGTTGGCGCGGTGCAGCTCCTCGGCGTCCCGCGCCCACAGCCGGTAATCGGCGGCGACGTGGAAGACGACGCGGACGCCCGCCACCGCCCGGCGCAGGGAGGCCGGATCGAGCAGGTCGCCCTCGCACACCTCGACGTCGAGCCCTGCGATCGCGCGGCGATCGCCCCGGGGCCGCGCGAGCACGCGCACCGAGCGGTCCTCCCGGAGGAGCTCGCGGACCAGGTTCGCGCCGACGAACCCCGTGCCGCCCGTCACGAGCGCGTCGAGCGTCACGCCCGATCCCTCGCGATGCGTGCGAGCTCCCTGGCGACGGCTTTCAAGGCGGCGCCGGTGGCGCTCCTGAGCGCCATCGCGTCGGCGATCGCGCGCGGGCGCGCGAGCACGGCGCGGACGGCGCGCGCGGTCCTGACGCGCCCGTCGGGCTCGACCACCGCCGCGAGGTCCTCCGGCACACCGCGGGCCGCCGTGTCGGACACGCCCCGGATCACCGCGGCGGCCACGCCGTGAGCCCGCGCCCACGCGAGGATCGTCGCCGACTCCATGTCGCACGCAAGCGCCGCCGTCTCCACCCAGAGCCGCGCCTTCGCCGCGCGCGTCGTCACGACGGCCGTCACGGTCGCGAGGGTCCCGGCCCGGGCGAGCCCGGGCACCTCCGCGGTCGGGTACCGCTCCCCCGCCGGCCCGAGCACCGCCTCGGGCACGACCAGGGCGCCCTCGGCGAGGTCCGGCGACAGCGCCCCGCAGACGCCGGCGGAGATCGCGAGCACCGGCGGCGTGAGGCGGGCGGCGCGCGGCTCGAGGGAGCGGGCGCGGGGGCCGACGCACAGGAGCTCGAGCGCGCCCGCGCTGAAGTGGGGCCAGTCGGCACCGGGCACGCGCGCGAGGCCGAGCAGGCGGGCCAGCGTGGTCGCCTCGAGCTCGACCGCGGTGAGGACGGCGAGGCGGGTCACGCGCCGCCGGAGGCCGGCTTCGAAGCTCCCTTCGTGCGGAGCCAGGCCGCGTACGAGTTGCCGGCCGCCGTGTCCTTGCCGGTGAAGTGGATGGTGCGGATGTCCGAGTACGGGATGTCGTAGGGGCCGTCGCCGGCGCGGTCGAACATCCGCACGAACGGCCGGGCGGCGTCGCGCTCGCGGTTGAACAGGTACCCCTCGAGCTCGGTGCCGTCCCTCTTGATCACGGTGACGTTGCCGCGATAGTCGAACGCGCGCTCGACGAGCTCCTCCAGGGTGATCCCGTCGCCGACCTCGGGCGCCCACCCCTCGAGGCTCTCGTCGGTCACGCGGCCGCCTTCAAAACTTGCCGGTGACCGTGGCGACCACCGTATCGCGGAAGCCGCGCCACGAGCCGAACGTGTGGTTCACGGCCGTCGGCTCGTAGCCGCAGTGGACCATGCAGTCGCGGCACTGGTCGTTGCCGCTCCCGCGCCCGTAGTGCTCCCACGTCGTGGTCTCGATCAACTCCTGGAACGTCGCCGCGTAGCCCTCCTGCAGGAGGTAGCAGGGGCGCTGCCAGCCGAACACGTTGTACGTGGGGTTGCCCCACGGCGTGCACTCGAAGTCCTGCTTGCCCATGAGGAACTGCAAGAACAGCGGTGACTGGTTGAACTTCCAGCGCCGCTTCGGGTTCGACAGGATCGTCGAGAACAGCTCGTGGGCGCGCCGGCGGCGCAGGAAGTGCTCCTGGTCGGGCGCCTTCGAGTAGCTGTAGCCGGGCGAGATCATCATGCCCTCGACGCCCAGCTCCATCATCGCGTCGAAGAACTCCCGCACGCGGAAGGCGTTCGCCCCGTCGAAGAGCGTCGTGTTGGTCGTCACCCGGAAGCCGCGCGCGAGCGCCGCACGGATCCCCTCGACCGCCTGATCGTAGACCCCGTCGCGGCAGACCGCCTCGTCGTGCTCCTCGCGGAGCCCGTCCATGTGCACGCTGAAGGAGAGGTACTTCGACGGCTCGAAGAGCCCCTCCGCGAGCCTCTCCTTGAGCAAGATCGCGTTGGTACAGAGGTAGACGTACTTCTTCCGCGCGACGAGCTCCTGCACGAGGCGCCCGATCTCCGGGTACATGAGCGGTTCGCCGCCGGGGATCGAGACCATCGGCGCCCCGCACTCCTCGACGGCCGCGAGGCACTGCTCGACGCTGAGGTGCTTCCGGAGGATCTGCGCCGGGTACTGGATCTTCCCGCAGCCGGCGCAGGCCAGGTTGCAGCGGAAGAGCGGCTCGAGCATGAGCACGAGCGGGTAGCGCCGGCGCCCGCGGAGCTTCTGTCCGAG
>JACPCG010000070.1 GCA_016179925.1 Candidatus Rokuibacteriota bacterium | reverse complement strand
GCGCGACCTGCGCGTCCTGATGATCAAGCTCGCCGACCGCCTGCACAACATGCGCACCCTCGACTACCTGCCGCAGGACAAGGCGAAGAAGATCGCCCAGGAGACGCTCGACATCTACGCGCCGCTCGCCCACCGGCTCGGCATGGCGAAGGTGAAGGCGGAGCTGGAGGACCTGGCCCTCCGCGCGCTCAACCCGGAGGACTACGTGGACCTCCAGAAGCGCGTGGCCAAGCGGCGCCTCGAGCGCGAGGCGGACATCAACCAGGTCATCACGATCCTCGAGCGGAAGCTCACGGAGGTCGGGATCGAGTCCCAGATCCGGGGCCGCCCGAAGCACTTCTACTCGATCTGGAAGAAGATGCACGACCAGGGTCGCGAGTTCGACGAGATCTACGACCTGACGGCGGTCCGGGTCCTGACCCGCTCCGTCCGCGACTGCTACGGCGCGCTCGGCGTCATCCACTCGCTCTGGAAGCCCGTCCCCGGCCGCTTCAAGGACTTCATCGCGATGCCCAAGGTGAACATGTACCAGTCGCTCCACACGACGGTCATCGGGCCGAAGGGCGACCCGGTCGAGATCCAGATCCGCACGTGGGAGATGCACCGGATCGCCGAGGAGGGCATCGCGGCCCACTGGCTCTACAAGGAGAAGAAGTCGGGCAAGGACAAGCTCGACGAGTCGCTCCTCTGGCTGCGCCAGCTGATCGAGACCCAGCAGGAGACGAAGGACCCGCGCGAGTTCATGGACACCGTGCGGGTGGACCTGTTCCCCGACGAGGTCTACGTCTTCACGCCGAAGGGTGACGTGAAGGCGCTGCCCGAGGGCGCGACGCCGATCGACTTCGCGTACGCCGTCCACACGAAGGTCGGCGAGCACTGCGTGGGCGCCAAGGTGAACGGCAAGCTCGTCCCGCTGCGCTACACGCTGCGCCAGGGGGACATCGTCGAGATCGTCACCTCGCCGAACCAGCACCCGAGCCGCGACTGGCTCAAGATCGTCAAGTCCACCCGCGCCCGCTCGAAGATCAACCAGTGGCTGAAGGTCGAGGAGCGCGCGCGCTCGATCGAGCTCGGCCGCGAGCTGTTCGAGCGGGAGGCGCGGAAGTACCACCTGAATCCGGCGGCGCTCCTCGGCGGCGAGGAGATCAAGAAGGCGGCGGCCGACCTCGGCTTCCCCGGCCCCGACGACCTCCTGGCGGCGATCGGCTACGGCAAGAGCTCGGTCCACCAGCTCCTCAACCGCCTGGCGCCGAACGCGCTCCTCGAGACGCCGGAGAAGCCGCGGCCCTCGGCCCTGGCCCGTGCCGCCAAGACCGAACAGGGCGTGCGGATCCGCGGTGTGGACGACCTCCTCGTCCGGTTCGCCCGGTGCTGCAACCCGCTGCCGGGCGACGCGATCGTCGGCTTCATCACGCGGGGGCGCGGGCTCACGGTGCACGCGCGCGACTGCCTCACCGTCGCCAAGAGCGTGCTGGACCGCGAGCGGATCATCAACGTCGAGTGGGACGTCGCGGAGCCCGGCAAGCGGCCCGTGCGCATCGCCGTGTATATCGGGCAGGACCGACCGGGACTCCTCGCCGAGATCACGGGCGCGATTTCGTCGCGCAACGGCAATATCACCAAGGCCGACGTGACGGTGACCGACGACCGCCGGGGCGTCAATCACTTCGTCATCGAGGTCGCCGACCTCAGCCAGCTCCAGGACATCATCGGCGCGATCCGCGAGGTCAGGGACGTCATCAACGTCGAGCGCGTCCGGGGACTCTGATCCGGGGCGAGGCCGGGCCGTGTCGGATCCCGTCGCCAGGTTTCCGCATCCCGCGACCGTCGGGATCCTGGCCTGTCTCCGGTCGGGGGCCCCCGCGCGTCCCGCGCGCCAACACGTGGACGACTTGCGGTATTGGTGCGAGCGCGCGTTCGCCCATGCCGTGGAGCTGGCGAGCCGCCGGGGCGGCGACGGGGGCTGCGCCCGATGACGAGGAGGCAGTTCGAGGCGCTCGTCGAGCGGGCGCTCAAGCGGCTGCCGAAGAAGTTCAAGGACAAGCTCGCCAACATCGCGGTGGTCGTCGAGGACTGGGCGGACGACGCGACGCTCGCCGAGATGGAGATCGAGCCGCCCGACACGCTCTACGGGCTCTACCGCGGCGTGGACGTCACGCACCGGGACTCCAATTACGGCAACGTGCTCCCCGACACGGTCACGATCTACCAGGGGCCGATCGAGGAGGACTGCGCCGACGAGGAGGAGATGGCCGAGCTGGTGCGCGACACGGTCATCCACGAGATCGGCCATTACTTCGGTCTCGACGACGAGACGATGGAGCGCATCGAGGACGGCGACGCGTAGGAGCGTGTCGGAGACACTGAGTCCATGGGGGGCTCCGGGCGCCCCCCAAGCCCCCCGGCGCTCAGGGCGCCCCGGCACAGCCGTGACGCCCTTCGACAACGCAATTCGTTCACAGGCTCTGAGAACGAGGAGCGCCCCGGGTGCCCCGGGGCGCTGCCGAGCGTTGGGGGGTGTGGGGGGCCATGTCGGGGCCCCCCACCTGCCTAGATGACCGCGGCCCGCCGACTGGTCGAGGCGCTGGCCGCCGTCGCCCCCCGCTACGTCCCCGAGGCACGCAAGGAGAAGCTCCGGCTCCTCGAGGCCCTCGAGACCGAGCGCCTCCGCGACCCGGGCTCGCTGATCCGCCTCCACGAGACCCTCTGCTTCCTCCAGGCCTACCCGGACGACCCCGACGTCCTCGGGCGCGTGGACCGGGCGCTCGCCGCGTTCCCCGAGCGGGTGGCGCGGCTCGGGCCCGCGGCCCGCAGGTACCTGCACGACTCCGGCATCGCGAACGCGCCGCTCGACTATCCGTTCGGCTATCCCATGGCGCGCTGGCTCGTCACGCGCTTCCCCGGCGACTGCGAGGTCGCGTGGCGGAGGTTCGACGAGGCCGACCGGCTCGACGAGACCATCGCGCTCCTCGCGAGCCCGGCGGAGGGCGACGCGTTCAGCGAGGGCGGGATGGGCTGGCGGCAGTGGCTCCGCGTCGCGAAGGGCGGCCGCCGGATGACGGACCTCCAGCTCCTGCTCGAGCTGTTCGCGCGGACGGGCCTGCCGGAGGAGACGCGCGACTGGCTCTACGAGAATCTGGCGCTGCCGATCCTCTGGACGCCGCGCGGCGCCGGGGCCTCGCGCACGCTCGCGCGGATCCCGCCCGCGCGCGTGTTCTTTCACGAGGACGGGCTCGAGCGCCGCGGCGCGCGCCTCGCGGAGGCGCTCGCGGACCCGCTGCCGTCGCTCCGCCGGGCGCCGCGCCCACCCGCGGAGGCGCTGATCGAGGCCGCGCGCGTGGCGATGGCGACGCGCCAGCGCGAGCTCCACGCCTTCGCGCACCCGAACCCGGACGACGTCCTGCTGGCGGAGGTCGGCCGCGGCGTGCGGATCGCGCTCTTCGGGATCGCGCCGGGCTTCCGGCTCCCGCTCGAGGGCTACTACGCCTTCCTCGCGCTCAAGAACGGCGTGCCGGTCTCGTACGGCGGCGGCTGGGAGCTGTTCGGGACGCTCGACTTCGCCATCAACATCTTCGCCTCGTTCCGCCAGGGGGAGTCCGCGTACCTGGCGACGCAGCTCCTGCGCGTCTACCGCCGGATCTTCGGCATGCGGACGGTCGTCGTGGACCGCTACCAGCTCGGCCACGAGAGCACCGAGGCGCTCCGCTCGGGCTCGTTCTACTTCTATCACCGGCTCGGCTTCCGGCCCCGCGACCCGGACATCCTGCGCGTGCTCGAGGCCGAGCGCGCGAAGATCGCCGGCGACCCGTCGTATCGCTCGCCGATCCCGGTGCTCAAGCGCCTCGCAGGCGACGAGGTCTACCTGACGCTCCCCGGCGGCGACCCCGAACCCGAGAAGCGGCTC
Source organism: Candidatus Rokuibacteriota bacterium (assembly GCA_016179925.1). GTDB lineage: Bacteria > Methylomirabilota > Methylomirabilia > Rokubacteriales > CSP1-6 > JACPCG01. The sequence continues at coordinate 2,640 of JACPCG010000070.1, read as the reverse complement.
CGCGCGACCGACGTCGCGGCCCTGGTCGCGCGCTTCATCGCGCGCGAGTTCGCGGGCGACCGCCCGAGGGCGGCCCGGGAATCGGCGGCGCGCGTGCGGCGGGCGCTCGGGGTGCGGAGGATGGCCGCGTGGCCGGGACACGAGCGGCGGGCGTTCGAGCAGCTGGCGCTCGTGGCGGCGCTGATCCCGGACCTCGCGCGCTGGCCCGCCTCCGATCGCCGGGCCCTCGTCGAGGTCATGCGCGCCAAGGGCGGCGCCTCCGAGTACCAGTACGCGCGGCGCCTCGACGGCCACCGCCGCCTGCAGAGGGCGCTGGAAGGTTTGGCTCGCGCGTGAGAAAGGCCGGCGCCGAGCGACGGGATACAATGGGCACGTGAACGCCCAGCAGGAAGCCGCCGCGCGTCGACTCCGGCTCGCGCTCGACCTCTTCCGGACCGGCGAGGATCTGATGCGCCAGCGGCTCCGCCGCAAGCACCCCGAGCTCTCTCCGAGCGCCATCGAGCAGCGCCTGGCCGAGTGGCTCCGGGTGCGCCCCGGCGCCGAGTTCGGCGACGCTCCTGGGACGCCCATCCCCTGGCCGCGTCCTCGCCGCTGAGCCGGCTCGATTCCATCCTCCGTCGGGCCGCCCGCGACCTGGGCGACCTCGGCCGGCAGTGGGCACTCGTCGGTGCCCTGGCGGTCTCCGCCCGATCCGAGCCGCGGTTCACGCGCGACGTCGATGTGGTCGTCGCCGTCACGAGCGACGACGACGCCGAACGCGTCGTTCGTGGCCTCCAGGCTCGTGCTTACCGGCTCGACGCGATCGTGGAGCAGGCGGCGACCCGGCGGCGCCTGGCCACCGCCCGTCTCTCCCCGCCGGAGGAGACTGGAGTCGTGCTCGACGCGCTGTTTGCCTCGTCGGGCATCGAGCCCGAGATCGCGCGGGAGGCCGACGCCCTGGAAATCCTTGCGGGCCTCCGGGTTCCGGTCGCGACGACCGGACACCTCATCGCACTGAAGATCCTCGCCCGGGACGACCGGACCCGGCCCCAGGACCGCGTGGATCTCGTCGCGCTCGCCGCGGCGGCAGGGCCGGCGGACATCGAACAGGCGAGGGCCGCGCTTGCGCTGATCGCGCAACGCGGCTTCCACCGCGGGAAGAACCTCGTCGCCGACCTCGAGGAGTTCCTGGAGACGCAGCATCCCGCTCGGCCGTAGCACAAATCAGTAACTTTCGTCTTGACAAGGGCTTTCAGTTCTTCATAAGGTTTCAGCAGATGCTGAAAGACTTGGAGCAAGCGAAAGATGCTGAAATCCGGAGAGATCCGGCGACAGGTGGCTCAGCGGCTTCGCGAGCTCCTTCCAAAGGCGAAAGCCTGGGAGGAGAACACCGCCGCCAGGATCGGCTCGCAGACTGCGGATTTGCTGGTCAAATTCCGTCTGGCCGAGCAGGAGCACGTTCTGGTCGTTGAGGTGAGCTCGCTCGGGCAACCACGGCAGATCCGGGCAGCCGTGACTCGGCTTGCCGAGGTCCGCCGGGAGCTGCCGGATGCCTATCCGGTGGCGGCCGCCGTCTACATCGGACCCCAGAGCGCCCGGATCCTCAAGAGCCACAACCTCGGCTTCGTGGACCTCTCGGGCAACTGCTACCTCGCCTTTGAGAACGTCCTGATCGAGAAGGAGGGCAAGCGCAACCTCCGGCCCTCGACGCGGCCGCTGCGGTCGCTCTTCGCGCCGCGCGCGACGCGCGTCGTGCGCGTGCTCCTCGTCGAGCCCGGCCGCGCGTGGCGGCTCGAGGAGCTGGCGCGCGCGGCGGAGGTGAGCCTGGGCCACGGCCACAACGTCGTCAAGCGCCTCGAGGACCTCGCCTGGGTCGAGCGCGACGAGCGCCAGAAGATCCGCCTGGCGAAGCCCGCGGATCTGCTCGAGAGCTGGTGCGAGTCGTACACCTACCGCACGAACGAGATCGCATCCTACCTGGCGCCCGAGCGCGTGACGCGCAGGTTCATGGGCGAAGTCGCCCGCGTCGCCGCGGCCCAGGGCCGCCGCTACGCGTTCACCCTCAACGCCGGCCTCGGCCTCGTGGCCCCGAGCGTGCGGGTGCCCGCCGTCCACTGCTACCTCGAGGGCGATCCCGCGCCGGTCGCCCACGCGCTCGGCCTTCGCCCGTCGACCGAGGCGGACGGCACCCTGCATTTCCTCGCGCCCTACGACCCGGGCGTCTTCTACGGCGCGCTGGAGAAGGGCGGGCTCAAGGTCGTGTGCCTGCCGCAGCTCTACGCGGATCTCCTGACCTACGAGCGGCGCGGGCGGGACCAGGCCGAGCATCTCCGCCGCGAAGCGATGGGCTACTGACCGAGGAAGGGGGTGAACCCGTCCATGGCGAAGAAGAAGGCGACAAAGAAAAAGAAGAAGTAACGGCGGTGACGAGGCCATAGCGAAACTCCGAACGAGAGGAGGTGAGACCTCTAATGGCGAAGAAGAAGGCGACGAAGAAGAAGAAGAGGAAGTAAGGCCGTGTTCTGTCGTACCCGGTGGGGGGTGGCGGCCTCCCACCAGTTACCATTCGGGAGGGGGCAACGCCCCCTCCCGTTTGTGCTTAAATGACTTTCGTGACCTTGCCCGCCTTGAGGCAGCGGGTGCACACACGCACGCGCCGGA
>JACPCG010000069.1 GCA_016179925.1 Candidatus Rokuibacteriota bacterium | reverse complement strand
CGCGGGGCTCACGCGCGCGCTCAACGTCGCGCTCGGCCTCGCGAGGGCGCCGCTCCTCGCCCGGCTCGACGCCGACGACGTGGCACTGCCCGAGCGGCTCGAGCGCCAGCGCGCCTTCCTCGACGCCCACGCCGAGGTCGGTCTCCTCGGCACCGGCGCCCGCGAGGTCGACGAGGCGGGCCGGACCGCGCGAGAGATCCGGCCCCCCGCGGACGATCGCGCGATCCGTCGCGCGCTGATCCGCCGCAACCCGTTCGTGCACTCGTCCGTGATGATGCGCCGGAGCGTGCTGGAGCGGGTGGGAGGCTACGACGAAGCGCTGCCGGTGGCGCAGGACTACGACCTCTGGATGCGGATGAGCCGGCTGACGCGGCTCGCGAACCTGCCCGAGCCCCTGGTCGTCCGCCGGCTCCTGCCTGGGCGCGTCTCGGCCGTCCGCGATGACGAGCGGCTTCGCACGGAGGCGCGGGTGCGCTGGCGCGCGGTGCGGAGCGGGGCGTACCCGCCCTGGTGCGCGGCCTTCGCCGCGCGCCCGCTCCTGGCGCTGGCGCTGCCGGCGCCGCTCCGCCGTGCGCTGCGGCGCGCCCTGAGGGATCGCGGCGGACCTGTAGTAGTATGAGCCGAATGCGGTTTCTGATCACCGGGATCACCGGGTTCGTCGGCAGCCACCTGGCGGAGTGGGCCCTCGCCCAGGGCGCGGAGGTTGTCGGGTCACTCCGGTGGCGGAGCAAGACCGAGCACATCGACCACCTGCGTGAGCGGCTCACGCTGGTCGAGTCGGACCTCCGCGATCTCTTCTCGGTGCGCACGCTCCTCGAGCGCGCGCGCCCGGACTACGTCGTCCACCTCGCGGCGCAGAGCTTCGTCGCCGCGTCGTGGGAGACGCCCGCCGAGACGCTCTGGACCAACGCGATCTGCCAGATGAACCTCTTCGAGGCGATGCGCCAGCTCGGTTCGACGGCGCGCTTCCTGGTCATCGGATCGAGCGAGGAGTACGGGCTCGTCTTTCCCGACGAGCTGCCGATCCGGGAGACGAACCCGCTGCGGCCGCTCTCGCCGTACGCGGTGAGCAAGGTCACCCAGGACCTCATGGGGTGGCAGTACTTCAAGAGCTACGGGATGCACATCGTGCGCGCGCGCGCATTTAATCATTCAGGCCCCCGTCGAGGCGACGCCTTCGCCACGTCCAACTTCGCCAAGCAGGTGGCGGAGATCGAGGCGGGGCTGCGGGAGCCGGTCGTGCACGTGGGCGACCTCAAGCCCACGCGCGACTTCTCCGACGTGCGCGACATCGTGCGCGGCTACTGGCTCCTGCTCGAGCGCGGGACGCCGGGCGAGGTGTACAACCTCTGCTCCGGCGTGGACTGGTCCATCGAGCGCGTGCTGAACTTCCTCATCGGGCAGTCCACGGTGCCCCGCATCGAGGTCTGCCAGGACCCGGCGCGGCTCCGGCCCTCCGACGTGCCGATCCTCCGCGGCTCGGCGGAGAAGATCGAGAGGGCCATCGGCTGGCGCGGCACGATCCCGCTCGAGAAGACCCTGACCGATCTCCTCGAGTATTGGCGACACAAGGTCCGGTCGCGCGCCAGCTAGCCCGTGGAAGTTGGGCTAGGATCACCGGACGTGGCCGAGGACCCACCGGGTGCTACGCGGGTCGCGATCGTCCACGACTGGCTCACCGGGATGCGGGGCGGCGAGCGCTGCCTCGAGGTCCTCTGCGAGCTCTTCCCCCGGGCGCCGCTCTTCACGCTCCTGCACGTCCCGGGGAGCGTGACGCCGGTCATCGAGAACCGGCGCATCGTGACCTCGTTCGTCCAGCGGCTGCCGGCCGCCGCGTCCCAGTACCGCCGGTACCTGCCGCTCTTCCCCGCGGCGATCGGCCGCTTCGACCTCCGCGGGTATGACCTCGTCCTGTCCCTGAGCCACTGCGTCGCCAAGGCGGTCCGCACGCCGCCGGGGGCGCTCCACCTCTCGTACTGCTTCACGCCGATGCGGTACGTCTGGGACCTCTACGACGACTACTTCGGCGCGCGGGCGGGGCGCACGACCCGGTGGCTCATGCCGCCGGTCGCCGCCGCGCTCCGCCGGTGGGACCGCCGGACCGAGGGCGTGCACGGCTTCATCGCGATCTCTCACCACATCGCCGACAGGATCCGGCGGATCTACGGCCGCGCGGCGGACGTGATCCATCCGCCGGTGGACGTCGGGCGGTTCGCGCGTGCCGAGCGCGTCGACGACTATTACCTCGTCGTCTCGGCGCTCGTGCCGTACAAGCGGGTCGACCTCGCCGTCGCCGCCGCCACCCGGCTCGGCCGGCGCCTCCTCGTCGTCGGGACGGGCCCGGAGGAACGGCGCCTGCGCGCGCTCGCGGGGCCGACGGTCGAGTTCCTCGGCTGGCGCCACGACCGCGAAGTCGCCGCGCTCTACGCCCGCTGCCGCGCGCTCCTCTTCCCGGCCGTCGAGGACTTCGGGATCACGCCGCTCGAGGCCGCGGCGGCCGGACGGCCGACGATCGCGCTCGCGCGCGGCGGCGCCCTCGAGACGATGGTGGGGCTCGGCGCGGGCGAGCCGCCGACCGCGGTGTTCTTCGGGGAGCAGACGGTCGAGGCTCTCGTGGAGGCCATCCGGACCTTCGAGGCCTCCGACGACCGGTTCGACCCGAAGGCCCTGCGCGTCCGGGCGGAGCGGTTCGACCGGCCGGTCTTCAAGCGGCGCCTCCTCGGGTACATCGAGACGCGCTGGCGCGAGTTCCACGCGAGGCCGACGTGCTGAAGGCGCACTCGCGGCTCTTCGAGCACCTGACGCTCGCGGGCGACCTCCTCCTGATCGCGGCGTGCTGGATCTCCGCGTACCTGGTCCGGTTCCACGTGATGCCGGCGGGGGACATCCCGCCGTTCCGGGACTACGCCCTCCAGCTCGTCCCGATCCTCGTCGTGTGGGGGTTTTCGTTCCGGGCCTTCGACCTCTACCGCCCGAACCGGCTCGGCTCGCATCTCTCGGAGTGGCTCGACGTCGCGAAGGCGTCCACGCTCGGCGTGCTGGTCCTGGTCGCGGTCATGACCTTCGCCTTCCGGGGCTACGACTACTCGCGCCTCGTGATCGGGTTCTTCTGGGCGGAGTCCATCGTCGCGGTGAGCCTCTCGCGCGCGGTCTTCCGCGAGGCGCTGCGCGTCGCGCGCCGGCGCGGCTACAACCAGAGGTCCTGCGCGTGCTCCGGCGGCGGCCGGACGTCGGCATCCGCGTGCTGGGCCTCCTCTCCGACAAGGCCGACACGCCCGGGCTCGCGGTCCCGCGGCTCGGGGGGCTCGAAGAGATCCGGTCGGTCCTCGACCGCCAGCAGGTGGACATCGTCTTCATCGCGCTGCCCCACAGCGACTATGGGCGCCTCACCGCCGTGCTCAACGACATCGGCGACGACCCGGTCGCCATCCACTTCGTCCCCGACGTCTTCAGCCTGGCGTCGCTCCGCGGCGGCGTCGAGGAGTTCGAGACGATTCCGTTCATCCACCTCCGGGAGTCGCCGCTCTACGGCTGGAACCTGGTCCTCAAGCGCGCCTTCGACCTCCTCTTCGGGACGCTCGCGCTCGCGGTCGCCGCGCCCGTCATGGCGGCGGTCGCCATCGCCCTCAAGCTGGCCTCGCCGGGCCCCGTCCTCTACCGCCAGGAGCGGATGGGCGTGGACGGCCGGCGCTTCCAGATGCTGAAGTTCCGGACGATGCGCGTGGACGCGGAGAAGGAGACCGGGCCCGTGTGGGCGCGGCCGGACGACCCACGCCGCACGCGGCTCGGGACGTTCCTCAGGCACTGGAGCCTCGACGAGCTGCCGCAGCTCTGGAACGTGCTGCGCGGCGAGATGAGCCTGGTCGGCCCGCGCCCCGAGCGCCCGAGCTTCGTCGAGGAGTTCCGGCGGCGGGTGCCCGGCTACATGCTCCGCCACAAGGTCAAGGCCGGGATCACGGGCTGGGCGCAGGTCAACGGCTGGCGGGGCAACACCTCGATCGAGAAGCGGATCGAATACGACCTCTACTACATCGAACGCTGGACGCTCGGCTTCGATCTGAAAATCCTCGTCCAGACCGTCTGGTACGGCTTCCGCAACCGCAACGCGTATTGAGCGACGTGCGCAGCTGGCTTCTCCTGGCGCTCACGGTCGGTCTCGCGGCATCCATCTCGCTCGCCGAGATCACGCTCGTCCTCCTCGCCGCCTGGCTCGTGTTCGGCCCGCGGCCCGCGGCGGTCCCGCGCGCCGGCTGGCCGCTCCTCGGCCCGCTGGCCGCCTTCGCCGCGTGGACGCTCGTCGCGGCGCTCGCCTCGTCGCGGCCTGTCGCCAGCCTCCTGGCGGCGAAGGGGCTGCTCACGCTCGGCGCCTTCTACGTCGTGCTGCACGCCCTGCCCGATCGGGCCGCGGCCCGACGCTTCGCGACGGGCCTCTTCCTCGCGGTCTCGATCGTGGCGCTCCTGGCCGTCGTCCAGGTCGGCTTCTGTCCCCCGGGCGGCACCGTGGAGTCCGGCCCGCTCCGGCTGTTCTTCAGGAAGTGCGCGCGGGCGCGCGGCTTCTTCTCGATCTACATGACGCTGGCCGGCGTCCTCACGCTCGTGCTCGTGAGCGTGCTGCCGCGTCTGGCCCGCGCCGGACGGTCGGCCCTCTGGGCGCTGCCCGCCTGGCTCGCGGGCGTGCTGGCGCTCGGGCTCACGCAGGCGCGGGGCGCCTGGCTCGGCTTCGCCGTCGGCGCGGTCGCGGGCGCCCTCACCCTGCGGCGCCGCTGGCTCGTGCTCGTCGCCCTCGCCCTCGTGATCGCCGGCACGCTGGCGGTCGAGCCGGGGGTGCTCGAGCGGCTCCGCACCGTGGGGGATCTCGCCGACGACACCGCGCGCGACCGGCTCGCCATGCTGGACGCGGGGCTTCGCCTCGTTCGGGCGCACCCCGTCACGGGCATCGGTCCCGGGGAGGTCAAGCGCCTCTACCCGGCCTGGGCGACGGAGGAGGCGCTGCGGCGCTCGACCAGCCATCTGCACGACACCCCGCTGCAGATCGTGGTCGAGCGCGGGATCCCCGGCCTCGCGGCGTGGCTCGCGATCTGGGTGGCGTTCTTCGCGCGGGCTGGGCGGACGCTCTCTCGCATCCCGGCGGGCGACGAGGAGAGCCGGGGGCTCGTGCTGGGCTCGATGGCCGCGATCGCGGCGTTCCTCGTCGCCGGCCTCTTCGAGTACAACTTCGGCGACACGGAAGTGCTCCTGGTCGCGCTCGCGCTGATGGCGCTGCCGTTCGCCGTCGCCCGCGACCTCGACGCCGCCGAAGCCGACGGAGGCCGGAGCGCGGGCGGGACCTGACAGCGCCGGCGGACTGAGCCTGGGGGCTACGCCCGACCCCCCAGGGGTCGCGGGAACCCGTTCCCGCCCGTGGGAGCGGACCGCGCGCGCCCGGATGGAGCCCAGCCGCGACGGGGTAGCGGACGCGTGCCGCGTGGTCCCGCGACCCCTGGGGGGTCGGGCGTAGCCCCGGCTTAGAGCCCGTGAACCAATCGCGTTGTCGAGGGGCGCCACGGCTGTGCCGGGGCGCCCCGAGCGCCGGGGGGCTTGGGGGGGCGCCCGGAGCCCCCCATGTACTTCAGTACGCCGGCACCGGCTCCGTCGCGACGCGCACCCGGACGAAGTAGTCCTTGAAGCGCTCCAGGTCCGCCTGCGAGACCATGTCCGAGACGAGGAAGCACGCGAGGTCGCCGTGCTTCCACACCCACACCGAGAAGCCGTTGTCGTGCATGAGCGCCGGCTTGAACCGGTCCACCTGCACGCGCCGGCGCTCGGGCAGCGGCAGCCCCGGCGCCGGTAGGACCGTGTAGGTCAGGAGGTGGCCCTCACGGTCGCGGTAGTAAAGCGCCATGCCGCGGCGGCCGTCAAGGTAAACCGGCTCGGCGCCGACGAACGCCAGCCGATCGTCGCCGACGAAGGCCCGGGTCAGACCGATGCCCGACTCCTGGGTGAGCCACGGCAGGGCGGCGGGAATGATTTCGGCGCGTCGCGTGCCCCACATGAGCGCGCGGGTGTGCTCGGCGACGACCAAGCGCACGAGTCGCTCGGTCGGATCGGCGGGGAGGGTCCGAGGGAGCATCGGCAGAAAGAGGAGCACGAGTGCCGCCGCCGGCGCGAGGGCCGAGAGCGCCGGCGCGAGCCAGAACACCTGGCGCGGCCGCGGCGGCGCGGCGGCCTCGACGATCGCCGCCCGGAGGCGCGCCGGGGCCGCGTAGCGCGGCAGGTCCGTCGCCAGGCGCCGGCCCAGGGCCTCGTCCGAAGAGTCCGAAAGACGCTCGGTCATTTATAGCGGGGTCCGCGAGGCCGGCTTGTACCGCGGGTGGCCTGAGAAAGGTACGCGTCGCTCATCTGGATTCGTAGTCGCGCAGCAGCGCGCGCAACCGCTCCTTCGCCCTGAAGATCCTCGACTTGACGGTGCCGACGGGACAGCTCATGGCGCGCGCGATCTCCTCGAGCGGCATGCCCTCGACCTCCGCCAGCAGCAGCACCGTTCGGAACGCCTCCGGCAGGCGGTGCATCGCGCGCTCGAGGTCCGTGTGCGCCTCCATGGCGCCGGCCGTGTCGTCGGGCGCGTCGTGGAACATCGGCACGTCCCAGTCCGGCACGCCGTCCTCCGCGAGGGCCGATTCCCGCTCGTGGAGCCGGTAGAAGGTCAGGAACGTGTTTCTCAAAATTTGAAACAACCAGGCGCGCAGGTGGGTTCCCGCCTGGAACCGGTGCGAGAAACGGAAGGCCCGGAGATAGGTCTCCTGCACCAGGTCGTCTGCTTCAGGCGGATTGCGGGTCAGGTACATGGCGAAGTTGTAGAGGGCGTCGAGGTGCTGCAGCGCCTGCCGCTCGAAGTCGCCGGTCACGCGTTCTCGTTCTCGAACCAGCGGAGCGGGGAGTCGCAGGGCCGCACGTCGTGGTCGTCGGTGAGCGCCGCCAGGAGCTCGCGGACCGTCCGGTAGAGCGTCGGGTGCTCGAGCTCGGGCGCCACGTCCGCGAGCGGCCGGAGGACGAAGGCGCGCTCGGCGAGGAGCAGGTGGGGGATGTGGAGGTCGTCCGGCACGCTCACCACCTGGTCGCCGTAGAACAAGATGTCGATGTCGAGGGTCCGCGGCGCGAACCGCCCGGCCTCCGGCGTGCCCGAGGGACGACGCCGGCCGAGCTCGGTCTCCACCGCCTGGATTTGCCCGAGCAGCGCGGGCGGCGTGAGCCCGGTCTCGATCGCGACGACGCAGTTGAGGTACCAGGGCTCCTCGTCCCGCGTCCGGCCGGGCTCGCTCTCCCAGGGCTCGGTCTCGTAGAGCCGGGAGGCCGCCACGAGCTCGGTCGTCTCGAGCCGGCCGAGCCGGTGCACCGCTTCCTTGAGCAGTGCGCGGCGGTCACCGAGGTTCGAGCCGAGGGAGAGGTACACGCGAGCCATCAGCGCCTCCGCACGAGCTCGACCGCCGGGGTGCCGACGAGCCCCTGGAGCGGCGGGGTGAGCTTCCGGACCCGCACGCGCACTTCCTGCGCCGGAAACTCCCGCAAGAGCGCCTCCACCATGAGGCCCGCGAGGCGCTCGATCAGGTTCACGCGCTGGCTCGTGCCGATCTCGACGAGGCGCCGCGCGACGGCGCCGTAGTCCACGGCGGCGCCGAGGTCGTCAGAGAGGGCGGCCGGCCCGAGGTCGAGGGCGAGCTCGGCGTCCACCGAGAACCACGCGCCCACGGCCTGCTCCGCCTTCGTCAGCCCGTGCCGGCCGTAGAACCGGACGTCCTCCAGCAGGAGCCGGTCGGCCATCAGAGCCTCGACGCGCCCTCGAGGACGCCATCGCGCGTCTGGCCGCCCGCCGTGAAGCGCACGATCTGCATGGTCCGGAGCCGGTTACGCCAGGCCGAGGACGTTCTGCATCGAGTAGAGCCCGGGCGGGCACCCGGCGACGAAGCGCGCCGCGCGGAGCGCGCCGCGGGCGAAGGTGTCGCGGCTGTGCGCCCGATGAATCAGCTCGAGCCGCTCGCCCAGGGTCCCGAATGAGGCGATGTGCTCGCCGACCACGTCCCCGGAGCGAACCGACAGAATTCCGATCTCGTGTTTGGGGCGCTCGCCGGGGAAGCCCTGGCGGCCGTGGACCGCGACCTGGCCGAGGTCGCGCCCGAGCGCCTCGGCGACGACCTCCGCCATCCGGAGCGCGGTGCCGCTCGGCGCGTCCTTCTTGAAGCGGTGGTGGGTCTCCATGATCTCGACGTCGTAGTCGTCGCCGAGCACCTTGGCCATCGTCGCCAGGAGCGTGAAGGCGAGGTTCACGGCCACGGACATGTTCGGCGATAGCAAGATCGGCGCGCGCCGCGCCAGCTCCCGGATCTCCTCGCGCTGCGGCCCCGTGAACCCGGTCGTGCCGATGACGGCGCGCGCCCCGGCGCGGGCGACGAGCCGCAGGTGCTCGAGGGAGGCCTCCGGGACCGAGAACTCGATCAGCACGCGGTCGCGGGTGATCGCGGCGGCGGCATCGCTGCCGACGGCGACGCCCGCGCGCCCGGTCCCGTTGGCGCCCTCGGCCGCACGCTCAACGTACAGGGAGTACGCCTCGCGTGCGGCCAGCGGGCGCCGCCTTGCAGCTGGACCTTTTTGAGCAGCCTGCAGGTTTTTCAGCATCCTGCTAGACGAAGCGCAGCGCGCGCGGCGGCCCGACGGTCGCGGAGACCACCGTCATCGGTGATGGCTACTTGACGAGCGCGTACTGCGCGAGGACCGCGCGGAGACGCTCGCGGTTGGCGTCGCCCATGCGGCACATCGGCAGCCGGAACTCCGGCTCGAGCATCCCGGCCATGGCCATCGCCTCCTTGATCGGGATGGGGTTCGTCTCGAGGAACGCCGCCCGCGCCATCGGGAAGAGCCGGTAGTGCAGCTCGCGCGCGCGCTTCCAGTCGCCGTCGAGCGCGGCGTGCACCATCTCGGCCGTCTCGCGCGGCAGGATGTTCGCGATCACCGAGACGACGCCGTGGCCGCCGATCGCCAGGAGCGGGAGCGTGATGTTGTCGTCGCCCGAGAGGACCGAGAAGTCGGGCCCGCACGCGGCGATCACCTGGCTCATCTGGTCGAGGGAGCCGGAGGCCTCCTTCACCCCCGCGACGTTCTTCACGTCGCGTACCAGCCGCTCGAGCGTGGCGGTCTCGACGTTGACCGCGGTCCGGCTCTGGATGTTGTAGACGAGGATCGGGATCGTCACCGACTCGGCGACCGCGCGGAAGTGGCGGTAGAGCCCGTCCTGCGTCGGCTTGTTGTAGTAGGGGTTGACGACCAGGGCGCCCGCGGCGCCCGCCTTCTCGGCGTGCGTCGTCAGGTCGATCGCCTCCGCGGTCGAGTTGGACCCGGTGCCGGCGACCACCCGGATCCGTCCGCGGGCGGCGTCGATCACGACCTCGACGACCCGCTTGTGCTCGTCGTGCGAGAGCGTCGGCGACTCGCCGGTCGTCCCGCACGGGATGAGGCCGTCGGTGCCGTGGGCGACGTGGAACTCCACGAGCTCGCGGACCTTCGTCTCGTCCACCTGGCCGTTCTTGAACGGGGTGACCATCGCGACGAACGAACCCTGAAACTTGGCGCTCATAGGGTCGTCTCCCCCGCCACCAGGTCCTCGTAGGTCTCCCGGCGGCGCACGATCGTGTAGCGGTCGCCGTCGACGAGCACCTCGACGGCGCGCGGCCGCGTGTTGTAGTTGGACGACATCACGAAGCCGTAGGCGCCGGCGCTCATGACCGCGAGGAGATCGCCCTCCTCGGCCGCGGCCAGCTCCCGGTCCTTCGCGAGGAAGTCGCCCGACTCGCACACCGGACCGACCACGTCCACGCTCTCCATGGGGTCGCCGAGCCGCGCTGCGTCCACCGGCCGGATCTCGTGGTACGAGTCGTAGAGTGCCGGCCGGATGAGGTCGTTCATGGCGGCGTCGACGACCACGAACCTCTTGTCCCCCGTGTCCTTGCGGTAGAGGACGCGCGTGAGGAGGATCCCGGCGTTCCCGACGATGGACCGGCCCGGCTCGAGCAGGACCGTGACGCCGAGCTCTCGGAGCGCCGGCAGCAGCACCATCGCGTACTCGCGGTGCGTCGGCGGCGTCTCCTCGCGGTAGCGGATGCCGAGACCGCCGCCGACGTCGACCATCCGGACCTCGGTCCCGCGCTCGCGCAGGGCCTTGACCAGCGCGGCGAGGCGCGCGAGCGCGTCGGCGAACGGGGACGCCTTGGTGAGCTGCGAGCCGATGTGCATATCCACGCCCATGACCTGAACGCCCTCGCGGCTCGCCGCTTCCTCGTACGCCTCGAGCGCCTGCGCGATGGGAATGCCGAACTTCGAGGTCTTGAGGCCGGTGGCGATGTACTGGTGGGTCTGCGGATCCACGTCCGGGTTCACGCGGAGCGCGACGGGGGCGCGGACGCCCATCTCCCGGGCGACCTCGTCGAGCGCGCGGAGCTCGCTCCGCGACTCGACGTTGAACATGAGGATCTCGGCCTTGAGCGCCTCGCGCAGCTCGTCGCGCGTCTTGCCCACGCCGTCGAAGATGATCTTGCTGGGCGGGAAGCCTGCGCGCAACGCACGGAAGAGCTCGCCGCCCGACACGATGTCGGCGCCGGCACCCGCGCGCGCGAGCGTCCCGAGCACGCCGAGATTCGCGTTCGCCTTGATCGAGTAGCAGACGACGTGGGGGACCTCGGCGAAGGCGCCGTCGTACGCGCGGTAGCTCTCCAGCAGCGCCGCCTTGGAGTAGACGTACGCGGGCGTGCCCACGTGGGCGGCCAGCGCGCGGAGCGACACCCGCTCGCAGCAGAGCTCGGAGTTCCGGTAGGCGAAGTGATCCATGTAGACGTTGTTGGTAACACCCGGGCGGGGCGAAGTCAAGGTACCGCGACCGTCGCTTCGTTCGACCGCGCGCTCTCGTTGCGGATCGCGCCCGAGTCCTCCGCCGTGACGACGTATCGCCAGGGGCCGCGCGCCACCTCGCGGTCCACGAACGTGGTCGCCGGCGCGCGCGTCGAACCGACGCGGACAAAGGCGCCGCCCGCTTCGGCGCGATAGACGATGTAGCCGCTGACGTCGGTCTCCGGGGAGGCCCCCCACGAGAGGCGCACCGCGCCTTCCGAGGCGATGGCGACGAGGTTCGTCGGCGCCGAGGGCGGCGTCATGTCCCGCGGGGTCACCGCGACGCGCGCTGAGGGCGGTCCATAGGCCGTCGTGCCGGACTCCGCCCGGATGGCGCGCACGGCATAGTAATACGTCCGGTCGTTCTCGAGCTCGCGGTCGGTCAGCGCGAGCACGCCGGCGGCCGTGCGCGCCACGGACGCGAGCGGTCCATCGGCCGCGGCCGCGCGCAGGACCTCGTAGGCGAGCGCCGCGGGCGCCGGGCTCCCGTCGAGAAGCCGTGGGGGCGCCCGCCAGGCCAGGCGCGCCTCGCGCTCGCCGGGCGACGCGGCAAGGCCCTGTGGTTGGTCGGGGGCCGAGATGAAGGCGATGGACACGCGGGCCGACGGCCGGCTCACGCGCCCGAGGGCGTCGGCGGTGACGACGACGTAGGTGTAGCGCCGCCCGTGAGCGAGCCCCCGGTGATCGATGAGCGTCACGCGGCCCTCCGGCGTGACGGCGGCCTCGGGGGCGCCGGGGCGGACGGTGGCGAGCTCCGTGTAGCCCGCGATGGCGCCGTCCGCCAGCATGGCGGCCTTGGGATCGCCGCGGCCCTCGTCGTCCACGCGCCAGACGCGCGCGAGTACCAGGTCGCGCAGGCGCGTGCCGTCCACGCGCCGGCCGGGATTGGTCCACGTGAGCTCGACGGCGGATTCGCGGACGACCGCGGCGAGGTCGCCGACGGCGGCGGGCACGCGCCACTCCGGCGGCACCGGCGCGCCCTTGCGGCCGCAGGCGGCCAGGGCGAGCACCGCGAGCCCGAGGGCCAGGGCCAATTGTAGCGGGGGCCGCGAGGCCGCGGGTGTCCGTGGGTGGCCAAAGAAAGGTACGGCGTGGCTCCGTCCTTCCAGCGCACTCTTCATGAGAGCGGGGGCCGCGAGGCCGCGGGTGTCCGTGGGTGGCCTGAGACCGAGGCGGCGTGGCGCCGTCCCTCTCGCGCACTCTTCATTGTAACGGGGACCCCGGGGCCGCGAGTGTACGCGGGTGGCCTGCTGCAGGCGCGGCGTGGCTGCGTTTCTCCAGCGCACTCTTCATGATCGTTCCGGGCCGAGCAGGACGCGGGCCTGGGCCAGCGCGCGGCGCACCGCGGCCGGCGCAGTGCCGCCGGTGACGGCGCGGGCGCGCAGCGAGGCCTCGACCGTGATCGCGTCCTTGACGTCGCCGTCGAAGAGCGGCGAGAACCGGCGCAGCTCGGCGAGCCCGAGGTCCTCGAGCCCCTTGCCCTCGTCGAGGGCGAGGCGCACGACGCGCCCGACGACCTCGTGGGCGCGGCGGAACGGCAGGCCCTTCCGGACGAGGTAGTCGGCGAGGTCCGTCGCCGTGGCGAAGTTCTCTCCGGCCACCCGGCGCATCCGGTCGGTGCGGAAGGTCAGCGAGGCGAGCATCGGCGGGAGCACGGCGAGGATCGCCTCGAGCGTGTCCACCGAGTCGAACCACGGCTCCTTGTCCTCCTGCATGTCGGAGTTGTACGCGAGCGGCAGCCCCTTCATCGTCGTGAGGACCGCCTGGAGGTTTCCGTAGAGGCGGCCGCTCTTGCCCCGGATCAGCTCGGCGACGTCGGGGTTCTTCTTCTGCGGCATGATGGACGAGCCCGTCGCGAACGCGTCCGAGAACTCGACGAAGCCGAACTCCGCGGTCGCCCAGAGCGTGAGGTCCGCGGCGAGCCGCGAGAGGTGCATCCCGCAGATCGCGCCCGCGGCGAGGAACTCGACGACGTAGTCGCGGTCGCTCACGGCGTCCAGGCTGTTCGGCGACGCGGCGGCGAACCCCAGATCCTTCGCGAGCGCCTCGCGGTCGATCGGGAACGCCGTGCCGGCGAGCGCCCCCGCGCCGAGCGGGAGCACGTCGGCGCGCGCGCCGCAGTCCCGGAGACGCTCCCGGTCGCGCTGGAGCATGAAGACGTACGCGAGCAGGTGGTGGGCGAGGACGATCGGCTGCGCGCGCTGCAGGTGCGTGTAGCCGGGGAGCGGCGCCTCGAGCGTCTCGGCCGCGCGCGCGACGAGCGCCTCCTGGACGCGGCGGAGTCCGTCGCGGAGGCGCCCGAGGATGTCTTTGAGGTAGAGGCGCTCGTCGAGGACGATCTGGTCGTTCCGCGAGCGCCCCGTGTGGAGCTTGCCCCCGACCTCACCGACGAGCTCTTGCAGGCGGCGCTCCACGTTCATGTGGATGTCCTCGAGCTCGGGGCGGAACGGGAACGTCCCGCTCGCGAGCTCCTCGCGGACGGCCGCGAGTCCCGTCACGATCGCATCCCGCTCGGACGCCGACAGGAGCCCCGCGCGGCCGAGCGCCTCCGCCCAGGCGACGCTCCCCGTGACGTCGTAGGGCCAGAGGCGCCGGTCGAAGGCGAGCGAGGCGGTGAAGCGCTCGGCGGCGGGGTGGGCCGCCTGCGTGAAGCGGCCCGCCCACGGCTTCGCCGGCGCGGGCTCCGGCGCCGGCGGCGTCTTCCGCGGCCTCCGCGTTCTGGGGCGCCGCTTCACGGCAGGAGAGCCGCGATGTCGTCCATGATCCGCGCTGTCACGCGCTCCCGCGCCGACCGCCGGCCGCCGAGCCCGTCCGCGGAGAAGCGCTGCGGCGGCCCGAAGCGCACGACGATCCGGCTGCGCCGGGGGATGTAGCCCCAGCGTCCGGCGAGCGCCTCGTAGGTGCCCGAGATGCCCGCGGGGACGACCGGCGCGCCGGAGCGGAGCGCCAGCAGCGCAACGCCGGGAAGGCCGCGCTCGAGCCGGCCGCGCACGCTGAACGGCCCCTCGGGGAAGATGCCGACGACCCGTCCCGCCGCGAGCGCCCCGAGCGCGCGGCGGAGCGCGCGGAGGTCGGGCCGCTCGAGGTCGATGGGGATCGAGCCGACGTGGCGGTGGAAGAGCGGATGGAGCGGCGTCGCCCGCCAGACGCGCGGCATCACGATGAACGCGATCGGCGCCGGCGCCACCACCGCGAGCACCACGCCGTCGAGATAATTGGAATGGTTCGCGGCGACGATGTACGGACCGCCGGCCGGCAGGTGGTCGAGTCCCTCGACGGTGAAATCGAAGACACGCTCGAGGAGCGCCTTCGCCGGACGCCGGAAGACGCGGTAGGCGAGGGGGGCGGGTCCCGGCGCGGCCGAGTGGCGAACGATCGTTTCGAGGGCGGAAGCGCGCGTCATCTCGCGGGTCTTATAGCACGGTTCAGCGATCGCGAGCGAGCCGGTACCGGGCGACGGCGGCGTTGTGTTGCTCCACGGTGTTCGAGAAGTGATGGCGACGGTCGTCCATGGCGACGAAGTAGAGGTACTTCACCGGCGCCGGGACCAGCGCGGCCTCGATCGCCCGGAGCCCGGGGCTCGCGATCGGCCCGGGCGGCAGCCCCGGACGTCGGTACGTGTTGAACGGATGGTCGATGAGGAGATCGGCGCGGGTGAGCGCGCGCCGCTCCTTGCCGAGCGCATACTGCACCGTCGGATCCGCCTGGAGCGGCATGTCGAGCTTGAGACGGTTCCAGAAGACGGCCGAGATGAGCGGCATCTCCTCCGGCACCGCCGCCTCGCGTTCGATGATGGACGCGAGCGTGAGGAGCTGATGGACCGTGAGCCCCCGCGCCCTGGCGCGCCGGGCCACGTCGGGACCGAGCTTCGCCCGCCCGCGCTGCACCATGCGCGTCAGGATCTCCTCGGGCGCCATGCCGCGGACGAGCTGGTAGGTGTCCGGGAAGAGGTAGCCTTCGATGCTCGTGCCCTCGATGCCGAGCCCGCGCAGGAACGCGGGGTCGTGCGCGAGGCGGGCGAGCGCGCCGGCGCTCGCCAGGCGCCCGGCCTCGAGCGCGCGCGCCAGCTCGGCGAGCGTGGCGCCCTCCGCATGCAGGACGACGTGCTGCTCACCTCGTACTCGCCCGCCCGGAGCCGGCGCGCACTCCCGCGCGCCACGCTCAGGAGCACGAAGCCCGTCCGGCTCCGGATCACGTCCGCGCGCTCGAGGGCCCCGGCGACCGAGAGGATGCCCTGGTTGGCGGGGATCTCGACGCCGCGCGCCCCAGCCTCGAGCGCGCGGGCGGGTGTGCTAACCTGCCAGCCGAGCCGGGCCAGGGCCAGGACGGCGGCGAGCACCACAGCGCCCCCGACGACACGCAACCGCATGATTCTACGAGTCTAACATCGAACGTTTGGTATACTCATTCGCCTGGGGCTCGGGCCCCGCGATTTCCACACTGGTTCGTCTCGAGGGGGTCCTCATGCTGGAGCTTCAACTTCCCGCGCGGCACGACTGGGCTGTCCAGGACAAGACGTACGGCAAGCTGGTCATCGAGCCCTTCGAGCCGGGGTTCGCGCTCACGGTGGGGATCGCCTACCGGCGCGCCCTCCTGTCCGCCATC
>JACPCG010000068.1 GCA_016179925.1 Candidatus Rokuibacteriota bacterium | reverse complement strand
CACCGAGCGCGCGATCGTGCCCACCTCGGCGGCGGGGTAGGTCGTGCCCGTGGACGTCTCGTTGTGGACGAGCGTGATCGCCTTCGGGCGGACGCGCTCTGCCTCCCTGGCGAGGCGTTCGAGGTCGAGCCGGCCCCCCCATTCCACCGGGAACTCCGTCCAGTCCGCGCCAACCCGGTTCATGATCTCGCGCATCAGGATGCCGAACTGCCCGGCGCCGACCACCAGCACGCGGTCGCCCGGCTCGATCACGGAGAGGGCCCCCGCCTCGAGCGCGGTCCGGCCCGAGCCCGGCATCATGATGACCTCGCCCTTCGTCTGGAAGACCTCCCGGAGCGCCAGCGTCGTCGGCTCCAGCACCTGCTCGTCGAAGGTGCGGTCGTACTGGATCGACGGCGGCTGGTTCATCGCCTGGATGACCGGGAAGGGGAGCTCGGTGGGACCGGGGATCATCAGCACGGGACGCGTGTGGCACTGGGCCCAGTTGATCGACAGGGACACGATGGTCTCCTTTGTCGCGGGTCTCTTGGAGCGGCTCTATTGTAGCGGGCGCCCCGCCGCTCGCGGATTCTAGCACGCTCGCGTTGTCAGTGGACGACATGCTCCGGGCGTCGGTAGATGAAGTAGAGATTGCGGGCGTAGACGCAGAGCCCCGCGCCCTGGCCGATGATGAACACCGGGTCGAGACGGTAGATCGCGTAGGCCAGGAGCGTCATGCCCCCGCCGACCGAAAAGAACCAGAAGCCGCGGGGGACGACGCTCTTCTTCGCGCGCTCGGAGGCGATCCACTGGACGAGAAAGCGCGCGGAGAAGAACGCCTGGCCGAGCAGTCCGATGCCGAGCCATACCTGTTCCGTCGTCATGCTGGACACCCCTCGGGCAGTCCGATTGTGCTGGGATCGGTTGCAGCGACGGCGGGCGCTCCCGAAGCGACCGGCTACGAGGCGCGGCCGAACATCGCGCGCAGCACGTTGTAGGCCTTGCGGACGTCCTCCGGGCGGCGCCGGCCCGACACGAGCGCGAAGATCTTCTCGGCGTCCTCGGTCGGGACCGCGGAGGCCTTGTCGCCGACGTCGGTGAGGTCCCGCATGGGGACTTCCAGGGCGACGGCCACGCGGTAGAGGCTGTCCATCGAGATCGACTTCTCGCCCCGCTCGACCTCACCGATGAACTTGCCGCTGAGGTTGGAGCGTTCGCCGAGACGCTCCTGGCTCAAGAGGCGCTGCTTGCGAAGGGCGCGGAGGCGCTGGCCGAGGAACTTTCTGACGTGCTTGACGGCTCGCTCGGTCATGAGGGACGGTCCTTTCCCCACCAACACTAGTGGATTTCGGGGGCTCGATGCAACTCGCTTTATTCGGGCTCCGTTCCCCCTGTCATGATCGCCAAGACGAGGGCGCCATGGCGGCTCGTCACCGTGTGGACGCAGCCTGGCGGCCGTCGTGCGTAGTTGCCCTTGGTGCAGGTGCCGGTGTCGTCAGAAACACCCCCGTCCAGAACGAAGATCTGCTCGTCGCCGAGGTGGCGGTGGCGCGGAATCGTCGCGCCGGGGTCGTAGCGCATCAGGACCGCCTTGCGGTCCCCGTCTTCCCAGAGGACCTTCCAGTGCACGCCCGGGCGACGCTCGACCCAGGGGCGATCGGCCGCGGTCACGTAGAGGCTCGCCGGCACGCCGCTCATGGTACCTCGACCTCGATCGCCGAGCCGTTCACGCGCACGGGGTAGACGGTCAGCGCCAGGGCGGGATCCACGGGGCCCGCGCCCGTCGTCAGGTCGAAGCCCTCCGCGAGCGGCCCGTCCTCGTGGGGGCACACGGGGCTCACGGCGCAGCCGCCGGCGTTGAACACGGCGAGCGACACGCCGTCGCGCTCGATCAGCGCCCCCTTGCCGGGGGCCACGTCCGCGACGTCGGCGACCGTGACGAACGGCATCAGCGCCGCTCCCGGAGGGCCTGCTCGATGATGGCGCGGAACTCCTCGAGGGGCGGGGCGCCCTCGATCCGCCGCCCGTTGACGAGCAGGGTCGGCGTGCGCATGATCCCGAGTGCCAGCGCCTGCTGTACGTCCGCCTCGACGTCCGCGGCGAACCGCCGCTCGTCGAGGCACCGCGCGAACTCGGCGCGGTCGAGCCCGACCTGCCCCGCGTAGAGGAGCAGGTTCGCGCGCTCGAACGCCGGCTGCTCCGCGAACAGGCGGTCGTGGTACGCCCAGTACTTGCCCTTGGCGCCCGCGCAGCGGGCGGCCTCGTGGGCGGGCCGCGCAAGCGCGTGGCGTGCGAGCGGGCGGTCCTTGAAGACGAGCCGGATGCGCCCGTCGAACTCCTTCATGATCTGCGCCAGCGACCGCTGGAGGCTCTGGCAGAAGGGTCACTGGTAGTCGGAGAAGTCCACGATCGTCACGGCCGCGCCGGCAGGGCCCTTCACCATGAACGGCGCGACCGTGAGCTCCACCTGCGCCCGGGCCTCGGCCGCCGCGAAGACGAGCACGCACGCGAGGGTGATGGTGTACACTCGCGGCGACCGGGGGGTGGGGTTCAGAGCGCGGCTCACGTGGCGAGGATACAACAGGGGGCGGAGTCATGGAAGACGCGATCCAGTTCGTGTTCGGGACGTTTCCGTCCTGGTCGCACCTGGTCGTGAGGCTGGTCCTGGGCGTCATCTTCTTCGCGCACGGCGCTCAGAAGGTCTTTGGCTGGTTCGGTGGACCCGGCCTCTCGCAGACGATCGCGGGCTTCCGTCAGATGGGCATGCCGCCGGCCGCGACCGCGGTGGCGGCGTTCATCGAGTGCCTCGGCGGGCTCGCGATGATCGTCGGGTTCCTGACGCGCCCGGCGGCGGTCGGGCTGA
Source organism: Candidatus Rokuibacteriota bacterium (assembly GCA_016179925.1). GTDB lineage: Bacteria > Methylomirabilota > Methylomirabilia > Rokubacteriales > CSP1-6 > JACPCG01. Next base: position 9,213 of record JACPCG010000068.1, on the reverse strand, counting down.
TCGTCGTCATGCTCGTCGCCATCTCCAAGGTGCACGTGCGCAACGGCTTCTTCCTGAACTGGTCCATGGCGCCGGGCAAGGGGCACGGCTACGAGTTCAACCTCGCGCTGATCGCGATGGCGCTCTCGATCCTGCTCGGCGGTGCGGGGATGTGGTCGGTGGACCGCCTGATCGTCCCCTGGGGGAGCTAGGCCGCGCGCCCGCCTTCCTCCGAGAGGGCGGTGATGACGTAGGTGCCGCTCTTCTCGTCGCGCTCGAGCGTCACGATCTTCTGCTTGGCCGCCTCCTCGAGGAGCTTCGAGAAGGTCGAGAAGCCGTAGTACGACTCGTTGAACGCCGGGTTCTTCCGGATCATCGTCTGTTTGACCATCGAGCCCCAGAGCGTCTCCTTGTTCTCGCGCTGGAGCGCCTGGATCGCGTCGATGAGCTGCGCCATCGCCTCGGCTTTTTTCTCGGGCAGCCCGCGCAGGAGGTTCGTCTTCTTCGTGTCGCGGATCAGGTCCTCGTAGAAGATGAACTCGTCGCAGTTGCCCACGAGCAGGTCCGACGACGACGACTTGACGCCGAGCCCGATCACGTACCGGTCGTTCTCGCGCAGCTTCGAGACCAGCGGGGAGAAGTCCGAGTCGCCGGACACGAGCGCGAACGTGTCGATGTGCGTCTTGCCGTAGGCGAGGTCGAGCGCGTCCACGACCATCCGGATGTCGGCGGAGTTCTTCCCGCTGTAGCGGCTCTGCGGGACGTCGATCAGCTCGATGGCCCACTCGTGGAAGGGGCGTTTGTACTCGGTGAAGCGGTTCCAGTCCGCATAGGCCCTCCGGACGATGATCTTGCCCTTCTCCAGGAGGCGTTCCAGAACCAGCTTGATCTCGAAGGCCTTGTACTGGGCTTCCTTGACCCCGCGGGCGATGTTCTCGAAGTCGATGAACAGCGCCAGCTTTCGTTCTCCATTCATCCACATCATCCTTTCGTGCGCCGAACCGTTCGGTCGGCACACCGTGTCTACATCTATATTATAGGGCGCCCCCGGGCGCCGCCGAGAAGCTTGTGCGCCCGGTGTATAGTGGTCGCCGATGGCCAAACTCCTCTGGGAGCTCTGGAGGTTGCGGATGAAGCAGGCCGATCCCGCCCAGGCGAGCCGCACGCCGCCGGGCCAGACGCTGACCGCGAAGTGGCCGGTGCTGACGTACGGCCGGACGCCCCGGTTCGATCCCAGGACCTGGACCTTCCGGTGCTTCGGCCTGGTCGAGCGGGCCGTGTCCTGGACGTGGGAGGAGTTCCAGAAGCTCCCGCGCGTGACGCTCACCTCCGACATCCACTGCGTGACGCGCTGGTCGAAGCTCGACAACGTGTGGGAGGGCGTCCCCATCCGGGAGATCATGGAGCGCGTCAGGCCGCTCCCGGAGGCGAGGTTCGTGATGCAGCACGCCGACCCCGACTACACGACCAACATCGCGCTCGAGGACCTCGTGCAGGACGACGTCGTGCTGGCCCTCCGGCACAACGGCCGCGACCTCGAGCCTGACCACGGCGGCCCGATGCGGCTGGTGGTGCCGAAGCTCTACTTCTGGAAGAGCGCCAAGTGGCTCCGCGCCTTCGAGTTCCTCGACGTCAACCCGCCGGGCTTCTGGGAGCAGAACGGCTACCACATGAACGCCGACCCCTGGAAGGAGGAGCGCTACTTCGACCAGGAGACACGCGCGATGCAGCAGATGCGCGCCGAGGCCGCGCGCAAGCTCCGCGACCGCTGACCCGCGTTATTCTCGAGCGCGCGGCGCGCGAGGCGGGTGGCGCCGCGGGCCGTCCCGCACGCCCGCGCGACAGGGGTCGCGGGACCACGCGGCACGCGTCCGCTGCCCCGTTGCGGCTGGGCTCCAGCGGGGCGCGTCCGGTCCGTTTCCCACGCGGCGGGAACGGGTCCCTGCGACCGCTGTCGCGCGGGCGTGCGGGACGGCCCGCAGCGCTACCCGCCCGCCATCGTCCCTCATGAATCATCCGCGCCGGGTCGCGGGCGGCCGCGCCCGTGACCGCGCGAGTGCCAGGAGAGCGCCGGCGAGCGCGGCGGCGGCGGCGCCGAGGAACGTTGCGGCGAAGCCGCCGGCGGCGACGCCGAATCCGGCCGAGAGCGCCCCGAGGCCGATCCCGAGCTCGAGGGCCGTGTAGTAGGTCCCCATCGCCCGCCCGCGGCTCGCCGCATCCACGACGTCCACGCACCACGCCATCAGCGCCGTCGTGGCCGCGCTGAAGCCGACGCCGTAGAGCACGCCGGCGGCGACCAGGCTCGCGGCGCCGCCGATCAGCGCCTGGACCGCGAGCGCCGCCGCCGTCAGGGTGAGTCCTCCGACGGCCACGCCGACGCGCCCGAAGCGGTCGGAGAGGCGCCCCGCCCAGCCGCGCACGGCGGTGACGACCAGCGCGAAGATCAGGAAGAAGAGTCCGGGGTTCACGCCCTGGGTGTGGGCGTGGAGCGGCAGGAACGTCATCTGCGCCCCGTAGCTCAGCATCAGCAGGAACACGAGCGACGAGGGGAAGAGCGCCGCCGCGCTCACCATCGCGCCCGGCGAGAACGGGATCGGCCCGCGGCTCCGCCCGGTCTCAGGCAGCGGGCGGGTGAGGAGGAGCGCGGCCACGGCGATGGCGGCCGAGAGCCAGAAGAGCATGATGAAGCCCGCGCGGTCCACGAGCGCGATGCCCGCCATCGGTGCCACGGCCATCGCGAGATTCGCCGCGGCGCCGAAGGTCCCGATGAGGGCGCCGCGGCGCTCGGGCGGCGCCAGGTCGACGACGACGGCGCTTGCCGCCGTCGGGTAGAGGCCCATGCCGGAGCCGTGAAGCAGGCGCACGGCAAAGAGACCCGCGACGCCCGCGGTGAAGCTGTAGGCGAGCGAGGCGACGACGAAGACGAGCGCGCCCGCGAGCATCAGCGGGCGGCGCCCGTAGCGGTCAGCCGCCCAGCCCGCCCACGGCCGCACCACCATCGCGGCGAACGCGAAGGAGCCGAGCACGCCGCCGATCGCGCGGTCCTCGATGCCGACCGAGCGCGCGTAGAGGGGCAGGGCCGCGAGCAGGAGGAAGAAGGAGAGGAAGAACGCGAACGCGCCGGCCCAGAGCAGCCGGAACGATGCCGTCAAGCGCCGAGGAACTCCGCGACCAGCGCCTGGAACGCCGCGGGCTGGTCCCCGGGCACGGTGTGGCCGGCGCCGGGCACCTCGACGAGCGTGGCGCGCGGGTTCTCCTCGAGCATGCGCCTGGCGATCTCCGGCGACAGCACGTCCGAGTCGGCGCCGCGCACGAGGAGCGTCGGGCAGGCGACCGCCCGCCAGAGCGGCCAGAGGTCGAGCGTGTCGCGCCAGCGTCCCGCCCGCACGGCGTCGCGGAGGGCGCGGTCGTACTTCCAGGCGAAGCCCCCGTCGGGGAGCGGGCGCAGGCCGTGCTCGACGCGATGACGGAGCAAGGCCTCCGTGTAGCGCGGGTTGTTGGCGCGCTGGTAGGCGAGCGCCTCGGCGACGGTCGCGAAGCGCTCCGGCGCCTGGCCCATCGTCTGGCCGACGCGCGCGCGGCCGGCCGGTGCCACCTCGGGGCCGATGTCCACGACGACGAGCCGCTCGACGCGCGCGGGTTGCCGCCCCGCGTACGCGATCGCGACGCGGCCGCCCATCGAAAGCCCCGTCGTGTAATCGCCGTCGGGGGCCGGGTCGGAGTCGCCGTGCCCGCGCTGGTCGAGGGCGAGGACGCGATAGCGCCCGGACAGCGCGCGCGCTTCCCCGTCCCACGTGCGCGCGTGGCCCGTGACGCCGTGGAGCATGACGACGGGGGACGCGGCGGCGTCCCCCCACTCCGTGTAGTGGAAGCGCTGCGCGTGGAGCGTGACGGTCCGATCGGTGTGCATACCAGGCGTGCGGGTCAGCGGACGTTGACGAAGCGCCCGCTGGCCATCGCCCGGAGCCGCTCGATGTCTTCCCGCCTGGACGCCGAGAGCGGAACCGTCTGGCGCACCTCCTCGACGAGGAGCGCGGTCTCGAGCGGGCGCTTGACCAGCAGGGCCCGGTACAGCGCGCCCACGACCGCCTGTTCGATCTCGGCGCCACTGAAACCCTCGGAGGCAGCGACCACCGGGGCGAGGTCGAAGCGCGCAGGGTCTTGCTTGTGCAGGCCCAGATGGATCTTGAGGATGCTCTCGCGCTCGTCAGGCTCGGGCAGGTCCACGAAGAAGATCTCGTCGAAGCGCCCCTTGCGGAGCAGCTCCGGCGGCAGGATCGAGAGATCGTTCGCGGTGGCCACCACGAAGACTTCGTCGCGCTTTTCCTGCAGCCAGGTCAGGAAGGCGCCGAACAACCGCCGGCTCAGGCCGGCGTCGGCGTCGCCGCTCCCGGTGGCGACCAGCCCCTTCTCGATCTCGTCGATCCACAGGACCACCGGCGCCATCGACTCGGCGAGGGCGATGGCCTTGCGCAGGTTGCGTTCGGACTCGCCGACGTACTTGTCGTAGAGCCGCCCCGCGTCGAGCTTGAGCAGCGGCAGCTGCCATTCGCGGGCGATGACCTTGGCGCTCAGCGACTTTCCGCACCCGGGGACGCCGACGATCAGGATGCCGCGCGGCGCGCTCAGATTGAGCGCCCGCGCCTCCGGGGCGAAGCCGAGGCGGGCGCGCGCGAGCCAGGCCTTGAGGTTCGCGAATCCGCCGAGCTGGTAGCGATTGTCGCCGACGGGGTAGTATTCGAGCAGGCCGCCTTCGCGGATCGCCTGCGCCTTGCGCGCCAGCACGGACTGGATCGCGCGGGCGGTGAGCTTTCCGTCCTCGAGCACCGCGTGGGCCACGGCCTGACGCGCCTGGTTCAGGGTCAGGCCTCCGAGCGCGCGCAGCAGCGCCTCACGATCGTCGGCGCCCAGCTCCACGTCCCGGAGCGCGCTCTTGCCGAGCGAGCGGAGCACGTGGGTGATGACCTCGTTCAGCTCGTGGCGGTCCGGGAACCGCAGCCGGTAGCGGACGGCGACATCCTCGACCTCCCTCGGCAGATCGACGCTCTCGCCGCTCAGCAGGAGCGTCGAGCCGACCTCGGTGAGGTGGGGCGGCAGCTCGCGGAACTGGCGGGCCACCGCCGCGTCGGTCAGATACCGGGAGAAGTCCTTCAGGAGGAACATCGCCTTCACGCGGAGGCCTCCGACCCACTGGAGCACGCTGAGCGGCGTCGCGGTGAGCCGGTTCATGGCCTGGGGCTCCTCCGCCTTCGTCAGTCCTCGCGTGACCGACCACTCCCAGAGGGGGAGGGCGAGCTGGGCCGCGACCGAGAGCAGCAGCGCCCGGGCCCGCTCCTCCTCGATGGTCTCGATGGCGATGATCGGATGGAGCGACCGCATCAGCGTCTTGAGCTCGTGGATGCTCGTCGGATCGCTCACGATGGTCTAATGGTAGCGTAAAGCCCTGCAGGAACCTGCTACGATCCGCATGATGGCGCACGTCCACCGGCCGACGGCCGCCGCCCGCTCGCGGGGCCGGCTCACCGCGACCCTGGTGGTGACGGCCGCGTTCCTCTTGGTCGGGGTCGCCGGCGCCCTCTGGAGCGGGAGCCTCGCGCTGCTCGCCGACGCGGGCCACATGCTGACCGACGTGGGTGGCCTCGCGCTCGCGCTCTTCGCGATCTGGATCGCCGCGCGGCCGCCGACGCCCGAAAAGACGTACGGCTACTACCGCGCCGAGATCCTCGCCGCGCTCGTGAACGCGCTCGTCCTCCTCGTCGTCGCCGGCGGCGTCCTCTGGGAGGCGTACCGGCGGATCCTGGCGCCGCCCGACGTGCTCGGCGGGCCGATGCTCGCTGTCGCGGCGGTCGGGCTTGCCGCGAACGTCGGCTGCGCGTGGCTGCTCCACGACGACGCTGGCGCGAGCCTGAACGTCCGCGGCGCCTATCTCCACGTCCTCGGCGACGCGCTCGCGTCCCTGGGCGTCGTGCTGGCCGCGGCGATCGTGCTCTGGACGGGCTGGACGCTGGCCGACCCGCTCGCGGGCGTGGCGATCGCGCTCGTCATCGTGCCGCGCACGTGGGGGCTCCTCCGGCAGGCGGTCAACGTGCTCCTCGAGGGCACGCCGCCCCACCTCGACCTCGGCGAGATCGAGGCGGCGATGCGAGGCGTCGCGGGCGTCCGGCGGGTGCACGACCTCCACGTCTGGGCGCTGACCTCCGGCCGCGAGGCCATGAGCGCCCACGTCGTCGTGGAGGACGTGGGCGAGAGCGACCGGCTGCTGCGCGAGCTGCACGAGGTCCTCCACGCGCGCTTCGGCATCGACCACACGACGATCCAACTCGAGAGCGAGCCGCCCGCGGTGCTGCGCATCCAGGGATCGAGTTCGGTATAGTTGATCGCCAGACTTCGTCTGAGGGGATGAGCATGGCCACGTTCGACATCAGGGACAAGGCGGTGATCTTGAAGTCCGAGGACGACGTCGCCGTCGCGAAGGCCGAGATCCCGGCCGGGACGGTCCTCGAGGATGGCGGCCGCCGCATCGAGGTCCGCCAGGACATCCGGCCCGGCCACAAGGTGGCGCGCCGCGCGGTCCGCACCGGCGCCCCCGTGCGCCGCTACGGCCAGATCATCGGCTTCGCCACGCGGGACATCGCCGTCGGCGACCACGTCCACACCCAGAACCTCTCCATCGGCGAGCTCCAGCGCGAGTACGAGTTCTGCACCGACGCGCGGCCGGTGGACTACTACCCGCCCGGGCAGACGCGCCATTTCGACGGCTACCAGCGCGAGGACGGGCGCGTCGGCACGCGCAACTACGTCGCGATCATCTCGGGTGTCAACTGCTCGGCCAGCGTCTCCCAGTTCGTGAAGGATAAGTTCCGCGACGTCCAGCGCGAGTTCCCCAACGTCGACGGCGTCATCGCGATCACCCACAAGTCGGGGTGCGGCACCAAGCTCTTCGGCGAGGACCACCTGGCGCTCCAGCGCGTGCTCGCCGGCTACGCCAAGCACCCGAACGTCGCCGCCTACATCCTGATCGGCCTGGGCTGCGAGGTGAACCAAGCCGCCGTGATGGTCGAGCGCCAGCGGATGGCGGCGCCGGGCCATCCGGAGCGCAAGCCCTTTCTCGTCAACATCCAGGAGGCAGGCGGGATCCGAAAGACCGTGGAACGCGCGGCGGCCGAGGTGGCGAAACTCCTGCCGTATGCGAATTCGGCGAAACGGACGAAGCAGCCGGTCTCGGAGCTGACGCTCGCGACCAACTGCGGCGGCTCGGACGCGAACTCCGGCATGACGGCGAACCCCGCGCTCGGCTGGGCGGTGGACGAGCTGGTGCGCTACGGCGGCACGGGCGTGCTTGCCGAGACGCCGGAGATCTACGGCGCCGAGCACCTCCTGATCCGCCGCGCGATCAACGAGGGCGTCGCGAAGAAGCTCATCGACCGCTACAAATGGTGGGAGTGGTACTGCCGCGGCATCGAGGCGATGGACAACAATCCCGCGCCTGGCAACAAAGCGGGCGGCCTGACGACCGTGTTCGAGAAATCACTGGGCGGCGTGACCAAGGGCGGCACGACGCCGATGATGGATGTCTTCCTCTACGGCGAGCCGATCACGACGAAAGGCTTCGTCTTCATGGACACGCCGGGCCACGACCCCGTCTCGATCACCGGCCTCGTCGCCGGCGGCTGCAACATCATCTGCTTCACGACGGGGCGCGGCTCCGTCTTCGGCTGCAAGCCCGTGCCGTCGATCAAGCTCGCGACCAACTCGCTCATGTACCGCCACATGGAAGAGGACATGGACATCAACTGCGGGGTCATCCTCGAGGGCACGCCGCTCGAGACCGTCGGCCGCCAGATCTTCGAGGAAGTGCTCGCGGTCGCCTCGGGCAAGCGGAGCAAGAGCGAGCTCTCCGGCGTCGGCGAGGAAGAGTTCGCGCCCTGGATCATCGGCCCCGTGATGTAACGGCCCACACCGCGCCTCGAAGCGCCTTGCTCCCGTTGACCGAGGTGAGGTACTCTCGGGGCCGAGGAACCAAAGATTGCTTGGGCACCGGCACGTGAGCATGACGATGATCTACGCCCACGTGCTGAACCGGGGACCTGCCAGGAGCAGAGCCCGATCGACGCGATGGTCCGCGGCGAGGGATCAGGCTCCATGCGTGGTCCGTTGGGATACCCGACGGACTAGGCCGACGGGATACGCTGCGACATGCTGCTGGCGAGCATAGTGCCCGACTGGGGGCTTCGGTGGTCGCAACGTGCGGGAGAACAAGGGGATTGATTGACAGCAAGCCCGAGTTCAGATCCGTGCTAGGCCGCAGGGTTCCGCAGGTTCCACTGAACTACACTGACCGGTCTATCTCGTGGCCGACTTTGCGTTATGCGACCTAAGAGGTCCTGAGATGTCGTACACACTTGAAGACGCACAATACGACATGTACATGGCTGATGAGGGGGCCCGGCTCCTCTATGAAGAGCACCGCGAACGCGCGATTACGGAGTTCACAACCGAGCGACTACGATCGTACTACGTAGAGCATCCGGCCCTGGTGGCACCCGCGCTCCAGGCACTCGCTGATTCCAGACAGCTCTTGGGCGTACATACCGGTGCTGCACTGGTCTTCGCCGCGAGCGCGGTGGAACTCGGGATCAAGGGCGTCTTGCTGAGACCAGTTGTGTACGGCCTCGTTCATCAGGAATCTACGGCCGCCCTGATAACTGACCTGGTCATCTCGCATACCTCGTTCGACCGCTTCCGGGACCTTCTCTTCCAGATTCTCACGGAACACGGCGGGACTGACCTTCGTGCTGCCAAGCGGCCAGGCGCGAGTAAGCTCCTCTGGGAGGAGATTGCCGGCGTTCAGGCCAACCGGAACGCGCTTATCCATCGCGGTGAACGTCCCGACATGGAGCAGGCAGGACTGAGCGTGGAGGTGGCGACAACTGTCCTCGAACAGCTGATCCCGTCCGTTCTGCACCACCTGGGCCTTCATCTCCATGATGCCGTTCGAGTCTGCGCCAGGGCGGTCTGTCAGGCAGAGACTCCGAATGCCGCGGGTCGCATAACCACCGCATGAACCCGCCGGCAGGCGGCAGAGCCGCGGCGGACAGACGTCGCCCGCGTTCGCCTGCCGCGGGTTATGCGGAGCGTTAGGCGGAGTTGTGGTTGACAAGAAGGTCGGGACGATTTCGAACGTCATGACGAAGATGATGCGCAGTGGCCTCACTCTCACCATCACCCTCCTCA
>JACPCG010000133.1 GCA_016179925.1 Candidatus Rokuibacteriota bacterium | reverse complement strand
GAGGCCGGAGCGCGGCGCGGGAAGTCGGCAAAGCGCTCGGGCTGCCGTGCGACATGCAGGACCGGCTCGCCCGTCTCGTCGCGAACTGGGGCTACCGGGACCCGGACGAGCTCCTGACGAAGCACCTTCGCGAGGCGGGATGCGATCCGTCGCATCCGCGCATTCGCAGCTTCGCCGCGCTCTGGACGCGCATCCAGGACCTGCCGCGCCACCTGGGCCAGCACTCGGGCGGGATGGTGATCGCCGCCGGCCGGCTCGACGACGTCGTGCCGCTCGAGCCCGCGACCATGCCGGGCCGCGTCGTCGTCCAGTGGGACAAGGACGACTGCGCAGCGCTCGGCATCATCAAGATCGACCTGCTCGGCCTCGGGATGATGTCGGTGCTCCAGGATTCGCTCGCGCTCGTCCGCGAGACCGGAGGCGACGTGGACCTGGCCCACCTGCCGCCGGACGATCCCGCCGTCTACCGGAGCCTCCAGCAGGCGGACACGATCGGGGTCTTCCAGGTGGAGAGCCGCGCCCAGATGGCGACGCTCCCGCGCATCCTCCCCGAGCGCTTCTACGACCTCGTCGTGCAGGTCGCGATCATCCGCCCGGGGCCGATCGTGGGCGAGATGGTCCACCCCTACATCCGGCGCCGGCGCGGGCGCGAGCCCGTCACGTACCCGCATCCGTCTCTCGAGCCCATCCTCCGGCGGACGCTCGGCGTGCCGCTCTTCCAGGAGCAGCTGCTCCGGATCGCGATGATGGCCGCGGGCTTCAGCGCCACCGAGGCCGAGGAGCTCCGGCGCGCGCTCGGCAGGAAGCGCAGCGAGCGGCTCATGGGCGAGGTGGAGCAGAAGCTCCGCGCGGGCATGGCGCGGCAGGGGATCCACGGCCGCGCCGCCGAGGAGATCGTCCACGCGATCACCTCGTTCGCGCTCTACGGCTTCCCGGAGTGCGTCGTCGGTGAGACGCGGGTGATCGACGCCGACACAGGACGCTGGGTGGCGATCGAGGACGTCGTGAGTGGCCGCGCGCGCCTCGATCACACGTTTGCCTGCGACGCGGAGATGAAGATCCGCAAGCGCCGCATGCTCGCGGCCACGCCGAGCGGCCGGCGGATGGTATATCGCGTCCGCACCGCGCTCGGCCGTGAAATCCTGGCGACGGCCGAGCATCCGCTGCTCACGCCGGGCGGGTGGCGCGCCGTGGCTGGTCTCCGCATCGGAGACCACATCGCGGCGGTGCGTGCGCTTCCAGCGCTCGGGCGCTCACGCTGGCCGCGTCACGAGTTGATCGTGCTCGCGGACCTTATTGCCGAAGGAAACATGTGCCACCCCAGCACGTTCTACTTCTACACGGCCGATCCTCGGTACTGCGACGAGTTCGTGGCCGCCGTCGAGCAGTTCGACAACACACGCGCCACGGTTGCCCGCCATCGAAACTGCTACAGCGTGCACGTCCGTCGCCACGACCGATCCAAGCCGATTGGAGCTGTCGAGTGGGCGAAACGTCTGGGGCTCTGGGGGCATGGAGCGCGGTCCAAATTCCTGCCAGGAGCGGTATTCGCGTTGTGCGACACCGACATCGAGTTGCTGCTTGCCCGTCTCTGGGAAGGCGACGGCTCGATGTCGAAGCGTGGGCACGCGTCGTACGACACCGCTTCGCGCAGGCTTGCGGAAGACGTCCAGCACCTCCTCCTCCGCCTGGGCATCGTGTCCAGGCTTTACGAGCGCGATCATCCATATCGAGGCCGACGCGTCACAAGCTTCGTCGTGACCATCACGGGCGGAGAGAATCTACGGCCCTTCTATCATCGGATCGCCTGTCAGTTCCTCGCTTCCCACAAGCTCGAGCTTGCGAAGGTGCTCGTCGAGGCCCATGGAGGAAGCGGTGGATCGTCGCGTGACGTCATTCCCGTAGAGGTGAAGGCGGTCATCAACCGGGAGCGAAAGACGCGTGGTGTGTTGTGGGACGACGTCGGCCGGGGGGCGGGCGTGGCGTTGCGCGCGATCGTCTCTCCGCACAGGTCGAAGCGAGGGTACCGTCGCTGGGTCGTGGCCCGGCTGGCTCGGTACTTCGATTCTCCCGAACTGGCTCGACTGGCCGATTCGGATCTCTACTGGGATCGTGTCGTAACGATCGAACCGGTCGGGGAGCGGGAGACGTTCGATCTCAGCGTCGAGGGCGATCACAACTTCCTGGCGAACGACCTCGTCGTCCACAACTCGCACGCGGCGAGCTTCGCGCTGCTCGCCTACGCGAGCGCGTACCTCCGGGTCCACCACCCGGCCGCCTTCTACACGGCGCTGCTCAACAACCAGCCGATGGGGTTCTATCATCCCGCCACGATCGTCAAGGACGCGCAGCGCCACGGCCAGCGCATCCTGCCGGTGGACGTCACGCGCTCGGAGTGGCTCTGCACGCTCGAGTCCGTCGAGGGGGCCGGGCACGCGGTGAGGCTCGGGCTCCGGTACGTGGAGGGGCTGCGCGAGGGCGCGGCGCGAGCCATCGTGAGCGCCCGAGAGGCGCGGCAGTTCGCCTCGGTCCAGGATCTGGCGCTCCGGGCCGGGCTCGCGCGCGACGAGCTGGAGACCCTCGCGGCCATCGGCGCCCTGGCGCCGCTCGGCGCCACGCGCCGGGCGAGCCTCTGGGCGGCGGCCGCACCGCCCCCCGGCCCCTTGTTCGCGGAGCCCCGGGCTCCGGACGCCGAGCCTTCCCCGCTGCGGGAGATGACGCCGGTCGAGCGGCTGGCGGCCGACTACGAAGGCACGGGGGTGACACTCGGCCGCCATCCCATGGCCCTCCGGCGCGCGGCGCTCGCGCGGCGCCGCGTGCTGAGCGCGCGCGAGCTCGCCGCCGCGGCGCACGGGACGCCCGTCCGGGTGGCGGGCAGCGTCATTGTCCGCCAGCGCCCCGGCACCGCCAAGGGCTTCGTCTTCCTGACCCTCGAGGACGAGACGGGGATCGCCAACGTGATCGTGACGCCCCCGCTCTTCGCACGCTACCGGATCGCGCTCGTGACCGAGCCCTTCCTGCTGGTGGAGGGAATCGCGCAGCGCCAGGACGGCGTCGTCTCGGTCCGCGCCGCACGGGTCGCCGGGCTCGCGGTCATCGAGCGCGGCGTGCCGTCGCACGACTTCGGATGATCTTCTTGTGTCACCGAGCCATTCCCCTTATGCTCGGGGAAGCGCCCCCTTTGGGTATGCGGCCTCACAGCCCGAAAATTTCGCGCTGACGCGATACGCTGCGGCGTCCTACAGCCCATCCCGGCGCGGCGATCGCCCCTCAGCCGTTCGGAGGGTCGTGTGGAGACGCGAATACCGATAGACTCAACTCCATACCCCGCCAGTGGTCTGCCTTTCGCGAACGAGCTTGAGGTGCAGCGGTTCGTCGAGGACCACTTGGAGAAGATCTTCCACCTTGAGGTCATCTCGAGTACCCGGCGCGGCGGCCGACCACTCTTTGATATTGACGTGCTTGCGATCAGCTCCTCTAACACGCCGGTCATCATCGAGTGCAAATGGGATCGCGTCGACGCTGCAGCACTCGACCAGCTTGCAGCCTACAGCCTTGCGCTTCAGCAGGGCTGGACTGCGTTCGAAACACGCGTCAGCGAAACGAGGCGTCGCGCGATAAGCATCGCGAAGCGAGAGCCAATCCTCGTCGCCATTGGCTATCGGTACGACGGCTCCGTGCTGCATTCCAGGCGATCGGTGATTTGCGTTACTTACGCTTATCATGGTGTGGCCTTCGCCGACGGTATCGTCGAACAGCGCCGTCGCGGCCAAGTCAGTATTCAGCCTGCGCGCGAGGCGGATATGACCCCTAGTCCTCCGAGGATCTTAAAGAGGTACGCCACCGAGAAGAGGCTCGCGTGCTTGCCGCAGAACCTGCGGGCCGGGTTCTGCGACGTGCATGAGAGGCTGCTCGCGCTTGACGGCGTAAGGGAAGTCCCCTTCAAGAATGTCGTGAACTATCATGCGCCGCGAGGCCAATTCGCGGAAGCGAAGATTGGTGCCGGATCGATCGAGTGGAATTTCGGGAAGCCTCCTCGGTGGAGCGAGGCATGGCGGAGCGTCGAAATGCGCGCAGCGTCCGATGCAGAAAAGGTGTTCCGTCAAGTACGACGGGCGTATCGCGATGCGGGCTAACACGGCAGTAGAGCTGACCGCTGGCTCGCATCCGCTCGCCGCGGCAGCTCACCGCCAGCGTTGACAGGCCGCGATCCATCCCAGCCGGCGATAGGGAGCGGCGAGCATGCCGCTGTCCGAGATGCAGCGCGCTCAGGTGACCAACCGCCTCAGGGTATTCTGCGATAAGCGCGTGCCAGCCGCCGTCCGCAATGAGTTGCGCGTCCGCTTTCCAGTCAAAGGAAGCGAGGTCGTCCTATTTGAGGAGCGGCCGGCATTTTAGCCCCATCACGAGTGGTGGGAGATGTCATACCGTGAGAGGAAGCGCTGGGCTCGCTGACGCCGACGCCCCGGAAGAGGCGATGACGTAGAATGACCCCACGTTGCGATCTGGGGAGGACAGCGTGTTCGATCTGAAGGGCAAGGTAGCGATCGTCACCGGCGGCAACGGGGGCATCGGGCTCGGCATGGCGCGCGGACTGGCCGGGGCCGGCGCGCGGGTGGTCGTCGCCGCGCGCAACCAGGAGAAGTCCCGCGCGGCGGTGCGCGAGCTCGAGAAGGCGGGGGGCCAGGCGCTCGCGATCGCCGTGGACGTCGCCGACGAGGCGTCAGTCCAGGCGCTCGTCCGGAGCACGGTCGAGCAGTGCGGCCGGCTCGACATCCTCGTCAACAACGCCGGCATCAACATCCGCAAGCAGCCCCAGGACTACACGCTCGCCGAATGGCGCCAGGTCCTCGACACGAATCTCACGAGCGCCTTCCTCTGCTCGCGCGCCGCCTACCCCCCGATGAAGGCCGGCGGGGGCGGGAAGATCGTCAACATCGGCTCGATGATGTCCATCTTCGGCGCCTCGTTCACGCCCGCCTACGCGGCGTCGAAAGGCGGCATCGTCCAGCTCACCAAGTCGCTCGCGACCGCGTGGGCGAAGGACCACATCCAGGTGAACGCGGTGCTGCCGGGCTGGATCGACACGGACCTGACGCAGGCGGCGCGCCGGCAGGTCGCCGGGCTCAACGAGAACGTGCTGCGGCGCACGCCCGCCGGCCGCTGGGGCGCGATCGACGACTTCGCCGGCATCGCGGTGTTCCTCGCCGCCCCCGCGTCCGACTTCATCACCGGGGCCGTCATCACCGTGGACGGCGGCTACTCGATCCAGGGCTAGCGTGCGCGTCCTGGCCGTCGACCGGATCGCGCCCGAGGGGATCGCGTACCTGCGCGAGCACGGGGTCGAGGTGGACGAGCCGGCCAGGCCCTCGCGCGAGACGCTCCACGCGCGCCTGCCCGCGTACGAAGGCCTGATCACCCGGTCGGGCACCGCCGTCACGGCCGAGCTCCTCGAACACGCGCCGCGCCTGCGCATCGTCGGGCGCGCGGGGGTCGGCATCGACAACGTGGACGTCGAGGCGTGCATCGCCGCCGCGCGATCGTAAACATGAGTTCGCCGACGCGACACGGGCCCTCCGGCCCGGCCGAATTCCTTGGACGCCTCGCCGGAGCCCTGCTACCCTTTGCGCATGAAAATTGCCAAGCTGGTCGCTCCGGTGCTCGCCGTGGTCCTCCTCGCCGCGTGCGCCTCGGCTCCGTCCCGGGCGGTGCGGAGCGAGTTCGAGGACATTCCGGTTCCGAAGGGGCTCGACTACCAGACCTCCAAGTCGACGATCATCGAGTCGCCGACGGTCAAGGCCGCCCGTCTCGTCTATCGCGGCCGCCTCGAAGTCACGAGCCTGACGGTGGCGATGCGCACCACGCTCGAGGCGAACGGCTGGCGCCACGTCAGCAGCACGAGCACGACCCACGGCACCACCCAGGTGTACGAGAAGGCGGCAAGCTCCCTCGAGGTGCGCCTGTGGGAGGGCCTCTGGTACACCTACGTCGAGCTGACGGCGAGCCGCTCGCTCCAGCCCCCGAAGTAATCGGCGGGGCGGCGCCCTACGGCGTGCGCCAGGCGTCTCCGTCGCGGGCGATGAACGCGTCGGCCTCCGCCGGCCCCCACGCCCCCGCTTCGTAGACGCAGAGGGGCACGGCCGGGTCCTGAGCCCAGCCTTCCAGCACGGGCCCCAGGAGCTGCCAGGCGTGCTCGACCCAGTCGCCGCGCGCGTAGAGCGTGGCGTCGCCGTGGATGGCGTCGAGCAGGAGCCGTTCGTACGCCTCCGGAGGCTCGCCGCCGAAGACCTCGCCGTAGCGGAAGTCGAGCCGGACCGGCCCGAGCTTCAGCTCGGGGCCGGGCGTCTTCGCCGCGACCGTCAGCGCCATCCCCTCGTCGGGCTGGATCCGGATCACGAGCGTGTTCGGCTCGACGCCTGCCGGGCCCCGGCGGAAGATCATGTGCGGCGTCCGGTGGAAGCGGATCGCGATCTCGCTCGCGCGCTTCTTGAGCCGTTTCCCCGTCCGGAGGTAGAACGGCACGCCCGCCCAGCGCCAGTTGTCCACGATGAGGCGGAGCGCCGCGTACGTCTCCGTCTTCGAGTCGGGGGCCACGCCCTTCTCCTGGCGGTAGCCGGGGACGGGCCGGCCCTCCGCGAACCCGGGGCCGTACTGGCCGCGGAGGGCGACCTCCTGGAGCCGCGTCGGGTCCACGGGGCGGATCGCGCGCATCACCTTGTTCTTCTCGTCGCGGACCGG
>JACPCG010000132.1 GCA_016179925.1 Candidatus Rokuibacteriota bacterium | reverse complement strand
TGGAGCAGCAACGCGACGTTTCTGGTCGAGGTCGCGCACGCGGGCGCCGCCGCGCTGGCCGTGTACAAGCCCGCGCGCGGCGAGCGTCCCCTCTGGGATTTCCCGCCCCGACTCTTCGCGCGCGAGCTCGCGGCGTATCTCCTCTCGGAGGCGCTCGGCTGGGGGCTGATCCCGCCGACCGTCGTTCGTGAGGAGGGGCCCTACGGCGAGGGCGCGCTCCAGCTCTTCGTCCACGCCGACTTCGAGCAGCACTACTTCACGCTGCGGGAGGACCCCGCGCACCACGAGCGGCTCCGGCGCATCTGCCTCTTCGACCTCGTCGCCAACAACGCCGACCGGAAGAGCGGCCACTGCCTCGCCGGCCCCGACGGCGTGATCTGGGCGATCGACAACGCCCTCTGCTTCCACGCCGAGCCCAAGCTTCGCACCGTCATCTGGGACTTCGGCGGCGCGCCGATCCCCGACGGGCTCCTCGACGACCTCCGGCGCCTGGTCAAGGCGGGGCTGCCCGCGCCGCTCGCGGCGCTGCTCCGGCCGGACGAGCGGGAGGCCCTCGCCGCCCGGGCGCGCGCGCTCGTCGGCCACGGCCGCTTTCCCGTCGACGAGGGCGGCCGCGGCTACCCCTGGCCGTTGGTGTAGACTAGCGCCCGATGGGCCGCCGGATCATCGACCTCTCGATGCACCTCGAGAACGACGTCGTCTCCGATCCGCCGGGCTACGGCCCGCGCATCGAGTACCTGACCCACAAGCGCACCGCGAAGGACGTCGTCGCGTTCTTCCCCGGCCTCAAGGAGGAGCAGCTCCCCGACGGCGAGGGGTGGGCCATCGAGTGGATCCGGCTCATGACCCACAACGGCACGCACCTCGATGCGCCGTATCACTTCGCTTCGACCATGAACCGGGGCGAGCGGGCCATCGCGATCGACGAGGTCCCGCTGGAGTGGTGCTTCCAGCCGGGGGTGAAGCTCGACTTCCGCCGCCTCCCCGACGGCTACGTCGTGACCGCGCAGGACGTGGAGGCCGAGCTCCAGCGCATCGGCCACACGCTCGAGCCCCTCGAGATCGTCGTCGTGAACACGCGCGCGGGCGCCGCGTACGGCACGGCCGAGTACGTCGCCGCCGGGGCGGGGATGGGCCGCGAGGCGACGCTCTACCTCCTCGAGCGCGGCGTGCGCGTCACCGGCACCGACGCGTGGAGCTGGGACGCCCCGTTCGTCCACACGAAGGAGAAGTTCACGAAGACCGGGAACGCCGCCCTCATCTGGGAGGGTCACAAGGCGGGGCGCGAGATCGGCTATTGCCACCTCGAGAAGCTCCACAACCTGGAAGCGCTGCCGCCCGACGGGTTCGCGATCGCCTGCTTCCCCGTGAAGATCCGCGGCGCCTCGGCCGGCTGGACGCGCGCCGTCGCGATTCTTGATACCTGAGCAGAGGAGGCCCCCATGGCATCCGGCATCACCGGAAAGGTCCTGCACGTCGATCTCACCACGCGGCAGTCCCGCATCGAGGAGATCCCCGAAGTCACGATGCGGAAATACCTCGGCGGCGGCGCGCTCGCGGCCTGGCTGCTCCTGCGCGACCTGCCGGCCGGCGCGGACCCGCTCGGCCCCGACAACGTGCTGGTACTCATGACGAGCGTCATCAACGGGCTCTCGCTCTCCGGCACGAACCGCTACACCGCGGCGGCGAAGTCGCCGCTCACGGGAGGCTACGGCGAGTCCGAGGCCGGCGGCTGGTGGGGGCCGGAGCTGCGCGCGGCGGGCCTCGACGGCGTCACGGTGCGCGGGAAGGCGGCGACGCCGGTGTACCTCTGGATCAAGGACGGCCAGCTCGAGTTCCGGGACGCGCGACCCTACTGGGGCCAGCTCTCCGGCGAGGTGCAGGACGGGATCGCGGCGGAGCTCGGCGACAAGCGAGTCCGCGTGCTCCAGACCGGGATCGCCGGCGAGCGGGGCGTCAGGTTCGCGGCGATCGTGAACCAGCTCAAGCACTTCCACGGCCGGGGCGGCCTCGGCGCGGTCATGGGCGCCAAGCACCTCAAGGCGATCGTCGTCCGCGGCACCAAGCCCCCGATCGCGATCGACAAGGACCGCGCCAAGGGCGGGCTCGTCTGGTTCCGCGAGCGCTACGACCGCACGAAGGACCGCTTCCACACGCTCGGCTCGGCGAGCGCCGTCATGGCGCTCGAAGCGGGCGGCATCCTGCCCACGCGCAACTTCCGCGACGGCTCCTTCGAGCACGCGCGGGCGATCAGCGGCCAGGAGATGGCCAAGACGATCCTGGTCGACCGCGGCACCTGCTACGCGTGCGCGGTCGCGTGCAAGCGCGAGGTCGAGATCAAGGAGGAGGGCGTCACGCCGAAGTACGGCGGGCCCGAGTACGAGACCCTCGCGGCGTCGGGCTCGCTCTGCGGGGTCGGCGACCTGCACGCGCTCGCGCGGATCAACCAGCTCTACGCCCAGTACGTGCTCGACTCGATCTCCACGGGCGCGGTGATCGCCTTCGCGATGGAGTGCTACGAGAACTCCATCCTCACCAGGGCGATGACCGGCGGCCTCGACCTCACCTGGGGCAACGCCGAGGCGGTCGAGCAGATGGTGCACCTCATCGGCCGGCGCGAGGGCATCGGTGAGCTGCTTGGCGAGGGCGTCAAGCGCGCCGCGAAGAAGCTCGGGCGCGGCGCCGAGCGCTACGCGCTCCACGTGAAGGGGCAGGAGCTCCCGATGCACGACCCGCGGGGCAAGAAGGGCCTCTCCCTCGCCTACGCGCTCTCCCCGACGGGCGCCGACCACATGGAGGCGCCTCACGACCCGCTCTACGCAGGGTTCCACCCGCAGGGCCATCCCATGGGGCCGCTCGGGCTCATCGAGCCGCTCGACCCGCTGGTCCTCGACGCGAAGAAAGTGCGCGCCTTCTTCGAGACGCAGAAGCTCTGGAGCGCCTACAACTCGGTCGGCATGTGCGACTTCGTCGGCGCGCCCCTCAACGGCCTGGAGATGGAACCGCTCGTCGCCTACCTCAATGCCGTCACGGGCTGGAACGTGAGCCTCTACGAGCTGCTGAAGGTGGGCGAGCGGAACAACACGCAGGCGCGCCTCTTCAACGCACGCGAGGGGTTCACGCCGGAGGACGACGTGCTGCCGCAGCGGCTGCACGAGGGGATCGGCAACGGCCCGCTCAAGGGCCAGACGATCGACCGCGACGAGTTTTTCGCCGCGCGGCGCGTCTACTACGAGATGGCGGGCTGGGACCCGGCCACGGGCACGCCGACGCCGACCAAGCTGGCCGAGCTCGGCCTGGACGCGCCCGCCGTCAAGTAAGCGCGCGTCCCCGACGCCCTCACGGCTCGCCGACGATCTGCGGGAGCAGGCCCGAGATCGAGCCGCGCAGGACCGCGTCGGCGAGCCCGTCCATCTCGGTGGGCTCGGCGTTGAGGATCACGACGCGAGCGCCCGCCTCCTTGGCCGTCGGCACGACGCCGGCGATCGGCCACACCGAGAGCTTCGTCCCGACGGCGAGCATGAAGTCCGTGCGCCGCGCCGCCGCGCCGGCGCGCGCGAGGTCCTCCGCCACCAGGCTCTGACCGAACGAGATCGTCGCCGCCTTGAGGATGCCGCCGCACGACCGGCACGGCGGGTCCTCCTCCCCGGCCCGCACGCGCGCGAGGGCCCGCTCCATCGGCGCCCGCTCGCCGCAGGCCAGGCACGTGACCTCGCGCATCGTGCCGTGGATCTCGACGACCTTGGCGGGCGACGAGCCCGCGATCTGGTGGAGGCCGTCCACGTTCTGGGTGATGAGCGTGTCCAGCTTCCCGCGGCGCTCGAGCGTCACGAGGGCGATGTGACCCGTGTTCGGTCGGGCGCGCCAGGCGGGCGACTCGAGCCGGCTCCGCCAGGAGCGCCGGCGCACCTCGGCGTCGGCTACGTAGTTCTGGAGCGTCGCCTGCTTCTCGGCTTCGGGGTTGCGGGTCCACACGCCCTGCGGCCCGCGGAAGTCGGGGATTCCGGAATCGGTCGAGATCCCGGCGCCCGTCAGCACGACGATGCGACGGGCGGTGTCGATCCAGGCGCGGACGGTGTCGATCATCCCGGATTGGTACTTTAACGGAAGCGCGCGAGCGAATAAACTATCCCGGGTAGGCGATGAGAGTGCTGATCATCGAGGACGAAAAGGCGGTCGGCGATGTCTTCCGCGACTTCGTCGCCGGGCTGGGCCACCAACCCATCGTGACGACCAGCGCCGAGAACGGCCTCAAGATGCTCTGGAGCGAGCGACCCGACACGATCCTGCTCGACGTGCGCCTGCCCGGCATGAGCGGCCTCGAGTTCCTCGGGCTCCCCTCGGTGCGCGACTCCGGCATCCCCGTCGTCGCCATCTCCGGCGTCGCCAGCGAGGACCAGGCGCGCGAGTGCCTGAGGCTCGGCGCATTCGACTTCATCAGCAAGCCCGTCTCGCTCGATCGCCTGAGCTCCGTGCTCTCCTTCCTCGAGCCGTTCGCCCGCTCCCATCAGCGCGCGGACGGCCCGGGAGGCCTCCTGCGGCGGCCGGCGCCGCGGGTGGCCGTGGACTTCCCGGTGCGCATCGTCCCCGGGAACGGCACGGTGTGGACAGGCACGTGCAGCCAGCTGAGCGCGACGGGCATGAGGGTGCGGTCGCAGGTAGCCCTCAAGGCCGGCCTGACGGCGCGGCTCACCTTCACGCCGCCCGGCGGCGGCGCGCCGGTCGACGTCGGCGCGATCGCCGTTCGCCGCGACCCGGACGCGACGGCGTTCTGGTTCCTCGACCTGCCGAGCCACGAGTCCCAGCGCCTCCGCGCGCTCGTCGAGCAGCTCCAGCGCTAGCGCGAGGGCGTGCAGGCGACCCACGCGCGTGGAGCAAACGGCTCATATACAGCGCGCTCCGGGCCAGGCAGAGTGGGCGCGGAGGACACGCAAATGAGCTACGACACCCCATCGTGCGCCTACTGTCCCCCGACCATCCGCGCCTGCCGCCACGGCGAGTCGGAGACGCGGGGCCCCGGCTTCTGTCCCTCGAAGGTGGACGACGCCGCGCTGGACGGCGCCGTGGCGCGGTACGCGGATCCCTTCATCCGCGAGGTCGCCTATGCCTCGGCCCTCGTGGAGAGCGAAGGCTACTGCCGGTGGACGCGGGTCGAGGAGATCGTCGCGCTCGCGAAGAAGCTCGGGTTCAAGAAGCTCGGCATCGCCACGTGCATCAGCTTCGTGGACCACGCCCGCACGCTCAGCGCGATCCTCGAGAGCCACGGCTTCGAGGTGGCCTCGGCCGCGTGCAAGAGCGGGGGCGTCCCCAAGGAGGCGCTGGGCGTGCGGGACCACGAGAAGATCCGGCCCGGCACCCACGAGTCCATGTGCAATCCGATCGCGCAGGCGGAGCTCCTGAACCGCGCCGGCGCCGAGCTCAACATCGTGCTCGGCCTGTGCGTCGGTCACGACAGCCTATTCTTCCGCTACGCGAAGGGGCTCGCGACGACGCTCGTGGCGAAGGACCGCGTCCTCGCGCACAATCCCGTCAGCGCGCTGAACCTGGCGGACACCTATTACCAGCGCGTGTGGGGGCCCGACCGGCCGGCGAAGCTGCCCGCGCAGCCGGCCGAAGGACGGCGGTAGCAGGCTGCTGAAAAAATCCATCTGCTGCGTTGGCGCCCTCGGCCGCACGCTCAACGTACAGAGAGTACGCCTCGCGTGCGGCCAGCGGGCGCCGCCTTGCATCTGGACCTTTTTGAGCAGCCTGCAAGTTGTTCAGCACCCTGGTGGCGTAACTTCCGCGCTGGCGCGGTAGGGCCTCAGCCCGCGCGGCCGAGCCGTCCCAGGACGAAGGCGTAGTCGAGCGCCAGCTCGCGGAGCGCATCGTAGCGGCCCGAGGGGCCGCCGTGGCCCGCGTCCAGGTTGATCTTGAAGAGGAGCGGGTTCCGGTCGGTCTTGAGCGTGCGGAGCTTCGCGACGTACTTCGCCGGCTCCCAGTACATCACCTGGCTGTCGTTGAGTGAGGTCTTGACGAGCATCGCCGGGTACGGCCGCGCCGTCAGGTTCGAGTACGGGCAGTAGGCCTTCATCGCCTCGTACTGCTCGCGGATCGCCGGGTTGCCCCACTCCTCGAATTCCCCCACCGTGAGCGGGAGCGAGGCGTCGGCCATGGTGTTGATGACGTCCACGAACGGCACGCGCAGCACCGCCGCCGCGCAGAGGTCGGGGCGCGCGTTCAGCACGGCGCCGACCAGGAGGCCGCCGGCGCTCCCGCCCTCGATCGCGAGCCGGTCGGCGGCGGTGTAGCCGCGCGTCACGAGGAACTCGGCGGCGGCGATGAAATCGGTGAAGGTGTTGCGCTTGGCGAGCATCCTTCCCGCGTCGTGCCAGCGCTTGCCGCCCTCCCCGCCGCCGCGCACGTGGGCGAGCGCCACGGCGACGCCGCGGTCGAGCAGGCTCACGCGGTTCGACGAGAAGGTCACCGGGTACGGCACGCCGTAGGCGCCGTAGCCGCTGAGCAGCAACGGGCTCGTGCCGTCGCGCGGCGTGTCCTTCGCGCACACGAGCGAGATGGGGATCGGCGTGCCGTCGGGCGCCGGCGCGTGGACGCGCTCCGACCGGTAGCGCGCCGGATCGTAGCCGCCCAGCACCTCCGTCCGCTTGAGCAGCGTCCGCTCGCGCGTCGTCACGTCGTAGTCGAACACCGAGGGCGGCGTGATCAGCGACTGGTAGCGGAAGCGGTAGCGCGGCGCCACGAACTCCGCGTTGCCCTCC
>JACPCG010000131.1 GCA_016179925.1 Candidatus Rokuibacteriota bacterium | reverse complement strand
GCCCGCCGGGCCGCCGGCGGCTGACGCCCGCCGCGTGACCGGCCCGTCGCTCCACCCCGATCCGTGGCGTGACGTCGACGCCCAGCCGAACGCCGCGCAGCTGGCGACGACGCTCGAGCTGCGCGGCGGCACGCGGGCCCAGACGCGGCTCCGCCGGCGGTTCCTGCGCTTCGTCCCCGTGCGGCCGGGCGACGCGGTGCTCGAGGTGGGCTGCGGCACGGGTGTCGTCCTGCGCGACCTGGCCGCGATGGTCGGCCGGCGGGGGAGGGTCGTCGGCGTGGACTCCTCGGTCGCGATCCTGTCGGTCGCCCGCAAGCTCTGCCGCCGGGTGCAGGGCGGCCCGCCGATCACGCTGCGGCGGGCGGACGGGGCGAGGCTCCCGTTCGGCGCGGGCCGCTTCGACGCGGCGCTCGCGATCACGGTCATCCTCCACGTCGCCGACCCGCTCACGGTCGTGAGCGAGATGGCGCGCGTCGTCCGGCGGGGCGGCACCGTCGGGCTGCAGGACCAGGACTTCGGGGTCGTGGCCGTCACCCATCCCGACCGCGAGCTGACCGACCGGATCATGCGCGGGGTCGCCGCGCGCGTGTACGCCGAGCCCTACAGCGGGCGCCGGCTGCCGGGGCTGCTCCGCGCCACCGGGCTCGAGCACGTTCGCCTCCTCACCGACGTCTACCAGGACACAACGCTCGAGCCCTTCACGAAGACGTTCCTCGAGCGCCGGGCCGAGAACGCCGTCAAGTTCGGCCTCGTGGACGCGCCGACCGCGCAGCGCTGGCTCGACGGCTTGACGGCGCTCGTGGCGCGCGGCGCGTTCGTGCTGACGATGAACTACTACGGCGCGGTCGGCGCCAAGCCGTGAGGGCCGCGCTCGCCCTCGTCGGAGCGTTGCTCGTCGCGGCGGCCGCGCTCGGGGCCGAGCCGGCGCGCCCCGGCGCGACCGTGGACGGCGCCGCGGCCCTCCGCCACGTGGAGCGTCTCGTGGCGATCGGGCCGCGCCCGGCCGGCTCGCCCGCGGCGGCGCGGGCGCGCACATACATCGTGGACCAGCTCACCGCGGCCGGCGTCCGGGCGGAGGTGCAACCGTTCGACGCCGACACGCCGCACGGCCGGCTCCGCATGGCGAACATCGTCGCCGTCCTGCCGGGCCGCCGCGCGGAGGTGATCATGCTCGCCGGCCACTACGACACGAAGTGGTTCCGCGACTTCCGCTTCGTCGGCGCCAACGACGGTGGCTCGAGCGCGGCGCTCCTGATCGAGCTCGCCCGCCGCCTGGCCGCGCGCCCGCGCGAGTACAGCTACTGGGTCGTCTGGTTCGACGGCGAGGAGGCGCGCGAGACCTGGACCGCGGCCGACAGCCTCTACGGCTCGCGCCGGATGGCGCGCGAGCTCCAGCAGCAGGGGCGGCTGCCGCGGGCGCTGATCGTCGCCGACATGATCGGCGACCGCGACCTCGCGATCCGCCGCGAGGCGGCCTCGACCCCCTGGCTGACGGACGCCATCTGGGCCGCCGCGGCCAGGCGCGGCGCCGCCGCGCACTTCCTCGACGAGACGCTCGCCGTCGAGGACGACCACGCGCCGTTTCTGCGCGCCGGCGTCCCGGCGGCGCTCGTGATCGACTTCGACTACCCGCCCTGGCACACCGCCGAGGACACGCTCGACAAGGTCTCGGCACGGAGCCTCGAGATCGTCGGCGGCGTCCTGCTCGAGGCGCTGCCCGCGATCGAGGAGCGACTGGGGCACCTGCCTGGAGGGACACGCCCATGATCGGACTCATCGACAACACCGTGAAGCGCCGGCTCCGGGCGGGCGAGGCGACCGCCGGCGCCTGGCTCCAGCTCTGCAGCCCGATCGCCGCGGAGATCATGGCGAGCACGGGCTTCGACTGGCTCCTGATCGACATGGAGCACGGTCACGGCGACTACCAGACGCTGCTCGCCCAGCTCCAGGCGATCGGGGGGAGCGGAACGGTCCCGCTCGTGCGCGTCGAGGCCAACGACCCGGCCGTGATCAAGCGCGTGCTCGACCTCGGCGCGCACGGCGTGATGATCCCGTGGGTCTCGGGCCGGCAGGAATGCGAGGCGGCGGTGCGGGCCTGCAAGTACCCTCCCGAGGGGATCCGCGGCATGGCGGGGAGCCACCGCGCCGCCGGGTTCGGCCGCTTCGCCTCCGACTACTGGAAGCGCGCGAACGGCGAGATCCTCGTCATCGTCCAGATCGAAACCGTCGAGGCGCTCCGCGAGGTGGACGCGATGCTCACCGTGCCGGGCGTGGACGTGGTGTTCGTCGGGCCGACGGACCTCTCGGCGGCGCTCGGCCACGTCGCGGATCCGAAGCACCCCGAGGTGGTCGAGGCGATCGCCGCGATCGAGCGCGCGGCGCGCAAGGCGGGCGTCGCCCTCGGCACGATCTCGCGGAGCTGGGACGAGGCGCGGGTGCTCTACGCGCGGGGCTACCAGATGGTCACGCTCTGCTCCGACGCCGCGCTGGTCACCCAGCACGCCGCCGCCATGGTGAAGGCGTTCCGGGAAATGAAGAAGGTATAATCGCGCTATGCCGCGCGTACCCGAGATCGAGAATCCCGGCGACGATCCCATTCTGAAGGAGACGTGGGCCAAGGAGCAGGACCTTTTCGGCTTCGTCTTGAACACGACGAAGATCCAGGCCCACACGCCGGGCATCATGAAGGCCGCCAAGCAGCTCTCGGCGGCGATCGACCGCTCGGGCCTCCTGCCGAAGGACCTCCTGCCGCTGGTCTACCTGCGCGTCGCACTGATCAACGGCTGTCCCTTCTGAATCGACATCAACGCATCCCGTGGGATGCACGAGGGCGCGTCCCAGGAGAAGATCGCCCAGGTCGCCCGGGCCGCGACGAGCCCGCTCTTCTCGGAGAGCGAGCGCGCGGCGCTCGAGTACGCGGAGGCGATGACGGTCACCGGCCGCACGGTGGACGAGGCGCTCTTCGCGCGGGTGCGCGCGCACTTCTCGGAGGCGCAGCTGGTCGAGCTGACGGCCGCCGTGGCCCTCGAGAACTTCCGCAGCAAGTTCAACACGGCGCTCGGCATCGAGGCCCAGGGGTTCTGCGTGCTTAAGTAATCCAGCGAGTTAGGGAGCAGGATCAGCACGATAGTCCCTCTTCGTTTGTCGATGTGAACACTCTTCGGACAGACCTACAGCACGATCTTGACCATGGCAACTCGAAGGATGCCACTGCCAAGCGGAAAAGAGTCAGTGCTGCATTCGTCAAGTACGCAGGAGCGTCAACCCCTGCTACCATCGCACCCGAGCGCTTCTCTATCTTTCAAGGGCCTCGGTGGACACCCAAAACCGGCCAGTCGTGGACACCTGAAAACCGGCCAGTGAGGTAGCGCTGCCCCAGGACGTTGACGCGGCAGGGGGACCTGTGGTTCCAGGTGCTGGTCGGGCACGTAGCGGATCCGGATGGTGGCGAAGTCGGGCTGCCCGGTCCTGGGGCAGACGCAGGTGAACTCGGGCGCGGTCATGCTGACTTCGTAGTCCCGGTCGGGATGGGGGTTCGGCACCGTCTCGAGCGCCCGCGGCGGGCTCGGCATGGGCCGATTATACCGGCCGCGCGGCCCGTGGCGGCGCCGGGCCGCCGGAGCCGCCCCTCAGCCGACCTTGACGATGGCGAAGCCGAAGCGGCCGAGCTCGGGGAGCGCCGGCCGCCGGCGCCGGTCGCGCCACCGGCGCTCCTGGCCGGGCTGGCCGCCGCGCTGGCGCCGCTCGGCGGCGCGCCGCTCCTGGACCACCCGGACGTTCAGCTCGTGGGCGAAGACCTTGGCGAAGTAGTCGAAGAGGTCCTTGCGCTCGCGGGCCACGATGATCAGGTAGCGGCCGGGCGTGGCCCACGGCGCCGCCCCGGTGGCGCCATCGGCGACCTCGCGGATCACGCGCTCGGCATCGGCCGCCACCAGCGGGTTGTGGGGGAAGGAGATGGGCATGTGGAGCCCGCAGTGCGGGCAGAACTCCCCCCCGATCCGCAGCATCGCGCTGCAGCGCGGGCAGCGCTTGTAGCGTCCCCGCGTGGCCGTCTTCGTCCTCATTCCCATGGCGGTCCCTCGCGTGATCGTGATCTCTCGTTCCGTCTGGAACAAAGCAGGAGGTGTGCCAGACCTGAAAAGTCCGCGGCCACAGGGCGTTGGCGGGGGCGGGCCCCGCGCCAGCGCGACATCTTGAGCGGGAGAAAGTAGTCACCCTGGCGCGGAAGTGACCAGCCTCCTCAACGGCTCGTGAGGCCGATGCCGGCGGCCACCGCGGCGCTGGCCAGCAGGAGGTCCACCGTCAGCACGTCGCCGGTGAGCAGGCCGGCCGCGACGACGCCGAAGATCGGCTGGGTGAGGAAGAAGGCGGCCAGCGCGCTCGGTCGGTGGCGCTTGAGCAGCCAGAGGTTCACCATGAAGTTGAAGCCGGCCACGATCACGCCCTGGAAGCCGACCGCGGCGGCCAGGCGTGCCGTCCACCGCACGGGGGCCGGCTCCAGCAGGAGCGAGGCGGCCAGGAAGAGCGCGGTGCCGATGGTGACCTGGGCCAGCAGGCGAGTACGATCGCGCCGACCAGGCGGAAGCCGAACTACGCCGGCTCGAGCGGGACGCGCGGTACGGCGGCGATAGCGAGATGATGCTTGGTGTTTTGTGGGACGCCGCGCCAGGCGAGTGACTTGCCGGACGTCCAAGAAGGCGAAACGTCCCAAGCGGCTCGAAGGGACCGCAGGTCGGCGACGCCTGCCGCCAAAGTCCACCCGTGAGATCGACCGCGCGATGCGCGGTCTAGCTAGATTTGCCTGCCGCTACACCTTGCTCCACCCCGGAATCGGGAAGATCGGGTCGGCATCCGCGTACGCCTTCGGGAGGCGCCTCCGGCACGACGCAGGCCATGAAGCCGGGCGACGTGGTGGAGGTCGAGATCTCCGGCGTCGGCGTGCTCCGCAACCCTGTGCAGGCAGAAGAAAT
Source organism: Candidatus Rokuibacteriota bacterium (assembly GCA_016179925.1). Taxonomy (GTDB): domain Bacteria; phylum Methylomirabilota; class Methylomirabilia; order Rokubacteriales; family CSP1-6; genus JACPCG01. The sequence goes on along the minus strand of JACPCG010000131.1, from coordinate 1,890 downwards.
GGCTCGGAGCTCGCTGTGAAATCGGCTCAGCGCCGGTAGCGCCAGCGGCTCGCGCGTACGGCGTCCAGGAGCGGCGAAGGCTCGAGGCCGGGCATCTCCTCGCGCGTGTACGGAAAGATGTCGACTCCCACCGGGAATGCCCCGGGCAGGAGATCGGGAATCCGGTCGCGCGGCGGGTTGGCGGAGGTGGTTCCAGGCGAGATCGCCGGCGGGTTGCGTCTTCCGCCACGATTTGCGACGATCGGCCTACGGATGACGAGGCTCAGGGGTTCTGCGTGATTCCGCGGTGAGGCTCGGCGGGCCTCACATCCTCCCCGTCTCGATGTTCTTCGGCTCCTTCGCCTGGTCCTTCGTGTACGTGAGCCTGCCGTTCCACATCCAGGCGATCAGCACGGCGGATCCGGTCTCGACGCTCCGGTGGACGGGCTGGATCCTCGGGATCTCGTCGCTCGTCACGGTCGTGACGGCACCCGTGTGGGGGCGCTTCGCCGCCGGCGGCGATCCGAAGACGTTCTACGTCGTCGTCGAGGTGCTGCAGGGCCTAGGCTTCCTCGGCATGGCGGCGGCCCGGACGCTGCCCGAGCTGTTCCTCGCGCGCTTCGTCCTCGGCTTCATGGGCGCCACGTCCACCTTTGCCTTCATCATGGCGGGGCGCGCGACCGAGAGCGGGGCCGTGCGCGGGAGGGTGGCGGCCGTGCAGTCCGCCATGACCGTGGGCCAGGTCGTGGGCCCGCTCGCGGGCGCGATCGCCGCCGCGCGCATGGGCTTCCGCGAGTCCTTCGTGCTCGGCGGCGTGATCCTCTGGGGGTGTGCGGCGCTCGTGAAATGGGGGGTGCCCTCCCAGCCCGAGCCGGCGCGGAGGCGGGCCGCGGAACGCCCGGCGCGGATGGGCGATGTGGCCCGGGTCTCGCTGATCATCCTCGCCGGCTCGACGCAGGTGTTCTTCCTGCCCGCGATCCTGCCGCAGGTCATCCCCGACCTCGGTGTCGCGGCCCCGCGAACGCTCGAAGTCGGCGGCCTCCTGATCTTCGCGTCCGGCGCGGCCGCCGCGCTCGGCGCGCTCCTGACGCCGTGGCTCGGCGAGCTCCTCGTCGAGCGGCGGCTGATCGTGCTCCTGCTCGTGGCCTCATCGGGTTTCCTCGCCCTGCTCGGGGCCGTGCACTCCGTGTGGCCCTACGGCGTGCTGCGATTCCTCCAGGTCCTCTGCATCGCGCCCGTGTTCCCGCTCGTCGTGGCGCGCATCGCGCAGCACGCCGGGGGCACCGCCATCGGCGTGATCAACTCGGCGCGCATCGGCGCCGCGTTCGTCGGCCCCGTCGTCGCGACCACGATGCTCGCGTGGACCTCCGCGCCGGCGCTCTACCTCCTGCTCGGGGCGATGGGGATCGCCTGCCTGCCGCTCGCCGCGGTGGCGCAGCCGAGGGCCCGCGCATGAGCGCCCGCCCGCTCGTCGACGTCCGTATCGAGGAGCTCGCCACGCGCGGCGGCGTCCCGCCGGGGGTCTGCGACGTCAACGTCCACGTGCGGTACGGCGAGTTCTTCACGTTGCTCGGCCCGCCGAAGTCGGGCAAGTCCGACGTCCTGCGCGCCCTCGCGGGGTTCCTGCCGATGACGGCGGGCCGCGTGCTCGTGGACGGTGAGGACATCTCCGCGGTCCCGCCGGGGCGCCGCGGCATCGGTTACGTGTTCCAGGACGGCGCGCTCTGGCCGCATCTGACCGTCGCCGCGCACATCGCGTTCGGCCTCGAGCAGCAGGGGATGGCGCGGGCGGACGTCGAGACGCGCGTCAAGACCGTCGCCGGCCGGCTCGGCCTCGCGGGCCTCGAGGCCCGCTGCCCGCCCGCCCTCAACGTCGAGCAGCGCCGCCGGCTCGCCATCGCCCGCGCGCTC
>JACPCG010000130.1 GCA_016179925.1 Candidatus Rokuibacteriota bacterium | reverse complement strand
ATCACGCTCGGCGTCATCTGGGGCGCCCTCCAGTCAATCGCGGTCGAGATCGGCACGACCGTGCACAAGACCGCGTACTCCGAGCAGGCGCGCGAGGGCCAGGACTTCTCCGTCGCGGTCTTCGACGCGCAGGGGCGCATGGTGGCGCAGGGCCCGTACTCGCCGGGCCACATGGGCGCGATGTCCTTCGCCGTGAAGAACGCGCTCGCCGTGCATCCCGTCGAGACGCTGCGTCCGGGGGATGCCATCCTCCTGAACGATCCGCTCCTCGGCTCGGGCCACCTGCCCGATTTCTTCATCACGCAGCCCGCGTTCCACGACGGCGCGCTGATCGGCTTCGCGGTGAACATCCTGCATCACACGGACGTCGGCGGCCAGCGCCCCGGGAGCCAGGGCGTCGAGGGGATCTTCGACTACTTCCAGGAGGGCTTGCGCATCCCGCCGACGAAAGTGTGGCAGGAGTACGCGGAGCAGGAGGGGATCGTCGGGATCATCGCGGCGAATACCCGCACGCCCGCGAAGGTCCTCGGGGACCTGCGCGCGCAGCGGAGCGCGCTCCGCGTCGGCGAGTTGCGGCTCCAGGAGCTGGCGGCGCGCTACGGGCGCCCGGTCCTCGCCGAGGCGATGGACGAGATCATCCTGAGGACCGAGGCGGCCATGCGCGCGGCGATCGGCAAGGTCCCGGACGGGGTCTACACGTTCGAGGACTTCATGGACGACTGGGGGCCGGGGACCGAGCCGCTGCGCGTGGCGGTCACCGTGACCGTCGCCGGCGACGCGATGACGATCGATTACGCGGGGTCGAGCCCGCAGACCGCCTCGGGCATGAACTCCTACATCAACTACACGCGCTCGTACTCGTACGCGGCGGTGAAGTGTCTCACCGACCCGCTCGGGCCCATGAACGAGGGCGCGCTCCAGCCGGTCACGGTCAGGGCGCCGGAGGGCTCGTTCCTCAACCCGCGGCCGCCGGCGGGCGGCGGACCGCGGGCGATCATCTGCTACCGGACGTTCGAGTCGGTCCTGGGCGCGCTCGCGAAGGCGATCCCCGAGCGCGTGGCGGCGGCCGCCTCGCACATGGCCAACCCGACCTTCGGCGGCTGGGACCGCGCGAAGAAGCGGCGGTTCGTCGCCTACGAGCTCGTGCTCTCCGGGACAGGCGCGCGCGCGACCAGGGACGGCTGCGAGGCGATGTCCTGGGCGTTCAACGCCTCGAACATCCCCGTGGAGGCGCAGGAGGCGAACCAGCCGATCGTCGTCGAGCGGTTCGAGCTGATCCGCGACTCGGCCGGCGCGGGGAAGTTCCGCGGCGGCTTGGGCGTCCGCCGGGACATGCGCTTCCTCGCCGACGAGGGCAAGCTGACGAACCTGTCCGACCGGCAGAGGTTCCCGGCGTACGGCCTGTTCGGCGGCAAGCCCGGCACGCTCGGTCGCACCGTGATCAACCCGGGGCGGGACGAGCAGCTCGTGCACGGCAAGCAGTCGCGCGAGTTCGCGTACGGCGATGTCATCTCCTTCCAGCAGCCGGGCGCCGGCGGCTACGGCGACCCGCTCGAGCGCGACCCGGCCCGCGTGCTCGAGGACGTGCTCGACGACTACGTGTCGGTCGAGGCCGCGCGGCGGGAATACGGCGTGGTGATCACGGGTTCGGGCGCGGACCTCCGCGTGGACGAGGCCGCCACCACCGGGGCACGACGGAGCGCGATGAGCGCGGACCGGAGGTCCCCGCTGCCATGAAGAGTGCGCTGGAGGAACGGAGCCGGCGCGCACCTGTCTCAGGCCACCCACGGACACACGCGGCCTCGCGGACCCCGACCATGAAGAGTGCGCTGGAGGAACGGAGCCGGCGCGCACCTGTCTCAGGCCACCCACGGACACACGCGGCCTCGCGGACCCCGCTACAATGATCACGTTCACGCCGGAGCAGGAAGAGTTCCGCAGGAGCGTCGCGCGGTTCGTGGACGCGGAAGTCGTCCCCGCGGCCGGCGCGCTCGACGAGCGCGGCGAGTTCCCGCGCGAGCTCTTCAAGCGCGTGGGCGAGCTCGGCTATCTCGGGCTCCGCTACCCGGAGGCGTACGGCGGCGCCGACGCCGACACCGTCACCTACTGCCTCTTCGCCGAGGAGCTGGCGCGCGGCTCGCTGTCGCTCGCGGCCGTGTGCGGGATGCAGTCGCTGATGGGGACGTACTTCCTCTACAAGTACGGGAGCGAGGCGATCCGCCAGAAGTACCTGGTGCCCGCCCTCCGCGGCGACCTCGTCGCGACCTTCGCGCTCACGGAGCCGAACGCGGGCTCGGACGTCGCCAACATCACGACGCGCGCCGACCGGCGCGGCGACGGATGGGTGCTCCGCGGCTCCAAGACGTGGGTGACGAACGCCCCCGTGGCCGATGTCCTCACGGTGGCCGCGAAGACCTCGGCGGAGCGCGGGATGAAGAGCATCGCGCTCTTCCTGCTCGACCGCGCGACGATGCGGGGGATCACGCTCGGGAAGTCGATCGAGAAGATCGCGGTGCGCGCCTCGGTGACCGGCGAGATCCTGCTCGACGACGTCGAAGTCCCCGCCGAGCATCTCCTGGGCGGGGAGACGGGGGGCGTGGAGAAGGTCGGCGGCGTGCTGGCCGAGGCCCGCATCATGACGGCCGCGATCTCCGTGGGGCTGGCCCGCGCCGCCTACGATGCCGCCCTCACCTACGCCCGCGAGCGCGTGGCCTTCGGCAAGCCGATCGTCGAGCACCAGGCGATCGGCTTCAAGCTGGCCGACATGCTCGCCCAGCTCCACGCGGCGACGCTCGTGACCTACCAGGCCGCCGCGCGCCTCGACGCCGGGAGCCCGGTCGGGCGGGAGGCGGCGGTCGCCAAGCTCCTGGCCTCCGAGATGGCCGTGCGCGTGACGGACGAGGCCGCGCGCATCTTCGCCTCCTACGGCCTCGCCATGGAGTATCCGGTCCAGCGGTACTTCCGCGACGCGCGGTTCCTGCTGCCGGGCGGCGGGACCTCCGAGATCCTGCGCCTCGTCATCGGGCGCGACCTCGACTGGGACAGGGGACAGGCATTCGCATGACAGGAAGCCCGATGGGACCGCGCGGACGCTGCTGGGAAGACTTCAAGGTGGGCGAGGTGCTCGCGACGGGCCGGCGCACCGTGGACGCGGGCGACGTCTCGCGGTACGCCGGGCTCTCCGGCGACTTCAACCCGCTCCACACCGATGAGGAGTTCGCGAAGACGATGCCGTTCGGGACGCGCGTCGCCCACGGCATCCTGACGCTCGCGATCTCCAACGGCCAGCAGAACCTCGCGGGCTGGTTCGAGGGGACGACGATCGCGCTGCTCGGGCTGGACAAGGTGCGCTTCACCGCGCCCGTGAAGTTCGGCGACACTCTCCACACCGAGATGACGGTGCGCGAGACGCGCGCGACCTCGAAGCCCGACCGCGGCGTCGTGAGCTTCGACGTGGTCGTGAAGAACCAGCGGGGCGAGGCCGTGCTCGTCTACGAGACGAGCGTCCTCCTCAAGAGGACGGCGTGAGGCTCCACGCCTTTCTGGCCTCGGACGATGCGGCGTTCATCACGGGCCGGGTCATCGTCGTCGACGGCGGCATATCGGTCGGGGTCTGAGGGAGGCGGTCATGAGAAAGGTGGCGCTGGTCGGCGCCGGAGTCTCCAAGTTCGGCGTGCGCAAGGCGACCTACCGCGACCTCATCTGGGAGGCCGGCAAGGCCTGCTTCGACTCCGTCCCCGGCGTGAAGCCAAAGGACGTCGAGGGCCTGGTGGTCGGTTCGGTGATGCCGGAGCGGACCGCATTCCAGTCCCACATCTCCTCGCTCGCGGCGGAAGCGCTCGGGATCAGGCCGAGCGCGCTCAGCGCCCGCACCGAGCACATGTGCGCGTCGGGCACCGTCGGCATCCGCTACGCCTATGCGTTCATCGCCGCGGGGCTCGCCGACCTCGTGATGGTGCTGGGCGTCGAGAAGCTGAACCAGCCGACGGGCGACGAGGCCATCCTCAACATGGGCACGGGCGTGGACCGCGAGTGGGAGGCCGCCTTCGGGCTCACGGCGCCGCCCTGCTTCGCGCTCGCCGCCCAGCGCCACATGGCGGAGTACGGGACGACGGAGGAGCAGTTGGCGCTGGTCGGCGTGAAGAACCACACCCACGCCGCGAAGAACCCGAACGCCCACTTCAACAAGGGCGCGACGCTCGACCAGGTGCTCTGCTCGCGGATGATCTCGACACCGCTGCGCCTGTTCATGTGCTCGCCGATCACCGACGGGGCGGCGGCGGTCATTCTCGCCGGCGAGGAGCGGGCGCGCGCGCTCACCGACAAGCCGGTCTGGATCCGCGGCACCGGCCAGGCGCTCGACGGCTTCCAGCTCACCTCGCTCCACGAGGACTACGCCCACTGGCCCGCGATGAAGCGCGCCGCGCAGGCCGCCTACAAGATGGCGGGCATCGGCCCGCACGACGTGGACCTGGCCGAGGTCCACGACTGCTTCGCCATCGCCGAGCTGATCGCGTACGAGGAGCTGGGCTTCTGTCACAAGGGCGAGGCCGGGCCGTTCGTCGCCGAGGGGCGCAGCGACTACGGCGGCGACATCGTCGTGAACCCGCGCGGCGGCCTGATCGGCTGCGGCCACCCGCTGGGCGCGACGGGCGTCGCCCAGGCCGCGGAGGTCTTCGTCCAGCTCCGCGGCGAGGCGGGCGCCCGCCAGGTGGACGACGCGGCGATCGGCCTCACCCACAACAACAGCGGCATGGGCGAGCACGTTGTCATGCTCTACGGGCGCGAGGCCCGGTGAGGGCCGCCCATGAGTGACACCGTCGCCGTCGTCGGACCCGGGAGGATCGGGCGCCAGATCGCGCTCGCCTTCGCCCTCGCCGGCCGTCGCGTTCGCCTCGTGGACGTCAAGGACCGGGCGCCGGGCGGCGCGGCCGCGGTCTTCGCCGACGCGCGGCGCGAGATCGTCCGGGATCTCCGGCTGATGGCCGAGGAGGGCGTGATCAGGGACGGTGAGCTCGCGTCCGCGCTGGACCGGATCGAGGACCACGTGGGACTCGACGGCCTCGGCGCGTGCGGCTTCGTCCAGGAGGCGCTGCCCGAGCTGCTGGAGCTCAAGCGCGAGGTCCTCGGGCGGCTTTCGTCGCGCGTCGCCCCCGAGGCGATCGTCGCCTCCACGAGCTCCACGATCTCGCCGAAACACCTCGCCGACGTCGTGTACCACCCCGAGCGGTTTCTCGTCGCCCACTGGCTCAACCCCGCCCACATCATCCCGCTCGTCGAGGTCGTGCCCGGCGCGTCGACGGCGCCCGCGGTCGTCGCGCGCAGCATCGCGCTCCTCGAGGCGCTCGGCAAGGTCCCCGTGCGCTGCGCCGACTCGCCGGGATTCATCGGCCCGCGCATGCAGGCGCTCCTCATGAACGAGGCGGTGCGCCTCGTCGAGGACGGCGTGGCGACGCCCGAGGACGTGGACCGCGCGTTCAAGGCGGGCATGGGCTTTCGCTACGCGCAGGTCGGGATCTTCGAGTTCATCGACTGGGGCGGCGTGGACATCCTCCATCGCGCGAGCGGCTTCCTGGCTCAGGCCCTCGGCGACGACCGCTTCAAGCCCGCGCGGCTCGTGGAGGAGAAGATCGCACGGAACGAGCTCGGCCCGAAGACCGGGCGCGGCTTCTTCGACTATTCGGGCGACAAGCGCGAGAGGTTCGAGACCGCCAAGGTCCGCGCGCTCCTGCGCCAGCTCAGGCGAGAACGTCCGTGACCTACTTCCGGGCGACCGATCCGTTCCCCCTGGAGTCCGCGGACCACACGAAGCTCCACGAGTTCTACGCGCGGCTCGGGCAGGGGACGCTCGCGACCACGAAGTGCGCCGGTTGCGGCACCGCGGCGTGGCCGCCACGCGGCTTCTGTCCCGAGTGCGGCGCGGACACCTTCGACTGGGTGGAGCTGTCCGCGGAGGGCACGGTCCACGCGTTCACCGTGCAGGAGACGGGGCTCCCCGCTGGGTTCGAGGGGCCGCGCGTCTTCGCGATCGTGAAGGTGGACGGGCATCGCGTGTTTTCGATCCTCGTGGACGCCGACCCGGTGAAGCTCGCCGTCGGCCAGAAGGTGAGGCTTGCCCCGCTCAGGGTCGCCGACGACCCGAAGGGAAACGCGCGGTGGCTCCCCGCGTTCCGGCCGGCGTGAAAGTCCTGATCGCGAAACCCGGGCTCGACGGCCACGACCGCGGCGCGAAGGTCGTGGCTCACGCGCTGCGCGACGCGGGCTTCGAGGTGGTGTATTCGGGGCTCAAGCGGACGCCCGAGGAGATCGTGCAGGAGGCGATCCAGGAGGACGTGGACGTCGTCGGGCTCTCCATCCTCTCGGGCGCCCACGCGCTCCTCTCGCGCCGCGTGCTCGACGGGCTCCGCGCCCACGGGGCGGGGGAGATCAAGGTCGTCGTCGGCGGGATCGTCCCGCCGCGCGACGTGGAAGAGCTTCTGAAGCTCGGCGTCGCCGAGGTCTTTCCGATGGGCACGCCGTTGCCGGCGATCGTCGCGGCCTTTACGGGGCGGGGCGAGCCGAGCGGCTCGAAGGAGGCGGGAAAGCGATGAAGGACCTGAGAGCGCACGCGGGCTTCTCGATCAAGCCGGTCTACGGGCCGGACGACCTCGCCGGAGTGGACTTCGAGCGCGACATCGGCCGGCCGGGCGAGTACCCGTACACGCGCGGCATCCACACGCACATGTACCGCGACCGGCTCTGGACCATGCGGCAGTACATCGGCTTCGGCACGCCGTCGGAGACGAACGCGCGCTTCAAGTACCTCATGGCTCACGGCCAGGACGCGCTGAACGTCGCCTTCGACCTGCCAACTCAGTTAGGCCTCGACTCCGACGACCCGCGGGCGGAGGGCGAGGTGGGGCGCGTCGGCATGGCGATCGACACGCTCGCCGACATGGAGGAGGCGTTCGCCGGCATCCCGCTCGACCGGGTCAGCGTCTCGCTC
>JACPCG010000129.1 GCA_016179925.1 Candidatus Rokuibacteriota bacterium | reverse complement strand
CTTCATCAAGGGGAGCGAGCTCCTGACGACGCGGATGGACAACGTCCGCGAGACGCTCTCGCGGCTCATGCTGGAGCCGGAGCGGGCGCAGGTGATGGACGTCGCCATCTCGGACTTCGACGCGCTGCCGGCCCGGCTCGCCGAGTTCGCCGACACGATCAAGGCCGTCGGCCCGAATCCGATGAAGGGCTTCTAGTGCCGGCGGTCGCCCGGCCGGACCTCGCGTTCACGCGGGAGATCCTCGGGCTCGGTGCGGGCGACCTCTCGAGCTGTTACCAGTGCGGCACGTGTTCGGTGGTGTGCCCGATCTCGACCGCCGACAATCCCTTTCCGCGGAAGGAGATGATCTGGGGCCAGTGGGGGCTCAAAGAACGCGCCCTCGCCAACGCCTCCATCTGGCTCTGTCACCAGTGCGCGACGTGCACGGCCTACTGCCCCCGCGACGCCAAGCCGGCGAGCGTGATGGCGGCGCTCCGGGAGGCGAGCATCGCTCACTACGCGGCGCCGGCCTTCATGGGGCGGGCCCTCGCCGATCCGAGATACCTGCCGCTGCTCCTGGCGATTCCCGTCCTGATCTTCCTCGCGCTCCTGGGCTGGCATTCCGATCCTCTACATCGAGGGGATCTTCGTCGCGTTCATGGCTCTGGCCATGCTGGGGGCGCTCGGGGGAGGCGTCCGGTACTGGCGGGCGATGAGCAGGCAGATGGGCGGCGACGGTGGCGGACCTCGACGCGCGCTCGTGCCGACGGTCGTGCCGGTCCTCAGACACCGGAAGTTCAGCGAGTGCTCGTCGCACGCGCCCGGGAGCCGCGCGACGCACAAGGCCCACCTCCACCGGACCCACCTCGCGGTCTTCTACGGGTTCCTGGGCCTCGTCGTCACGACGACCTCGGTGGGGATCGGCATCTACGCCTTCGGCTACCTGACGCCCTGGCCGCTCTGGCACCCCGTGAAGCTCCTCGGCAACGCGAGCGGGCTCGCCGTGATCGCGGCGCTCGCCGTCTTCGCCTGGCGCCGGCTCGCCGACGGGGAGCGCGCGGGGAAGAGCACGTATTCGGACTGGCTCTTCCTCGCGATCCTGCTTCTCACGACGCTGACGGGGTTTCTCTCCCAGGCGCTCCGTCTCGCCGACCTGCCGCGGCTCGCGTACCCGATGTACGTCGCCCACCTGGTCCTGATCTTCGTCCTGCTCGTCTACATCCCGTACTCGAAGTTCGCCCACCTGGTGTACCGGACCGCGGCGATGCTCTACACCGCGAGCCGGGCGCCGGCGGCGGAGGCGCGCTGACCGGCATGCGGGACCCCAACAACCCCTGCATCTTCTGTCACGATCCGCGTGGCGTAGTCCGGCGGAACGCCCTCGCATACTGCGCGCGCGACTCGTTCCCGGTCAGTCGGGGCCACTCGCTCGTCATCCCGCGGCGGCATTGCGCGAGCTTCTTCGATCTCTCGGCCGCCGAGATCGCCGCGTGCATAGAGCTCCTGCTCGAAGAGCGCGCGGCGCTCGAAGCCGAGCTCAAGCCCGCCGGGTACAACATCGGCGTCAACGTCGGGCGGGCGGGAGGACAGAGCGTGCTCCACGCGCACGTCCACCTGATTCCGCGCTATGCGGGCGATCACCCCTCCCCGCAGGGCGGCGTCCGACAGATCATCCCGTGGAAGGCCGACTACCCACGCGGGGAGGAGGCGTCTTCGTGATGCGCCCCGTGCCCGACTGCGACTGCGAGCACTCTCTCGGCGCGGCGCTCGCGAGCCCGGGCCGCAGCGGGGACGCCGACGATCGGCGGCTCGTGACCGTCTGTTTCTGGTGCGGCGCCCCGTCGGTCGATCCCGAGGCGGCCGACGGGCCGCCGAATCTTCCACCGTGACGCGACGCGTGGGGACGGTGCAGCGGGCGATTGACACCTGTCAGGGCGACGGGTACTGTTCCCGTCCAAAGTTTCGGAATTCAGAAACTCTGAATCTCGATGGGAGCCTGACGTGATGCAGACCGGACCCCGCTCGTTCCTCGCCCTCACGCTGGTCGTCCTCAGGTGAACCGCGGGCAGGGCAGGGACTGGCGCTACCTGGCCGACGACGGCGTGACGGCGTCGTTCGGGCTCGCCGCCGACGAGGCCGTGACGCGGCGGCAAGGGACGGGCGACTCGCCGCCCACGATCCGCCTCTACACCTACCGCTCGCACTGCGCCCTCGTCGGCCGCTTCCAGCGCGCCGCCTCGGAGGTCCGGCTCGACGAGTGCCGCGCCCGCGGGATCGCGGTGAACCGGCGCCCGACGGGCGGCGGCGCGATCCTGATGGGTGCCGACCAGCTGGGCGTCGCCGTCATGACGCCCCGCGGGGAGCTGGAGCGCTCGTATGACCGGATCCGCGAGCTCTTCCAGCGCTTCGGCGCGGGCCTCTGCGGGGCGCTGCACGAGCTCGGCATGCCGGCCGAGTACCGGCGGAAGAACGATCTCGAGGTGCAGGGGCGGAAGATCGCCGGGCTCGGGATCTATTTCGACCGCGCCGGAGGCCTGCTCTTCCACGCGAGCCTGCTGGTCGACCTCGATATCGCGCTCATGCTCGCGGTCCTCCGGACGCCGTTCGAGAAGATCTCCGACAAGGAGATTGCCACGGTCGCCGAGCGGATCACGACGGTCCGCCGGGAGTGCGGGCGCGCCGTGGCGGTTGGCGAGGTGCGGGAGCTGGTGCGCCGCGGCTACGCGCGGACGCTCGGCGTCGAGCTCGTCCCGGGCGGGTTCGGCGACGACGAGCTGGCGGAGATCGCGGCGCTCGAGCGCGAGACGTACGCGACGCCGGAGTGGCTCGAGCGGGAACCGGCGGTCGCCGACGCGAGCGGCTCGGCGACCGTCAAGACGCCGGGTGGCCTCCTCTCGGCGCACCTGACGCTCGCCGGCGACGTGCTGAAGGCCGTGTACCTGACGGGCGATTTCTTCTGCGACGAGCGGGTCGTGCTCGGGCTCGAGCGGGCGCTGCGCTGGCACCCGGCTGAATCCGCACGGATCGTCGCGACGCTTCACACCCTGCTGGCGAGTGAGGGGCTCAGCCTGCCGGGCATCGCCACCGAGGACGTCGCCCGGGTGATCGAACGGGCCGTGGACGCCGCGCGCCGGCAGGAGCAGGCCGCGGTGGCAAAGGGATGCTTCGTCAACCCCTAGCGCGCAGTATCCAGGAACGGTCGTCGGGTGTGGCGGGCGGGTCCTGTCGCAGGGTGCAGCCCCCGCGGGGCCGGCTCCGTCACCCACTCGCCCGACCGCCGCGCTGCGCGCGGCGCACGGGACGAGGGGGGCCCACTGCGCGCGGCCCCGCGGGGACCGCACCCTGCGCCACCCGCCCGGTCGCGCCATCGCCGTTCGTAGATGATGCGGGCTAGAGAATGATGCGGGCTAGAAATGGAGGGCGCATGGGTCGCTCGACTGCGAGCGGGCTCGCGCTGACGCTCCTCCTGATCGCTCCGACGGGCGTAGCCGCCCAGGCGGTGGTCCGCCTCGACGTCCGCTCGGTCGAGTACAAGAGCGCGGACGAGGTCGAGGTGCCCGCCCTCCTCGCCGTGCCCGCGGGGGGCGGGCGCTATCCCGGCGTCCTCTTCATCCACGGGCGCAGCGGCTGGCACGACCGCCTGAAGGCCGAGGCGCTGCGGCTCGCCGAGCGCGGCTTCGTCGTGCTCGCGCCCGACTATCACACCGGGCGCTTCATCCCCGAGAACCCGGTCGCCCACGACCCGAAGACCGAGACCGACGTCGAGCGCGGGCTCGACTACCTGAAGACCGTGCCGCAGGTCGGGTCGCAGCGCCTCGGGGTGGTGGGGATCTCGCGCGGCGGCTACCACGCCGCGCTCCTCGGCGTGCGCCGGACGGAAGTGGGCGCGCTCGTCGGCTACTACCCGCACCTCCAGAACCCCAACGCCCCCGAGCCCGACCAGGTCTACCGCTACATGCCCGAGGTCGAGCAGTGGCGCGCTCCCACGCTCCTGATGGTCGGGGAGCAGGACCATCAGCTCCGGCGCGAGCTGGTCGTGCGAGTCGCCGAGCGGCTCCGGCAGCGCGGGATCGCCGTCGAGCTGGTCGTCTATCCGGGCGCGCAGCGCGCGTTCGACTTCAGGCGCAACGGGCGGACGGTCGGTGACGACCTCGCGCGCGCCGACGCGCTCGAGCGCACCGTCGGCTTCCTCACCCGCGCGCTCGGAGCGCGCCAGTGACCGTGCAGGGCCTGTCGGGGTCGCGAGCCCCGTGCGGCATCGCCTCGGGCACTCTACCGCGGCGGGTTACTCGGCGCCGTTGCGCTGCCGGGGGATTGCGCGGCACCCGGAGCCTACCGACGGTTGCTGGCAGGCGGGGGACGCTTCCCCGCCACCCGCACGGCTCACTGGCGAGGCTTGAGGTGCTGATCCAGGAAGCGCACGGTGCGCTCCCAGGACAATCGCGCGGCGGCGGGGTCGAAGCGAACGTCGGGGCCGATCGAGAAGTTGAACAGGTGATCGGCGCCGGGATACGTGTGGAGCGTGCTGGACTTGCCCGCGGCGAGGAGCGCGCGGTGGAGCAGGCGCGCCTGGCCGAGCGGCACGTTGGTGTCGGCCTCGCCGTGGTGGATGAGGACGGGGGCGCGCAGCGCCCCGACGCGCCCGCTGAGCGGCTCGGCCCGCGCGGCGCGGCCGGCCAGCGCGCGGCCGAGCTCGGCGTGGGACGCGATCGCGTAGTAGACGACGACGGCGCGGAGCCGCGCCGGGTGCGCCGCCGCGAGCTGGACCGCGGTCCGGCCGCCGAACGAGAAGCCGACGACGCCGAGCCGGTCGGGGTTCACGCGCGGCTCCTTCGCGAGAAAGTCGAGGGCGCCCTTGAGGTCGCCCAGGATCAGCGGGTGGTCGGTGCGCCCGTCGGGTCCGAAGTCGTGGAGCGCGAAGAAGTCGGGGGTCAAGGTGACGTACCCCGTGGCGGCCAGCTCCTTCGCGAAGACCTCGAGGTTGGGGCCGGGGCCGGCCAGCGTGTGGAGCACGAGCACGCCCGGGAGCCGCGCGGCACCCCGGGGCTCGTAGAGGTGGGCCGGCATGTCGCCCTCGGCGCCGGGGTAGTCCACCGGCCGGGCGCGCACGGCCGGACCGCCGTGCGAGGTGGGAGCGACCAGGAGCAGGAGGCAGAGCGCGAGGGCCGAGAGCCCGCGCGGGTCGCGCGGTACCAGAGGGCCGGGAGCCATCGGCTCATGATAGTCCGGGCCGGGGGATAATCGGGACAGGAGAGAGCCAAGGAGGAGTCGACATGGAAAGGACGCCAAGCGCGAGCCACATCACGCGGAGAACGCTGCTGCGAGCCCTGGCGGTCGTGGGGCTGGCGGGGGTGTCGGGGCCCCTGCTGGGCCCGGACGCCGTCCCGGCGCAGGGCAACCTCGGGGCGCTCCAGCCCGAGGAGAAGGTCGAGGCGACGATGAAGCGCCTGTTCGGCAGCCGGCCCCTGAAGGACGGCTCGAGCGCCATCAAGCTCGACATGCCGCTCATCGCCGAGAACGGCGCGGTCGTGCCGGTCACGGTCGAGGTGCAGTCGCCGATGACCCCGGCCGACTACGTCAAGCACATCTACATCATCTCGGACAAGAACCGCCGGCCGATGAACGCCAAGTTCACGCTCACGGCCGCCATGGGCACGGCGCTCGTCGGCGCCAACCTGCGCCTGGGCGAGACGACCGACGTGCGGGCGGTCGCCGAGCTGAGCGACGGGACCCTGCTCATGGCGAAGCGGGAGGTCAAGGTCACCGTCGGCGGCTGCGGAGGCTAGGCCATGGCCGAGATCGGCAAGGTCCGGATCCGGGTTCCCTCGAGCATCAAGCAGGGCGACGTGGTGCGCGTGCGGGCGCTGGTGATCCACCCCATGGAGATCGTGCAGCGGCGCGACGGCAAGCCCGTCGACAAGAACTATCACTTCATCCACAAGGTCGTCGTCACCTACAACGGCCGGGAGATCCTCGCGGCGGAGACGACGCAGTCGGTCAGCGAGAACCCGTTCTTCGCGTTCACCTTTCGCGCGACGGAGCCGGGGACGCTGAAGATCGCGTTCCTGGACACCCACGGCGGGAAGTACGAGGGTACGGTCGACATCAAGTTCTCCTGAAAGGGGGCGCGCATGCGATTCATCCGGTTGTCGCCGATGCTCGGATCGGTCGCGCTGGGCGCGCTGGCGCTCGGCTGCGCCGGCGCGGCCACCGAGGTTCCCGATTACGGCAACGTTCCGAAGTGGACGACGCGGGCCATCCCCGAGGCGCGCGGCGAGTTCCGCGTGGGGCCCGACGGCAAGCGGGCCGCGATCCGCTACAGGGGCTGGACGACGCGCGACTTCGGGGCGTTCCGCACCTACGCCTACGACGACACGCGGCCGGAGCCGCCGGTTCAGAAGGCGGCACCGCCCCCGGGCGTGACGGGCGACCCGAAGAAGGGGCGCGCGCTCTTCATGAACCGCGCGAAGGGGCCGTGCACGGGCTGCCACCTGATTCCGGGCGACGACGTGTGGCCGGCCGGGAGCGTCGGCCCGGACCAGTCCACCATCGGCGACCGCAAGCTACCCGACGCGTATCTCTACCAGCTCGTCTACGACCCGCGCCTCGTCTTCCCGAACACCTCGATGCCGCCGTGGGGGACGGTGGGCGGCTTGAAGCCCGAGGAGATCGTCCACCTGGTCGCGTACCTGCAGACGTTGAAGGGGCCAGTGCCGCCCGAGAAGGACCCGCACCGCAACCCGTTCACGCGGGCGAAGCCGGTCGGCTTCGGCGACAACCTCGACCCGACGAACAACCCCGCGGTGCTCCGGGCGGAGGGCGCCGAGGCGCTGTGGGCCGCGAAGGGCCCTGCAGGCAAGGCGTGCGCCGACTGCCACCAGGGCGGCGCCGTGAAGGCGATGCGGGGCGTCGCCACGCGGTACCCGAAGTTCGTGAAGGCCTACGGGCGCGTGATGGCGATCGAGGACTTCCTGACGGTCCACGGCCCCGAGACCACCGGACGGCCGTTCCCCGCCCAGTCGGCCGACAACCTGAACATGACGATGCACGTCAAGATGGCGTCGAACGGCATGCCCGTCGCCGTCGAGACGACGAGCCCCGAGGCGCGCGCGGCGCTCGCGCGGGGCAAGGCGAGCTTCTACCGCCGCGTCGGCGAGCGCAACCACGCCTGCGCCGACTGCCACACCCCGGAGAAGGGCGCCGACAAGTTCCTCGGCGGCCGGCTCCTCGGCGACGCGAGCGAGGGGTTCACGAAGCACTTCCCCCTCTGGCGGACGAGCCAGAGCGACGTGTGGGACATGCGCAAGCGCTTCCAGTGGTGCATGACGCCGCTCGGGATGAACATGCTCCCCGCGGACTCGATCGAGTACGCGGAGCTCGAGATGTACCTGACCACGTTCGACAAGGGCAAGCCCCTGTCCGTCCCGGGTATCAGGCACTGATGCGGAACATGAAGAGTGCGCCAGAGGGACGGAGCCACGCCGCACCTGTCTCAGGCCACCCTCGGACGGAGCTCGAGATGTACCTGACCACGTTCGACCAGGGCAAGCCCCTGTCCGTCCCCGGCATCAGGCACTGATGCGACGGCGGGGATCGCGGGTGCGAATCGGCGCCGCGGCGGATCGCGGCGGGGCACGGGCGTGGCGAGCACGGGGGCCACGGCTCTCGCCGAGCGGGGGAACGACCACCAGCGGCGATTGCGGCGGCGCACGGGCGTGGCGTCAGCCGTGCCCAGTCCAATAGATGGAAGTCACGCGGCGCGATCTGCTGAAGCTCCTCGCCATCGCGGCGGGCGCGGGGATGACCCCGCGGCGCGTCGCGGCGGCCGCCGACGCGCCCGCGCGCCTCCTGGACTTCCAGCCGCTCGGCAACGTCACGCTGCTCCACATCACCGACTCCCACGCCACGCTCCTGCCTGTCCATTTCCGCGAGCCCGACACGCTGCTCGGCGTCGGCGACGAGCGTGGCAAGCCGCCGTACCTCACGGGCCGGGCCTTCCTGCGCGCCTACAACCTCGCGCCGAACACGCCCGAGGCGTACGCGTACACCCACGTCGATTTCCCGGCGCTCGCGGCGCGCTATGGCCGGATGGGCGGCTACGCCCACCTCGCGACCCTCGTCAAGCGCGTGCGGGCCGAGCGGCCGGGGCGCACGCTCCTCCTCGACGGCGGCGACACGCTCCAGGGCTCGGCGACCGCGGTCTGGAGCCGCGGCGAGGACATGCTGCGCGCGACGAACCGGCTCGGCGTGGAGGTCTTCACGGCGCACTGGGAGTTCGTCTACGGGATCGAGCGCGTGAAGGAGCTGTTCGGCGACCGGGAGCGGAAGGGCCTGTTCGCCGGCGACTTCGTCGCCCAGAACGTCTCGGAGGCCGGGTGGGGCGACCCCGTCTTTCAT
The DNA here is from genome assembly GCA_016179925.1 of Candidatus Rokuibacteriota bacterium. GTDB lineage: Bacteria > Methylomirabilota > Methylomirabilia > Rokubacteriales > CSP1-6 > JACPCG01. The sequence goes on along the minus strand of JACPCG010000129.1, from coordinate 5,637 downwards.
CCCTACACGATCCGCGAGGTCGGCGGCGTGCGCCTCGGGGTCATCGGCCAGGCGTTCCCCTACACGCCGATCTCCCATCCACGCCGCTTCGTCCCCGATCTCACCTTCGGCATCAAGGACGACCAGATCCAGAAGCTGGTCGGCGAGTTGCGCGATGACAAGAAAGTGGACGCCGTCGTCCTCCTCTCCCACAACGGCGTCGCCGTGGATCTGAAGCTCGCCACGCGCGTGAGCGGGCTCGACGTGGTCCTGGGCGGCCACACCCACGACGGGCTCCCGGCGCCGATCGTCGTCGGCCGGACGCTCGTCGTGAACTCCGGCTCGCACGCCAAGTTCCTCTCCCGGCTCGATCTCGACGTGCGCGGCCGCCGCGTCGTGGCGCACCGGTACCGGCTGATCCCGGTCCTGTCGAAGCACATCCCGGAAGACCCCGACATGAGCGCCCTCATCCGCGAGATCCGCGGGCCTCACGAGGCCCAGCTCGGCGAGCGGCTCGCGGTGTCGGAGTCGCTCCTCTATCGGCGCGGCAACTTCAACGGCCCGTTCGACGAGCTGATCCTCGACGCGCTCCTCAAGCGCGGAGATGCCCAGGTGGCGTTCTCGCCGGGCTTCCGCTGGGGCGTCTCGATCGTGCCGGGCCAGGAGGTCACGCTCGAGGACGTCTACTCCCACACCGCGCTCACGTACCCGAACACGTGGGTGCGCGAGCTGACCGGGCGCGAGATCCATCAGATCATGGAGGACGTCGCCGACAACCTCTTCCATCCCGACCCGTACTACCGCCAGGGCGGGGACATGGTCCGGATGGGCGGGCTCACGTACACGATCGAGCCAGCCAGGCCGCTCGGGCGCCGGATCCGCGACATCCGGGTCGCCGGGCGCCCGCTGGACCCCGCGCGGCGCTACAAGGCGACGGGCTGGGCCTCGATCGCCGAGGTCGACGGCCCGCCCGCGTGGGACGTCGTCGCCGACCACCTCCGGTCGCTCAAGCGCGTGAAGCTCGACCCGCGCCCGCGCGTGCGGGTGGTGGGCTGATCCGCTGCCGGGCGGCGGTGTTCGGGCTGACGGGAACATCCGGCCGGCGCCAAGTGTTCTTGAAGAGACGTTTCTCGGGACGCGGGAGCGTCACGGACTTCAACGTCGCGGCCGTCAACGCGCGGCTGCGCGTGCTGGAGGCCCGCATCGAGCAGCTCGGGGGCAAGTGATCCCGCACACGGGAGGAGGACCCATGACTCGGATCCGCACGACGGCGAGACTGGCGATCGGATTGTCGGTGGTCGGGCTGCTGGCGCTGCTCGCGGGCGTGGCGCAGGCCGACCACGTCCCCGACGGGCGCAAGGTCCACAAGCTCGTGTTCCAGGTCAACATCGAGGACCCGATGATCTGGAACCTGACGCTGAACAACATCAACAACGTCATCACGGAAGTGGGGAAGGAGAACGTCGACATCAAGCTCGTCACCTACGGCCCGGGGATCAACATGTTCCGCAAGGGCAAGAGCAACATCCTCGAGCGCCTCGATAGCCTCAAGAAGTCCAACCCCAAGGCGCTGGACTACACCGTGTGCTCGAACACGATGCGCGGCATGAAGGTCGAGAAGTCGGAGATCGTGGAGTTCGTCCACGACCTGTACCCCGGCATCGTCCGGATCATGGAGCTGCAGGAGAAGGGCTACGTCTACATCAAGCCGTAGAGCGCTCGCCGCCGCCCTGCTCGCGGCGGCGATCGCTCTCGGCGGCGCCGCGGGCGCGGCCGAGCCGGGGAACCGGCTCGCGGGCGAGACGAGTGCCTACCTCCACGCCGCCGCGCGGCAGCCGGTCGCCTGGCAGCCGTGGGGGAGTGAGGCGTTCGCCCTCGCCCGGCGGCTCGATCGCCCGATCCTGCTCGACATCGGCGCGGCGTGGTGCACGTGGTGCCACGTGATGGACGAGGAGTCGTACAACAACTCCGCGATCGCCGGCGCGATCAACCGGGCGTTCGTCGCGGTCAAGGTGGACCGCGACGAGCGGCCCGACGTGGACCGGCGCTACCAGGCGGCGGTGTCCGCCGCCTTCGGCGTGAGCGGCTGGCCGCTCACGGCGCTGCTCACGCCGGCGGGCGAGTTGATCTTCGGCGGTACCTATTTCCCGCCGGCCGACCGCGACGGCCGTCCGGGCCTGGCCACCGTGCTCGCCGTCGTCGCCGAGTCCTATCGCGAGGAGCGGGAGACCGTCCTCGCCCGAGCGGCGGCGATCGCGGCGCGCATCGCCCGCGCGGAGGCGGCCGGCGCGGGTCCCGTGACGCCCGCGCTGCGCGACCGCCTGCACGCCTCGATCCTCGCCGAGTACGATTTCGCCCACGGCGGCTTCCCCGCGCCGACGAGCGCCCAGTTCCCGCGGCCCGCGGCGCTCCGCTTCCTCCTGCGGCGCGCGGTCGAGCGGGCCGACGACGAGAGCCGCGAGGCGGTCATGCGGACGCTCGACGCCATGGCCCAGGGCGGGATCCGCGACCACCTGGGCGGTGGCTTCCACCGCTACACCGTGGACCGCGCCTGGCGCGTGCCGCATTTCGAGATGCTCGCGGCGACCAACGCTGAGCTCCTGCGGGTCTACCTCCAGGCCTGGCAGGCGACGGGCAACACCGCCTACCGCCGGGTCGCGGAGGAGATCCTCCGCTTCACCCGCCTCCGGCTCGCCGATCCCGCGGGCGGCTTCTATGCCTCGCTCGACGCCGACGGCCCGGACGGCGTCGAGGGCGCGCCCTACACCTGGACGTGGGAGGAGGTCGCGCGGCTCCTGACGCCGGAGGAGGCGCGGGCCGTCCGCACGTACCACGGTCTCGCGGAGCGGCCGGAGCGCGTCGCCGGCCAGCCGGAGCGGAACGTCCTCGCGATCGTGCGGTCGCTCGAGGCGACGGCGAAGACGCTCGGTCGCTCGCGGGCCGACACGCGCGCGCTCCTCGGCGCCGCGCGAGCCAAGCTGGCCGCGGCGCGCGCGACGCGGGCCCCGCCCGCCGTGGACCGCGCACGCTACTCCGACGCGAACGCGGCGATGATCACGGCGTGGCTCGAGGCCTCGGTGGTGCTGGACCAACCGGCCACGCGCGCCTTCGCCCTGGCCTCGCTCGAGCGCCTGCTGCGCGAGGCCTACCGTCCCGGCCGCGGCGTCGGCCACCTGCCGGGACCGGCGGGGGCGGGGCTTCTCGACGACGCTGTGCTGACCGCGGAGGCGAGCCTCGCCGCCTACCAGGTGGCGCGCGAGCCGCGCTACCTCGCCGTGGCGACGGAGCTCGCCGAGAGCATCCGCCGGCTCTATTGGGATCCCGCGACGGGCGGCTTCCGCGATCGCACGCCGGTCGACGGCGAGGGGCTCCTCGGGCGACCGGCACGCCCCGTCCAGGACGGCGCGCTGGCCGCCGGCAACGGCGCGGCCGCGCAGGTGCTCGTGACGCTGGCGGCGCTGACCGGTGAGCGGCGCTACCGCGACTGGGCCCGCGAGACGCTGGCCGCGCTCGCAGGCCGCGCGGGCGAGCTCGCGAGCGTCGGCGGCGCCTACGCGCTGGCGCTCGACCTCTATCTCGAGCCCTCGGCGCAGGTCGTCGTCGTCGGGCCGGGGAACGACCCGCGGACGCTCGCGCTCTGGCGGCGCGCCCTCGCCGCGTTCCGTCCCGGCAAGGTGGTGCTCCTCTCCGACTCGCGCTGGCCGCCCGGGCCCGAGGTTCCCGAGCCCGTGCGCGCCAAGCTCGCCGTCGCCGGTGCCGAGCCCGGCCCGGTCGCGTACGTCTGCGCCGGGGTCGTCTGTTCGGTGCCCCTGCGGGAGGCGGCGGCCACGGTGAAGGCGATCCGCACGTTCGCCACCCGCAGCATGACGACGCGGTGACGCGTCCCCGGCCCGCCGCCCTTGCCGCCGTGATCGTCCTGGCGACCTGGTGTGCCGTGGTCCCGGCGCTCTCGGCCCAGGACCTCGAAGACCTCCTCTGGGACCTGCAGATCGTCCCGCTGGAGGACGCGGCGCCGCCCTTCACGCTCGAGGCGCTCGCGGGCGGCTGCCGGTCGCTCACCGAGTTCCGCGGCCGCCCGGTGATGCTCTACTTCTGGGAGAGCGGCTGACCGTTCTGCGCGAGGGAGTTGCCCTCGACGATCGAGCAGGTCCATCAGGAGTTCGGCGATCAGGGGCTCGTCGTCCTCGCGATCAACCTCGGTGAGGCACGGGGCCACGTCGCTGCCTGGGCGAAGAACCAGAAGGTGTCGTCCACGATCCTCCTCGACGCGACGGGCGCCGTCATGCAGAGCTACCGCGTCGCGTACACCCCGACCGTCTTTCTCGTCGGCAGGAACGGCAAGCTCGTGGGCCGCACGATCGGCAACAAGAACTGGCTCAGCGAAAAGGGACGGGCGCTCTTCCGGGCGCTCCTCGCCCCTTAGCGATCAGCATAGGGCGAGCGCTGCGAGAAGGACTCTCCTCACCGACGCCTGGAGCTTCTGACACCGAGGGCGTTTGACAGCCTGGTCGACGCAACCGGAGAATGCTGGGTGGAACGATCCACGAGGGCCGAATGCGCAGCGTCCGTGGAGGCGATGGTATGGCGACGCGCGTTGAGACCGACAGCATGGGAGCCATCGAGGTGCCAGCAGACCGGTACTGGGGCGCCCAGACCCAGCGGTCGCTCCAGCACTTCCGGATCGGCGGCGACCGCTTCCCGCGGGAGCTGATCCTGGCCTTCGGCATTCTCAAAAAGGCATGCGCGCTGGTGAACAGGGACCTCGGCCTCCTACCGGACGAGAAGGCCTGGGCCATTGTCCAGGCGGCGGAGGAGGTGATCGGGGGGAGACTGGATGATCACTTCCCGCTGGTGGTGTGGCAGACAGGCAGCGGCACCCAGACCAACATGAACGCCAACGAAGTCATCGCCAACCGGGCCATTGAGCTGCTGGGCGGCCAGCTCGGATCGAAGACGCCGGTCCATCCCAACGACGACGTCAACAAGGGCCAGTCCTCAAACGATGCTTTCCCCACCGCCATGCACATCGCCGCAGTAGAGCAGATCCGGGGACGGCTCTTCCCGGCCGTGCGCCGGCTCCACGACACGCTGGATCAGAAAGCGCGGGCCTTCGCCGACATCGTCAAGATCGGGCGGACGCACCTCCAGGACGCGGTGCCGCTGACCCTCGGACAGGAGATCTCGGGGTGGGTGAGCCAGCTCGACCACGCGCTCCGGCGCATGGAGGCGGCCCTGCCGCACCTCTACGAGCTGGCCATCGGGGGAACCGCGGTGGGGACGGGGCTCAACGCCCACCCGGAGTTCGCCGAGCGCGTGGCCAAGCAGATCGCCGAGCTGACCGGGCACCCGTTCGTCTCGGCGGAAAACAAGTTCGAGGCCTTGGCGGCGCACGACGCCCTGGTCGCGGCCCACGGGGCGCTCAAGACTCTCGCGGCCGCGCTCACGAAGATCGCCAACGACGTCCGGTGGCTCGCGTCGGGACCGCGCGGCGGGATCGGCGAGATTCGAATTCCGGAGAACGAGCCGGGTAGCTCCATCATGCCCGGCAAGGTCAACCCGACGCAGTCCGAGGCCCTCACCATGGTCTGCGCCCAGGTCCTCGGTAACGACGTGGCGGTGAACGTGGGTGGGGCCTCGGGGAACTTCGAGCTGAACGTC
>JACPCG010000017.1 GCA_016179925.1 Candidatus Rokuibacteriota bacterium | reverse complement strand
TGATCCACACACCCGTTTGTGACCTGCTGCGGATCCGACACCCGATCGTGCTGGGTGGCATGGCCGGCGGCACCTCCGTGCCCCTCGTGGCGGCTGTCAGCAACGCCGGCGGTCTGGGGACGCTGGGCCTCGCGCGCACCCAGGCCGAGCAGATTCCGAAGGACATCGGCGCCATCCGGGAAGCGACCAAGGGCCCCTTCGGCGTCAACTTCCTGCTCTTCCTGGCTCGCGAGCCCGCCATCGACGCGGCGCTCAACGCACGTCCGCCCGTGTTCTCTGCCGCCTGGGCGCGGACGGATCAGGATCTGAGAGCGCTCTTCGGCCGTGCGCACGAGGCGGGCAGTCAGGTGATGTACATGGCCGGCACGGTGCCGGAGGCGCTGCGCGCCAAGGCGGCCGGGGCGGATGTGATCGTGGCGCAGGGCACGGAAGGCGGCGGGCACGTAGGCTGGATGGCGAGCATGGCTGTGCTGCCCATGATCGTGGACGCGGTCGGCTCGACACCCGTGATGGCCGCCGGGGGTATCGCGGACGGACGCGGGCTGGCCGCCGCGCTGGCGCCAACGTCTGGCCTGGCGCCATGGCGCGCAGCCGGCGCAATGCCTTCATCGAGCGCTGGGCGGGCCGGGAGTGGGAGCTGCGCGCACGGCAGCCAGAGGTGGCCGCGGCCTTGGAAAGGGCCCGGGAGACCGGCGACGCGGACAACGCCGCTCTGCTTATCGGGCAGGACGCCGGGTTGATCCACGACGTCCCGTCCGCGGGCGAGATCGTGGAACGCATCGTGGCCGAAGCTGAAGCGCTGCTGAAGGATCGCCTGCCCAAGCTGGTGCGGGTGGGCTGAGCGCCATCCCCAGGGGATCCCGATTCTTGCTTGAGCAGCTCGGCAGCATCGGGTAGATAATCGTGGCTGGCTCGCCGCGTCGCCCCCGGGGCGACGGGTGAAACCACGGCGTTGCGGCCAGCGCGGGAAGTCGGGGATGTCGCCTCCGAGCCATCGCCGCGGATAGCCGCCGGAGTAACGCCCGGCCGGCGGGTTCTTTCGACCCTTCACGGTCCTGCGCCGGCTCGACTGCGTGCTCCAGCGCACCAAGCCGGAGATCCGCAAGGTCAGGGCGACCGGATAAATACGTTTACATTAGTGCGAAGGCGATGTCATATTTATCCAGTCGTGGGCGGTTCAAGCGCAGAGCGAAAGGCTGAAACCCTGTTCCGGCGCCATCGCGGGGTGCTCCGCACGTCGCGGGTGCTCGAGGCCGGAGTCCACCCGCGAACTCTCTACCATCTCCGGGACTCCGGCCGTCTCGTCCAGGTCAGCCGCGGGGTCTACCGGCTGGCCGACCTGCCCGAACTCAACCAGCCGGACCTTGTGATTGTGGCCGCGCGCGTGCCGCAGGCGGTGTTCTGCCTGATCTCGGCGCTCGCCTTCCACGAGATCACGACGCAGGTGCCGCACGAGGTCCAGATCGCGCTGCCGCGGGGTACCAGGACACCACGACTGGACCACCCGCCGGTTCGCGTCTTCAGGATGGCCGGTCAGGCCTACAGCGAGGGGATCGAGACGCACGTCGAGCAGGGAGTGACTCTGCGCGTGTATAGCCCGGAGAAGACCGTCGCCGACTGCTTCAAGTTTCGGAACAAGATTGGCCTCGACGTGGCGCTGGAGGCGCTGCGGGAGTACCGCCGCAGCCACCGGGCCGGGATGGACGCGCTCTGGCGCGTCGCCCGCATCTGCCGCGTCGCCGAAGTCATACGCCCCTACCTCGAAGCCATCGTATGAGCCCGAGGCATCGTAGGGTATTGAGACCATTCCCTGCCGTCGAGTAGTCGACCACCAGACCTTGCGGTCGGGCCTCCCCACTGCTTGTGGAAAAACGCGACGCCATTCCCTCGGCAAAGATCCCGGAGTGCTCGTACCCACTCGATTGCCTCTGGCTTGGGTTGCCACCGGCCATCGGCGAGGCCGACTAAAGCCCGACCCGGCGAGCCGCCGGATTCACCACCGGTGATTACCCAGGCGATGCCAGCGAGGTCGAGACCATTCAAGCCGCCAAGCAGCGGCTCAGCACTAATGAACCGAATTTCGCATTCCACTTGGCGGAGACGATCGATGCGCCACGCATATGCTTGAGACTCAACAGAAACTCCTATCCAGACGTTCGCAGGGATTCGATTTGGCGTCGGCCCGCCTCGATGCCACAAGAGAAGACGGTCAGGACGCTTAGTGAGAACCTGGAAAATGTGCTGCCGGGCGTCGTCCATGACCTCGAAGACTCGATCGATGAATGAGGTCGGGACGGTCTCATGAAAGAGATCGCTCATGCTGTTGACAAAGATCCGCTTGGGGGCGCGCCAGCGGAGAGGGAGTTCAAGGCGATCGGGGTGCAGTCTGACTTCAGTAAACTTCTGAGACCCGAACCGCTCCGTTAGTCGTTCCGCATAGCAGAATTTACAGCCCGGCGAGATCTTCGTGCAGCCGGTGACAGGATTCCATGTGGCGTCAGTCCACTCGATACCCGACCTTTCGGCCATCTAGGCTCCCCGCTCTCTGTATCGTCCGAAGATGTCTCTGATGATGTGGTCGGCGGTGGCGCTTTGGGAAGCAAAAAACAGATAGTAGACGATTGCGCCTTGAGAGTTTCTCATCGGCAAGGGTTCAGGAACATGCTTGAAGTTCGCCACGCCCTTCAGTCGCTCCCGGAAGCCCTCAGCAATAGTTTCGTTGGCCGCCTTCTCGGGCCACCCGAAGAGATTACCGGATGTGGTATATGCGATACTTCGCCAAGAGTCATCGCCCCAGAACCTGTTCATCCGTTCGACGTTCCCAGGATCGACCCCCTCCAGATCCCGCCAGAGCACATTCCGATTCATGTCAGCGACAGGGAAGTTCAGGAACATATCGATAGTGCGAAGCTGCCCGGCAGTACGTATGACGTCCCATGCGAGGTGCAGACCGTAGGGATCCAGGAGACAGAGAGCTCTGCGGGAATCTTCGTAGCGGATTCTCGGGAAGACTTCGTGAAGCAGGATCGGATTGCAGTCGCCCTCGTAGATGTAAACGTCGGACCGGTCGCCCACGAGCTCGCGCAGGGAGGTGATCTTGTCTCGGTCGATGTCAATCAGGTGGTATTCGCGGAATCGCGGTTCTATCAGTAGGGCATTGAGCGGGCTGCCAGCAACAAACTCGCCGGTGCTTCGGGAGATGTGCACGCCACCGCCCGCGAATGCATCAACATAGAGGTGGTATAAGTCGCGCTGACGCGACAAGATCGTCGAGTACGCGGCCGCATACTTCTTGATGATTTCGAGCTTGAGCTCGGACCAGTAACCGATGTCATCGAAGCGTGACGGCGCCATTCAGTGGGGTTCCATTCAGCTCTTAGACGATTGGCGAGGCTCAAGTCTTTACTTCAGGCGCGCCCCTCCAGCGCGCGCTTGAGCTGGTCGAGGTGGTTGTCGTCGTGCCAGGCGAGGATCGCCGCGTGGTCGGCGACCGTGGTCCGGGGGAAACCCTCGCGCATCCCGCCCCGCCCGAGGTCGGCCGGAGCGAGCCCGCGGAAGAGCGCTAGCGACTCCTGGCGCCGGCGGCGAAAGGCGGCGAGCGCCTCCGGGGCGTCGTTCCGCTGGTACTGGCGGTCCTCGGCCCAGCGCTCCTGATCCGGCGCCGGGAACGTCGGCTCGTCGAGCGTCAGCGCCATCCAGACCCGGAGCAGCAGATACTCCTCGGCGTCGCGCAGGTGGCAGACGACCTCCTTCGCCGACCAGTTCTTCGCGTCGGGACGGCGCGAAAGTGCGGCGTCGCCCGCCCCCTTGATCGCCGACGCGAGGTCGTCGGCCGCCCGCTCCATTCGTTCCAAGTTCTCGGCGACGGGGAGCTTCATCCGGTCGTCGATCGTCAGCATGGCGGCCTTCCTCTCGGGCACGAGCTGGTAGAAGAGGCTCGACTCGCGCTTGTAGAACCCCTCCGTGTGGAAGGAGTCCGCCAGGCGCAGGCCCGCGTAGTCCACGTGGTGGCCGACCTCGTGGAGCAGGGTCCGGAGATAGGTCCGGAATGCGACGACGCGCTTCTGCTTGGCGGTCCGCATCCAGAGCTGGATCGTGATCGGCTTGCCGCGCTCGTTCGTGTAGAGGCCGTGGAGCTCGCCCCAGCCAGCGTGCGGCCGCGCGGCGAGGACCTCCACCTTCACGGGCGGCAGGCCCATCGCGTCGTTGAGCGCGCCGATCAGCGCCGCGGTCACCCGCTGGGTCTCCGCCCGGTCTTCCGACTTGAGCGCGGCGTCCAGCGCCGCGACGAGGGGGTGGAGGGCCGCCGGCGTCGCGAGGCGGATCTCGGCGATGCCGTCGCTGCGGTCGTAGATCTTCTGCTGGGCGCGGCTCAGGCGGCTGTAGTACGCGAACCGCACTACTATTTGCCCGTGAAGCGGGGCTTGCGCTTCTCGAGGAACGCTTTCGCGCCCTCGACGCGGTCCTCGGTGGTCCTGAGGAGCGTCGCCAGGTCGTGCTCGAACCGGAGGCCGTCGGCGAGCGGCAGCTCGAGCCCCTTCACGAGCGCCTCCTTCGCATAGCGGAGCGCCACCGGCGCCTTCGCGGCGAGCGTCTTCGCCAGCGCGAGCGCGGCGGCGAGCACGTCGGCGGCCGGGACGACGCGCTCGACGAGGCCGATCCGGAGCGCCTCGCGGGCGTCGATCCGCGCGCCGCTGAGGATCATCTCGAGCGCCCGGCCGCGTCCGACGAGGCGCGGTAGGCGCTGGGTGCCACCGCCGCCCGGGATGATCGCCAGGTCGATCTCGGTGAGGCCGAGCCGGGCGTCCTCGCCCGCGATCCGGATGTCGCACGCGAGGGCCAGCTCGAGGCCGCCGCCGAAGGCGTAGCCGCGGATCGCCGCGATGAGCGGCTGGGGGCAGCGGTCCATGACGGCGCGGAAGTCCACGCGCCTGCGGCTCTCCCGGAAGCGCGTGGGCACCTGGGGCGCGACGAACTCCCGGATGTCGGCGCCCGCCGAGAACGCGCGCTCGCCGGCGCCGGTGACGACGATGACCCGCGCGTCGTCGCTCGCCGACAGCTCGCCGAAGCAGCGCGTCAGCTCCTGGCGCATTTGTTCGTTCATCGCGTTGTGGACGTCGGGGCGGTTCAGCGTGATCGTCGCGACGCCGTCAGCGAGCTGGTACTGAATCGTCTCGTAGCTCATGTCAGCGCCGGCCGAACCGCTGGCGCGCGGTCCGCGCCGCCTCGAAGCCCGACGTGAGCTGGCTCTGGTCGGCGTCGGCGAACGAGGTCGCCCGGTGGAGCGCCCCGGCGGTGGCGTTGATCGCCTCCTTCATGCTCACGTAACTCATGTCGCGGATCCTTTCACGACGCCGCACCGCTTCAACTCGGCGATGCCGACGTCCGTGTAGCCCAGCTCCCCGAGCACCGCGTCGGTGTGCTGGCCGAGCGCCGGCGGCGGGCCGGCATCGCGCGCCGGCGTCTCGGAGAAGACGAGCGGCTCGCCCATCATGGTGAGACGCCCGACGTCCGGGTGGTCGTACGCGCGGATCATGTCGTGGTGGCGCGCCGCCGGATCGGCCATGAACTCGGCGACCGTCTGAACCGGCGCCGCCGGGATGTCGTTCGCCGCGAGCACCTCGAGCCAGTGGCTACGAGGCTCCGACTTGAACGTGGCTTCCATGAGCGGCAGCAGCGCCTGGTTGTTCTCGAGGCGCAGGAGCCACGAGGCAAACCGCGGATCGTCGGCGAGGTGCTCCATGTCGAGCGCGCTGCAGAGCTTCACCCAGAAGGCCTGGTTGCCGACCGCGAGGAAGAACCACTGGGCGTCGCCCGCCTGGTAGAGGCGGTACGTCGGGTTGTCGCGGATGATCGAGGGCTTCGACGGGTACTGCAGCACGGTGCCGGACTGCAGCGCGAACGCCGCGCGCAGGAGCGAGGTCTCCACCCGCTGGCCGCACCCGGTGCGCTCGCGCGTGAGGAGGGCGGCGAGGATCGCCTGGGTGGCGAGCGCGGCCGCGTAGTAGTCGGTGACGGGGATGCGGAGGTACTGCGGCGGGCCGCCGAACCCCTGGAGCACCATCACGCCCGACATCGCCTGGAAGAGCGGGTCGAAGCCGGGGCGGTCGGCGCCAGGGCCGCTCGAGCCGAACGCCGTCACCGAGGAGTAGACCAGACGCGGATTGAGCGCGGCGAGCCGCGCGTAGCCGACGCCGAGGCGGTCGGCGACGCCGGGCCGCATGTTCTCCATGAAGACGTCCGCGCGCTCCACCAGCCGCTCGACGATGTCGCGACCCTCGGCGGTTTTCAGATCGACGGCGAGTGAGCGCTTGCCGCGGTTCCAGCCGAAGAAGCCGGGCAGCTCGCGGAAGGAGTCGCCCTCGAGCGACTCGACCTTCACGACGTCCGCGCCCATGTCGGCGAGTTGCATCGCGGCGTACGAGCCGGCGATGTAGCTCGTGCAGTCGACGACGCGGATCCCGTCGAGCGGCGGCGGGCCGGTCACGGGGGCGGTGTGGCTCCCGGGCCGGTCATCCCGCGACGCGCCGCACGATCAGCTCGCGGTGGTAGTCGCCGTCGCCGTACAGGGGCTCGAGCGCCTTCGCCCGCTTGAAATAGAGATGGAGATCGTACTCCCAGGTGAACCCGATGCCGCCGTGGACCTGGATCGCCTCGCCGCACACCCTGCGCGCGGCGTCCCCGACGTACGCCTTGGCGACCGAGGCGGCCAGCGCGGCGTCCTCGGCCCCGGCGTCGAGCGCCCACGCCGCGTAGTAGACGGCCGAGTGGGAGTTCTCCACTTCGAGCAGCATCTCGGCGCACTTGTGGCGGATCGCCTGGAAGGAGCCGATCGGCTGGCCGAACTGCTCGCGCACCTTCGCGTACTCGACCGCCATGTCGAGGCAGCGGCGCGCGGCGCCGAGCATCTCGGCCGCCGCACCGACGGCGCCGCGGCGGAGCAGCTCGGCGAGGAGCGGCCCCGCCTGGCCGGGCCCGCCCAGAACGCCGTCGGCCGGGACGGCGACCTTCTCGAGCTTCACGGCCGTCAGACGGGCCGCGAGGTCCATCACCGGCGCGGGCTCGAGGGTGAGGCCGGCCGCGGAGGGGTCCACGAGGAAGAGCGTCAGGCCGTCGGTCGTCTTCGCGGGCACGAGGAGCACGTCGGCGACGTGGGCCCAGGGGACGAACTGTTTCGTGCCCGAGAGCGTGAAGCCGCTGCCGCTTTTCTCGGCGCGCGTCGTCATCGCCTCGGGGTTCCAGTCGAGGTCGGCGTCGAGGAGGGCGATCGTCGCCCGCGCGTCTCCCGTGGCGACGGCGGAGAGCCAGCGCTTCTTCTGCGCGTCGCTGCCGGCCCGCTCGATCGCGGTGGCGGCCAGCGCGGTCGGCCAGTAGGGGCCGGGGCAGGCGGCGCGGCCGATTTCCTCGAGGAGGACGGCGGTCTCGACCATGCCGAGCGCGCTGCCGCCGTAGGCCTCGGGCAGGGAGAGGCCGAGCCAGCCGAGCTGGGCCATCTCCTTCCACAGCGTGTCGCTCTCGCCGCGCGGGTCGTCCCAGAGGAGGCGCACCGTGGCGGGCTTCATGTGCTCGTCGAGGAACGCCCGGGCCGAATTTTTGAGCAATTGCTGGTCGGGGCTGAACGAGAAGTCCATGGCGTCAGGCCTTCAGGCGGTCGGCGCGCACTTCCTTCGGCAGGCCGAGCACGCGCTCGCCGATGATGTTCTTCTGGATCTCGGACGAGCCCGAGTAGATCGTCCCGGCGCGTGACCAGAGGAACGCGGTCGCCCAGGTGCCGGGTTCGCCGGAGGAGGTGTCCACCTCCTCGAACTCCTCGCGCGCGGAGATGAGCTGGCCCCGGTGCCCGAGGATCTCGAGCGCCAGCTCGTAGTAGCGCTTCTCGAACTCGGTGTACGAGAGCTTGGTGATGGACGACGCCGCGCCCGGCGAATCGCTCTTCAGGAGCGCCGAGAGGACGCGGAGCCCCGCGTAGCGCTGGACCTCGAGATCCGCGTAGATCCGCCCCAGCTTGGCGCGGACGACGGGGTCGTCGAAGAGCGGCCGCCCGCCGCGCTTGAGCTCCTTGGCGGCGCGGACGAGCTGAGTGAAGGCGATCGCGTAGCGCGTGACGCGGCCGAGCGAGTTGGCGCCGCGCTCCCAGCCGAGCGTGGTCTGCGCGATCTCCCAGCCCTGGTTCAGCTTGCCGATGAGGTCCCGCTTCTCGGCGCGGGCGTTGGTCATGAAGACCTCCGAGAAGAGCGAGGACCCCGTGATCTGCCTGAGCGGGCGCACCTCGACGCCGGGCTGGCGCATGTGGAGGAGGAAGCACGAGATGCCCTTGTGCTTGGCGACCTTCGAATCGGTCCGCGCCAGGAGGATTCCCCAGTCCGAAATCGGCCCACTGGAGGTCCAGATCTTCTGGCCGTTGACGAGGAAGTGGTCGCCCTGGTCCTCCGCGCGCGTCCGGAGGCTCGCGAGGTCCGAGCCCGCGTTGGGCTCGGAGTAGAGCTGGCACCAGATCTCCTCGGCCGTGAGCATCTTCTTGAGGTAGCGCTGCTTCTGCCAGTCGGTGCCGTGGACGATGATCGTCGGGCCGATGAAGCCGATGCCGAGCCCGTTGATCGGCGGCGGCGCGCTGACGCGCGCCATCTCGTCCTGCACGATCGCCTGCTGCATCGGCGAGGCTCCCCAGCCACCGAACTCGCGTGGCCAGAGCATGCCGACGTAGCCGGCCTCGTAGAGCTTCCGGTGCCACGCCTTGCGCTCCTCCAGTGTCGCGAGCTCCTGCGTCGGCACGTTGGCCTCGAGCCAGCGCCGCGTGTTGTCCCGGAACTCGCGGTCCTCAGCCGAGTAGTTCAGATCCATCGGCCGCCTCCTCGCGGGGGATGAGCGTTTCTAGCACGCGCAGGGCGACGAATCAACGGGCGTCGGGGGCGGGCAGCCGGTAGATCGCGGTGTGGAGGACGTGGGCGACCGGACGCGGGCGGTCACCGGCGACGATGACCACGTCCAGCTCGACGAACTCGCGGCCCTTCTTCTCGAAGAGCGAGCGGACCCGCCCGCGCGCGGCGAGTGTCTCGCCGACGCGCGCGCCGCCGAGATGGCGGACCACGCTGCCGGCGTGGATCCACGGTCCCATCCGCACGTTCTGCGAGAGCACGCGGTTGGCCTGGTGGAGGAAGAACGCGGGGTGCGCCCGGGCGCCCGCGCCGCGGTAGAGAGGGTGGGCGTCGCTCACGCCCTGGAGATACTCGGCCGCGCGCGCCTCGTCGTAGGTCTCGACCGGCGTGCCGAACGCCGCCAGCCCGCCGAGATGCTCGCGCGTGGCGGCGGGCCGCTCGGCCGGCAGCGGCGCCGCGGCGTAGAGGGCGAGGTTCACGGGCACGGGCGTGCCCGCGGGAAGCGTCGCCGTCAGCGTCGCGCACTCGCCTCCCGCGGCGGTCGTGGCGGTGAGCGCGGCCGTCACCGCCTTCGCGTCGCGCCCCGTCACGGAGCCGCTGACCGTGACCTCCTCGCCGTCGAGCACCGGCCGGACGAACCTCACCGTGGCCGTGCCGCGCTCGAGCCACGCCGCGCCGAAGGCCTCGACGAGCGGACGGGTCATGTACGCGTACACGGTCACGCCCGGCACCAGGCCTCCGCGGAAGCCGTACTGCCGGGCGACCACGTCGTCGTGGATCTTGTTCTCGGACGCCTCGGAGGTGTTCCGCGCCTTGACGCGGTACTCGGGCAGAGGTTCCGTCGTCACGCGGCGCAGTCTACCCCGGAGCCCGGGCTCAGGGAAGCCTCGCGACGGGCACGGTCCCATCCACATTACTTACGCTTTCTAGGCCACTTGACCCATCTCCGCGGGTGGGCCTACACTCCGATCACGTCGGCCGCGTCGGGATACCCACGTCGCACAAAGGAGGACCAGATGCCGCTCTATCTCGATGTCCACCACAAGATCGAAGGGCTGACCGGCGCGGGGCTGAGCGAAGCCCATCAGAAGGACCTCAAGGTCCAGCACAAGTACGCCGTCAACTACCTGCGCTACTGGTACGACGAGGGCACGGGCAAGGTCTTCTGCCTCGTGGAGGCTCCGAGCAAGGAGGCGGCGGCTGCCGTCCATCGCGAGGCCCACGGGCTCGTCGCGGACGAGATCATCGAGGTGAACGAAGGGGCGTAGCGGCGCCCGGCGACGCCCGACCGCGATGTCCTGCCCGCAGTGCCACCACCCGAACCCGCACGGGGCGAAGTTCTGCGGCAACTGCGGGGCGAAGCTCGAGGCTCCCTGCCCGGCCTGCGGCCACGCCAACGCTCCCGGCAGCCACTTCTGCAACGAGTGCGGCGAGGCGCTGGCGCCGGCGGCCGCGCGGCCGCGCCTTGCGCCCGAGTCGTACACCCCGCAGCACCTCGCCGCGCGCATCCTCACCTCCCGCAGCGCGCTCGAGGGGGAGCGCAAGCTCGTCACCGTCCTGCTCGCGGATCTGAAGGGCTCGATGGAGTTGCTCGCCGACCGGGACCCGGAGGAGGCGCGGCGACTCCTCGACCCGGTCCTCGAGCGGATGATGGAGGCCGTCCATCACTACGAGGGCACCGTCAACCAGGTCATGGGCGACGGGATCATGGCCCTCTTCGGCGCGCCGCTCGCCCACGAGGATCACGCCCTGCGCGCGTCCTACGCGGCCCTCCGCATGCAGGAGCGGGTGGGCCGGTATGGCGACGAGGTCCAGCGCGCGCATGGCGTCCCCCTCCAGATCCGGGTCGGGCTCAACTCCGGCGACGTGGTGGTGCGCTCGATCGGGAGCGACCTCCACATGGACTACACCGCCGTGGGCCAGACCACGCACCTCGCCGCCCGCATGGAACAGATGGCGAAGCCCGGCTCCGTCCTGCTGACGCCCGCGACCCTCCAGCTCGTCGAGGGCTACGTGCGGGTGAGATCACTCGGCCCGGTGCCCATCAAGGGACTGAGCGAGCCGGTGGAGGTCTTCGAGCTGCTCGGCGCCGCAGCGAGCCGGACGCGACTTCAAGTGTCAGCCGCCCGCGGCCTCACGCGCTTCATCGGACGCGACGCCGAGCTGGAGCAGCTGCGCGCCGCCCTCGAGCGAGCCCGCGCCGGCCACGGGCAGGTCGTCGCCCTCGTCGGCGAGCCCGGGGTGGGCAAGTCCCGCCTGGTGTGGGAGCTCGCCCATTCCCACCGGACGGACGGGTGGCTCGTGCTCGAGTCCAGCTCTGTCTCCCACGGTAAGGCGACCGCATTCCTGCCGGTCATCGACCTGCTCCGGACCTACCTCGGGATCGAGGATCGGGACGACGTCCGGCGCGTGCGCGAGAAGCTCACCGGCAAGCTCTTGACGCTCGACGAGGGCCTCCGGCCCACGCTTCCCGCCCTCCAGACTCTCCTCGACCTCCCCGTGGAGGACGGCGCGTGGAAAAGCCTCGGCGCCGATCAGCAGAGGCAGCGCGTGCTCGACGCCGTGAAGCGCCTCCTGCTGCGCGAGAGCCAGGTCCAGCCGTTGCTGCTCGTGTTCGAGGACCTCCACTGGATCGACGCCGACACCCAGGCGCTTCTCGAGAGCCTGGTCGAGAGCCTGCCGTTGCACCGGTTCCTCCTCCTCGTGAACTACCGGCCCGAGTACCGGCACGGTTGGGGGAGCAAGACGTACTACGGACAAATCCGCCTCGACCCGCTTCCGCCCGAGACGGCCGAGACGCTGCTCGAAGTCCTGCTGGGGAACGACGCCGGACTGGCACCGCTCAAGTCCCTCCTGATCGGGCGCGCCCAGGGCAACCCCTTTTTCCTGGAGGAGAGCGTGCGCGGGCTGGCGGAGGAGGGGACGCTTGCCGGTGAGCGTGGCGAGTACCGCCTCGTCGGGGCCGTCCAGATCGCCCAGATACCGGCGACGGTCCAAGCGATCCTCGCGGCGCGGATCGACCGCCTGCCGCCGGAGGACAAGGACCTGCTCCAGTTGGCGTCGGTCATCGGCAGCGACGTGCCGGGCGCCTTGCTCCAGGCGATTGCCGATCGCCCCGAGGACAACGTGGCGCGCGGCCTCGACCGGCTCCAATCGGCCGAGTTCCTCTACGAGACGCGCCTCTTCCCCGACGTCGAGTACAGCTTCAAGCACGCCCTCACGCACGAGGTCGCCTACGCGAGCCTGCTCAACGAGCGGCGCCGCGCGCTGCACGCGCGAGTCGTGGATGCGATCGAGCGCCTCTACCCCGGCGGCCTGGCCGAACACCGCGACCGCCTCGTCCACCACGCCTTCCGAGCGGAGGTCTGGAGCAAGGCGTTTGCCTACCTGCGGGACCTACGCGAGGTGGCCTCCGAGGCGGCGATCGGCGAGGTGATGGGCGTCGGGCCGGAGAGCCCCGGCCGACTCTGGTGGGCAGGCGAGCACGAGCGGGCGGTCAAGGCGGCCGAGCGCGACCTGGCGGTGGCCGCCTCGTTCGGGAACTTCGAGATGCGGGTGCAGTCCATCTGCCGGCTCGCGCAGGCCCACCACACCCTGGGCGACTACGGGCGGGCGGCGGACCTGCTCCGACAGATCGTCGCCTCGCTCCAGGGTGACCTCGTCCACGAGCACTTCGGCATGGCCGCCTTTCCATCCGTGTGGGCGCGTTCGTGGCTCTCCTGGTGCCTGGCGGAGCGAGGAGAGTTCGCCGAGGGGACTGCCCTCAGCGAAGAAGCCGCGCGGATCGCGGAGTCCGCCGAGCACCCCTACAGCCGAGCCCAGTTTGCGTTCGGGCTCGGGACGCTCTACGTGGTCCAGGGGCGCCCAGACCGGGCCATCCCGCTCCTGGAGCAGGGGCTCGTCGTCGCGCGGATGGCGAACATTCCGTTCCTCTCCCCGTTCCTCATCGGGCCGCTGGGCGCGGCCTATGCGCTGGCCGGCGAGCCCGCCCGCGCGGTGGACCTGCTCGAGCAGGCCGTGGAGCAGGGGATCTCGATGAGGCTCCGCGCCCACCACGCGCTCCGGCTGGCGTGGCTCGCGCGAGCCCACCTCGTCCTGGCGCGACGCGAGCCCGCTGTCGATCACGCCCGGCGCGCCCTCGATCTGGCGCGCGAGTGCAAGGAGCGAGGGCAGGAGGCCTATGCCCACCTCGTCCTCGCCGACATCGCCGCCGGCGGCGAGACGCCGGCCAACGCGGAGGCGGAGGCCTCGTACCGCCAGGCCCTCGCGCTGGCCGAAGCGCTTGGGATGCGACCCCTGGCCGCGCAGTGCCGCCTGGGGCTCGGGCTGCTCTACCAGCGAGCGGGCGAGCGGCAGCGGGCCCGCGAGGACCTCGCCGCCGCTGCGGCACTGTTCGGCGCGATGGGCATGACGCGCTGGCTCGCGGAGGCGGAGCGGGGTGCGGCGGGCTAGCGCTCGCGACGCGCTCCCTCGCGCGCCGCGCTCAGGGAAGACCGGCGATCAGCTTCCGGTAGTCAGCCTCCGGGAAGGCTTTCATCGTCGTCGTCCGGACGTTCCCCGAGGACGCGAGAGCCAGGACGAACTTCGCGACCGACTCGTCATTCGGCGCCTCGGCCACCGTGACGATGTCGTAGGCGCCCATCGTCAGGTAGAACGCCTTCATCTCGCCGCCCATGTCCTTGAGGAGCTTCTTCGCGGCGTCGAGGCGCTTGGGGCTGTCCTTGACGTTCCGGATCCCCTGGTCGGTGTAGTTGACGAGGCTGATGTAGGTCGGCATGGGGACCTCCTTCGTGAGAGCGCTTGGCCAAGTATATAATCGAACGCGCGTATGCTGCGTGGCCTCCTCGTCGCCCTGATCGTCGTGGTCCTGGTCGTCGGCGGGCTCGCCTCCTGGGCGATCGCCGTCAACAACCAGCTCGTCGTCCAGGAGCAGAACGTCAACGAGAAGTGGGCGCAGGTGCAGAACGTCTACCAGCGTCGCGCCGACCTCGTCCCGAACCTCGTCGAGACCGTGAAGGGGTTCGCCGCGCAGGAGCGGACCGTGCTGGAAGAGGTCACGCAGGCGCGCGCGAGTGCGACGGCGATCCAGCTCACCCCGCAGGCGCTCAACGATCCCAGGGCGCTCGAGCGCTTCCAGGCGGTTCAGAACCAGCTTTCCGGCGCTCTGAGTCGCCTTCTCGTGACCGTCGAGCGGTATCCCGACCTCAAGTCGAACCAGAATTTCCTCGCGCTCCAGACCCAGCTCGAGGGCACGGAGAACCGGATCGCGGTGGAGCGGCGGCGGTTCAACGAGGCGGTGCGCGACTACAACACGCGCGTGCGCCTCTTCCCGGGCTCCGCCGTCGCGGGATTCGCCGGCTTCCAGCCCAAGGCCTTCTTCGAGGCCACGGCGGATGCGGCGACCCCGCCCAAAGTGAAGTTCTAGGCTGCTGCTCGCGGCCGTCCTCGCCGTCGCCCTCGTCCTCCCGCCCGCGCCCGCCGCGCGCGTGAACGATTACGCCGGGCTGCTCGCGCGGGCCGAGCGCGAGCGGCTGGAGGCCAACCTCGCCGAGCGCGAGCGCGCGACGGGGGCGCAGATGGCGATCGCGATCTTCCGCGCGCTCGAGGGCGAGAGCCTGGAGGATGTCGCCGACCGGCTCTTCCAGCAGTGGCGGCTCGGCCGGAAGGGCCTCGACAACGGCGTGCTCCTCGTGGTCTTCGTCAACGACCGGAAGCTCAGGCTCGAGGTGGGCTACGGGCTCGAGGCGGCCATCCCCGACGCCGCCGCCGGCGGGATCATCCGCGAGGCGATCACGCCGCGCTTCCGCGAGCGGCGCTGGGCGGCGGGGCTCGAGGCCGCGGTGGACGCGGTGTACGCGCGGATCGCGTCGCCGAAGGGCGATCCCGAGCGCCTGCGGAAGGAAGCCGAGTCCTGGCGGCGCGCCCAGAAGGCGAGCGAGGACTCCGCGCGGCTCTACCTGATTCTCTTCCTCGCCCTCTTCGCCCTGATCGTCGGCAGTCTCGCCTGGGAAGTGTCGCGCCAGCGTCACGGCTTCACCGCCGGCCGGCGCGGCTGGGACCGGACGAGCGGCGGCTGGAGTGGCTGGTCCGGCGGCGGCTGGTCGGGGGGCGGCGGCTCGTCGGGCGGGGGCGGGTTCTCGGGGGGCGGCGGCAGCTCTGGTGGTGGCGGCGCGAGCGGGAGCTGGTAGGGCATGGCGAAGCGGCCGGCGTGGACGCGGCAGTTCCTGAGCGAGGCGGACTTCGACGCGATCGCTCAGGCGATCGAGGAGGCCGAGTCGCGGACCTCCGCGGAGATCCGCGTGCATCTCGAGCGCCGCGTGCCGCGCCGGCTCTTCCGCCGGACGCCGGACCCGCTCACCCGGGCGCGCCACGTGTTCGCTCGGCTCGGCATGCACACGACCGCCGCCCGCAACGGCGTGCTGATCTACCTCGCGGTGAGCGACCGGAAGCTCGCCGTCGTGGGCGACGAAGGCATCCACGCGCGCGTCGGCGACCAGCACTGGGACGGCGTTCGCGACCGCATGATCGAGAAGCTCCGCGCCGGCGCCGCTCGCGACGCGCTCCTGGGCGCGATCGGGGAGGTCGGCCGCGAGCTCGCCGTGCACTACCCGCCCCGGCGCGGCGACGTGAACGAACTCGGCGACGAGGTGAGCGTGTCATAAGAGGGGTGTACGCTCTCCTCATGAAGGCTGTGACGGTCGCCCTCCTGCTGGTCGCCCTGCCGCTCGCCGCCACCCTGCCGCTCGCCGCGGGGGCACAGGAGGCAGCTCCGCGCCCGCCCAAGACGGTCCCCCTCGAGATCAGGCGCGGCGATCGGCCGGTGGACACGAAGCCGGGGCGCGTGATCGTGCATCCCGACCCGACGTCGGAGGCGGTCGTGCGCCAGGCCGAGCGTGACGCCGCTGAGGCCGAGAGCCTCGCCCGCGCCGAGCGGCTCCTGCGCGAAGAGGCCCGACGACCCTCTCGGCGCCCCGACCTCGGCTACGACGTCTACAGCGGCATCCAGCAGCGCAACCTCCTGCGCTCGCTGGGACGCTAGGGCTTCGTCAGCAGGAACTCCTGGGCGGCGGCGAGGCCGGCGCCGAGCTTCACCGGCACGCCGACCGCCTTCAGCATCATCTCCACGCCCGCGAGCCCGCCGAGGAGGTCCAGCTCGTTGAGGCTCCCGAGGTGGCCGATGCGGAAGACCTTGCCCTTCACGGCGCCGAGCCCCACGCCGAGCGAGAGCTCGAGCCGGCGGTAGGCGCGGCGGATCAGCTCGTCGGAGTCGAAGCCCGGCGGCAGGACGACCGCGGTGAGCGTGTTGGAGTGCTCCGCGGGGTTGCGGCAGAGGATCTCGAGCCCCAGCGCGCGGACGGCGCGGCGGCAGGCCTCCGCGAGGCGAGCGTGGCGGGCGAAGACGTTCTGGAGCCCCTCCTCGTTCAGCATCTTCAGCGCTTCTTCGAGGCCGAAGAGGAGCACGGTGGCCGGCGTGTAGGGGTATTCGCCGCGCCGGTTCCGCTCGATGACCGGCTTCCAGTCCCAGTAGGCGCGAGGGCAGCGCGCCTTGTCGCTGGCGCCGAGCGCCTTCTCGCTGATCGCGAGGATCGCCATGCCTGGCGGCAGCATCAGGCCCTTCTGCGGTCCCGTGAGCGCCACGTCCACGCCCCACTCGTCCAGGCGGAAGTCGATGGACGCAAGGGACGACACCGTGTCCACGAGGAGGAGCGCCGGGTGCTTGACGCGATCCATCGCGGTGCGGACCGCGGCGACGTTGGACGTGACTCCGGTAGACGTCTCGTTGTGGACGACGAGTACGGCACTGAGCTGGTGCCCGCCGTCCGCGCGAAGACGCCGCTCGATCTCGCCGGCCGGGGCGCCCGCGCCGTAGTCCACCTCGATCTTGTCGACCTCGATCCCGTACGCTTCCGCGGTCCGGGCGAAGCCCGTCGAGAAGTGGCCGTTCACCACCGCGAGCACGCGGTCACCCGGCGAGAGCGTGTTGACGATCGCGGCCTCCCACGCGCCGGTGCCCGAGCCCGGGTAGAGGACGATGTGGCCGCGCGCCGTCTGGAAGACGCCCTTGAGCCCCTCGAGGCACGCCTCGACCAGCGCGGCGAACTTCGGCCCGCGGTGATCGATGACCGGCTGCGACATGGCGCGGACGATCCGCTCGGGGACGAGCGTGGGGCCCGGGATTTGGAGATAAGGCCGGCCCGGCATGCGCCGAGTCTAGCATGCTAGAGTGAGCGTGCTCCGCGATGCGACGCGACGACATCCCGACGCCGGCGCTGCTCCTCGACCTCGACCGGTTCGAGCGAAATCTCGCGCGGATGGCCGCCCACGTGAAGCGCGCGGGCAAGAACCTGCGTCCGCACGCGAAGACCCACCGGTGCCCGGAGATCGCGCGGCGTCAGGTCGCCGCGGGCGCGCTCGGTGTCGCCTGCGCGAAGCTGGGCGAGGCGGAGGTGATGGCGCGCGCCGGGATCCGGGGCCTCCTGATCACGACCGAGATCGTGACGCTCCCGGGCATCCGCCGGCTCACGCGGCTCGTGGCCGAGGCGCCCGACACGCTCGTCGTCGTGGACGACGCGGAGAACGTCGCCGTCCTCGGGCGCGAGGCCGCCGCCGACGGTGTCGTCCTCAACGTGCTGGTGGACGTGGACGTCGGCAACCGGCGGACGGGCATCGCCCCCGGCGAGCCGGCGGTGGCGCTCGCGCGGGCCGTCGCCGCCCAGTCGGCGCTCGGCTTCCGCGGTCTCCAGGGCTATGCGGGCCACTGCGCCCACGTCATCGGCTGGGACAAGCGCCGCGACGCCTCGCTCGCGGCGATGGCACCCCTCATGGAGACGCGGGCGCTCTGCGAGCGCGCGGGACTTCCGGTGGAGATCGTCGCCGGCGGCTCCACGGGAACGCACGACATCGACGTCGAGCTGCCGGCCCTCACCGAGCTCCAGTCGGGCTCCTACTGCGTGATGGACCTCGACTACCGGCGGATCGGCGGGCGGTCGGGCGCGCTCCTCACCGACTTCGAGATGGCGCTGACCGTCGTGGCGACGGTCGTCAGCGTCCCCACGCGCGACCGCGCGATGGTGGACGCGGGCCTCAAGGCGTTCTCGACCGACAAGCCGTTTCCGCCGGAGGCCGTTGAGCGGCCGGGGGTCGAGTACGGCTTCGCGGGCGACGAGCACGGCCGGCTCACGGTCACCGACCCCTCCCGCGCACCGCGCCTCGGCGAGCGCATCGAATTCTTCCCGCCCCACTGCGACCCGACGATCAACCTCTACGACCGCATCTACGCCGTGCGCGGCGACCGCGTGGAGGCTGTCTGGGAGATCGCCGCGCGCGGGCGGTCGGACTGATCGGGAAGGTCTGGCGGGCCGTCTACGGCAGGAGGTCGGCGACGCGGACGCGCGCGCGGGGCGCGGCGAGCGGCGGGACGAAGGCGCCGCGCTTGAGCAGGCGCACGCTCGCGTACTTCCAGCCGTGGCGGTGCGCGGGCGCGCGGGCCGGGTCGCGGTAGACCTCGAGGACCTCGTCGACAAGGTTCACGATCCAGTAGTCGGCGACGCCGGCCCGGGCGTAGAGACCGCCCTTCCAGAGGCGGTCCTCGGCGAGGGAGCTGTCCGAAACCTCGACGACGAGCAGCGGTGTGGACGGGTGCGCGTCCCGGTAGTCGCAGGGACGACCTCGCAGGACCACGACATCCGGCTCGGGCTCGGAGGCGTCGTCCAGCGCGAGGGGTTTGTCCTCCCGTACGTAGTAGGCGCTGCCGAACGCGCGCTCGAGCGCAGCGCGGACGAGATCAACGGCGACGGCGTGGCGGCTCCCGTGAGGCTCTCGCGCGACAAGCAGCCCGTCGAGCAGCTCCACGCGGTCGCCGGGGCCGAAGGCGCCTTTCTCCACGAGCTGGTCGTACCTCGCGCGGGTCAGACGCCAGAGCCGGCGGGTCAGCGGCATCGGCGCGGCCGTCTTCATGAGTTGCGGTTACGATACTGCGGGCGGCGGGCCGGCGCAACGTATCCGGTGCGCGACACCGAGGGCTCAGCGCAGGATCGGGAGGAGTTCGGGGAGCGCGTCCAGTCGCCAGTCGGCCTCGGCGAAGCTCTCGTGGCGCGTCGCCGGGCAAGGGATCGCCGCGCACGCCATCCCCGCCGCCTTCGCTGCGCGCACGCCGTTCCGCGAGTCCTCGATGACGAGGCACGCGCCTGGCGGAAGCCCGAGCCGGCGCGCGGTCTCGACGAAGATGTCGGGCGCGGGCTTGCCCCGGCCCACCTCGAGGCCGGAGACGAGCGTCTCGAAGAGCGCGGCGATCCCCAGCACATCCACCGTCGCGTGGATCACGTCGAGCGCCGAGGAGGACGCGACCGCGAGCCGATAGCCGAGCCCGTGAAGCGTCTCCGGGACGTCGGGGACGCCGGGCATGGGCACCGTGCGCTCGCGCGTGAGCCGCACGAGCAGGGCGGTACGGCGTCGGGTCAGCACCTGGTCGTCGGGCTCGAGCCCGTAGCGGACCCGCAGCACGCGGAACACTTCCGGGTCGGTGAAGCCGAAGAATTCCGCGTTCTCTTCGTCGGTGTAGGGGATGCCGTACGGCGTGAGGAGCTGCCGCATGGCGTCCACGTGCACCGGCTCGGAGTCCACGAGCACGCCGTCCATGTCGAAAATGACCGCGGCGAACCGCTGGAATCGAACTGACGAAATCACGCGCGATGCGGCTGCGTGGCCAGGCGCCAGAGGGCGCTCACAGGAAGCGCGAAGAGCTTCTTTCCGAACGGCACGGCCTCCATGCCGGTGTAGAGATAAACATGAGCGCCGCGAACCTCACGCGGCGGGCCGGTAGGCGATGAGGTATTTGTGCTCGCCCTCGAGCACCGTCTCGCTGCGCTGGTTCTTCAACGCCACCCGGAGCGTGAGGAGCCCCGCCGAGCGCTTGCGCTCGAGGCCGACGACCTCGTGCTCGGGGTACAGGGTATCGCCGACGAACGCGGGGGCGCGGAACCGTGTGGTCTGCTCGACGAACGCCACGATGGAGTCCTCGATGAGCGGCGAAAGGGTCGAAGCTCCCGCGGCGGTCAGCGACGTCAGCAGCAGGCCGTGGGCCAGGCGCTTGCCGAAGCGCGTCTTCTTCGCGTACTCGTCGTCGTAATGGAGCGGGTGGTCGTCGCCCGTCAGGCCCGCGAAGAAGAGGAAGTGGGCGTCGGTGAGCGTCCTCCCCGGGCTCGTGAAGCGGTCGCCGATCGTGAAGTCCTCGAAGTAGCCGTGCGTCACCAGACCCTCCAGAAAACGTCGTAGACCGCGGCGGGACTCTCGGCGCTGAAGAGCGCGTCACGCATGCGCGGGGCCCCAGGCAGCCCGCGGGAGTACCAGGCGAGGTGCTTCTTGAGCTGGACCAGGGCCAGCCGCGGCGTGAAGTGCTCCTCGATCAGCGCGCAGTGGCGGCGGATGATCCGCGTCTTCTCATCGCGCGAGACGTCGTCGCCGCGGAAGATCCACGGGGCGCCGAGGGCGCCGCGCCCGACCATGACCGCGGCGCAGCCGGTGGCGGCGACCATCGCCCGCGCGTCGGCGTGGCTGCGCACGTCGCCGTTGCCGGTCACCGGGACACCGACCGCGTCCACGACGGCCGCGATGATCTCCCACGGCGCCAGGCCGCTGAACTGCTGGGAGCGCGTGCGCGGATGGATGGTGATCGCGTTCACGCCCTCGCGCTCGGCGATGCGCGCGATCTCGACCGCGTTCAGGGTGCGCGCGTCCCAGCCGCCGCGGATCTTGATCGTGAGGGAGACGGCGATCGCGTTGCGCATCGTGCGAAAGACGCGGCCCGCGGCGAGGGGGTCGCGCATGAGCGCGGCGCCCTGGCCCTTGGCGACGATCTTGGCCACGGGGCAGCCCATGTTGAGGTCGATCGCGTCGGCGCCCTCGGCCTCGAGCCGCCGCGCCGCCTCGGCGAGCACGTCGGGATCGGCCCCCAAGAGCTGCATCGCGATGGGGTGCTCCGCGGGCCGATGGCTCGCGAGCTCCCGTGTGCGGGCGTTGCCCTCGACGAGCGCGCGCGCGTCGATCTCCTCGCTGGTCAGGAGCCCCGCGCCGCGCTCGCGCGCGACGAGCCTGAAGGGCGCGTTGGTGACGGCGGCCATGGGGGCCAGGCGCAGGTCCAGTGTCATGAGAGGTGAGTCTACCATCGGGATCGTGATTGCGAGCGAGCTGCTCGGTCCCGGCTCCCGCTCGCCGCCGCCGTTCCTGCGCTACAACGCCTGCTTGTACAGGCGCCCGCCCTTCATGATCAGCTTCAGGTTGTCCTGGACCTGGAAGACGCGCAGGTTCCTGAGCGGGTTCCCGGCGACGACGATCAGGTCCGCGTACTTGCCGGGCTCGACGGTGCCGATCTTGTCCGCCATGCGGAACAGCTCGGCGTTCACCGTCGTCGCCGACAGCAGCACCTCCATCGGCTTCATGACCTGGCCCTTCAGCTCGAACTCGACGGCGCGCTGGACCATCATGTCGCCGAGAAGATCCGAGCCCGAGCCGATCTTACAGCCCGCCCTGTACGCGTACGTGAGGCCCTGGACCGACTGCTGGCGCGCCAGGTCGATCTTCTGGATCTGGTGGTCGCCGATGCCGTAGCGCTTGCCCTCGCGGTAGATCGCCTCGTAGGTGATCATCGTCGGGACGAGGAAGGCGCCGGCGTCCTTGATCGCCGTCGCCGCCGCCTCGCGGATCAGGTTGCCGTGCTCGATCGAGCGCACCCCCGCGGCGATCGCGTTGCGCACGGCGGTGTCCGAATAGGCGTGGGCCAGGACGTACTTCCCGACGGCGTGGGCCTCCTCGACGGCCGCGCGCATCTCGGCGACGGTGTACTGCGTCGTGTCGAGCTCGTCGGAGGGCGACATGGCGCCGCCCGAGGCCATGATCTTGATCTGGTCCACGTCGCGGCGGATCTGCTCGCGCGCGGCCTTGCGCACCTCGGCCTCACCGTCGGCGATCGAGCCGATCATGCCGATGCAGCAGTCGATCGGGGAGACCCACTCCGCGCGCCGCCGCTTGTCGCCGTGGCCGCCCGTCTGGGAGAGGTAGTTGCCCGAGACGAGCATCCGCGGTCCCGGGTAGAGCCCCTCGTCGATCGCCTCGCGGAAGCCGTAATCGGCGCCGCCGGCGTCGCGCACCGTCGTGAAGCCTTGGAGCAGGCATTCTTCCGCTCGTCGAAGCGCCTTGGCCGCCAGCAGGCTCGGCGGGAGAAGCCGGTGCTGGTCGGTGATGTTGCCCTCGACGGCCACGATGTGGACGTGGGCGTCGGTGAGCCCGGGCATGAGCGTCGCGCCCTTCACATCGAGCGTGGTGACGGGGCCCGGCAGCGGGCCGACTCTGCCGGCGGGCAGCACATCCTTGACGCGGTCGTCCTCGACGACGACCGCGGCGCCCTCCACGGGATCCGCGCCGGTGCAGTCGATCAAGAACGCGTTGGTGAAGACGGTCAGGCTCACCGCGCCGCCACCCTCGCCTCGTACATCCAGACCTTCTCGTCGGCGCGCGGCGTCCACTCGACGTGGCCGGCGACGCCGTAGAGGTCGTGCTGCTGCCAGAGGAACACCCACGGCGCCTCGTCGCGGACCAGCCGCTGCAGCTCCGCGTAGGCCTCGGCGCGCGCCCTGGGATCGAGGAGCGTGGAGGCGCGGGCGATCCGCTCGTTGAGGACCGGGTTGTTGCCGTAGGACGAGTAGGTCTGGTCGTGCAGGAAGAGCGGCTGGATCGTGCCCTGGCCGTGCAGGGCGGGCCCCCAGCCGAGGAAGAACATGTCGCCCGTGTTCCGGTTCTTGATCTTGTCGAGGTGCGTGCCCCACTCGTTGACGACGACGTTGACCTTGATGCCGAGGCGCTGGAGCTGCGCGGCGATGGCGAGCGACACGTCCTTGTCGAGCGGGTAGCGCCCCGAGGGCGTGTCGAGCGTCAGCGAGAGCTTCGTCGGGTCGATCCCGGCCTCCTTGAAGAGCGCCTGGGCGCGTGCCGGGTCGTGCTTGTAGCACTCCGCCGGCGCGTAGTCGACGTTGGTGGGCGCCAGCGGGCCGCACATGCGCGTGGCGCGCCCCTTCAGCACCTGCTTGATCAGCTCCTCCACGTCGACGGCGTGGTTCATGGCCCGCCGCACGCGCGCGTCCTGCATCGGGCCGGGCTTGAGGTTCACCAGCGCGAGATAGTTGATGCGCGAGGACACCGTGGCGCGGAGCCGCGCGCGGCCCGAGCGCTCGACGGCCTCGACGGCGTGGGGCGGCACGTCCTTCATGATGTCGATCTCGCCCGAGAGCAGGGCGGCCATGCGCGAGCTGAACTCGGGGATGAACCGGAAGGTGACCCGGCTCACGTCCGCCGGGCCCTGCCAGTAGTCCGTGTTGCGCTCGAGCACCAGCCGCTCGTCGCGCTTCCACTCGACGAACCTGAAGGGCCCGGTGCCGATCGGCTTCTCGTTGAGCTTCGCCGGCCCCAGGTCCTTCAGCGCCTTGGCCGGCATCATGAGCGCGTTGGTCAGGGATGCGCTGTCGATCAGGTTCGGCCACGGCTGCTTCGTGAGGAACCGCACCGTGTGGTCGTCGACGACCTGCACCTCCTTGACGAGGCCCCAGTAGGCCGCCGCGGCGAAGTGGCTCTTGCTGGCCGGATCGAGGGCGTGGTCGATCGTGGCCTTGACCGACCGGGCGGTGAAGGGCTCGCCGTTGTGGAACTTGACGCCTTTGCGGAGCTTGAACTCCCACGTCGTGTCGTTCACGATGCGCCAGCTCTCCGCCAGCATCGGCTTCGGCTTGAAGGTCTTGGGGTCTCGGTCGAGCAGCCGGTCGTAGATGTGCTCGAGCATGTTGTTGGTCGTCCAGTCCACGATCGTGACGGCCAGCATCGTGCGCGGCTCGGCGCCGAGGCCGATCACGACCTCCTTCGTGCGGGCGCGGTCCTGGGCCTGGACCGGCGGCGCGGCCACCGGGCCGGCGAGGAGGGAGACGGCGAGCAGGGACCCGACGAGGGCCGAGCGGCTAGGGCGCATGACAGCCTCCTATGGGCACGACGGTAACCACCTCGCGTTCGTTGCGCGACACTGCGGCGAGCCCTACACGCGGAGTTTGGGGTCGAGGGTGTCGCGGAGCCAGTCGCCCAGCAGGTTGACGCCGAGCGCCGTGAGCGCGAGCGCCGCGCCCGGGAATGCGGCCAGCCACCAGGCGACGTAGAGAAAATCACGGCTTTCGGACAGCATGCTTCCCCAGGCCGGTGTTGGAGGTTGGATCCCGAACCCGAGAAAGCTGATGGCCGCCTCCGCCACGATGAACGACGAGAACTGGAGGCTCGCGACCACGATGATGGACGGCGCGACGTTGGGCAGCACGTGGCGGAAGAGCAGCCGGCTCCGGCTCATGCCGAGGGCCGCGGCGGCCTGGACGTAGTCGCGCTGCTTCACGGACAGCACCTCACCGCGCACGACGCGAGCATACACGACCCATCCGGCCGCCGAAAGGCTGAGGATGATGTTCTGGAGTCCGAGCCCGACGATCGCGTTGATCGTCATCGCGAGGAGGATGAACGGGAAGGAGAGCTGGACGTCGGCGATGCGCATGAGCACGGCCGAGGGCCAGCGCTCGACGAACCCCGCGACGAGGCCCAGGAGGCCCCCGAAGAGCGCGGTGAGCAGCACGGTGCACACCCCGATGAAGAGCGCCAGGCGCGCGCCGTAGAGGACGCGGGCGAGGAGGTCGCGCCCGAGCTGGTCGGTGCCGAGGAGATGGCCGGGCGAGCCCGGCGGCCTGAGGCTCTGGACGAAATCCGCCTGCATGGGGTCGTGGGGCACGAGCCACGGCGCCAGGACCGCGGCGCCGATCGCCGCGGCGGTGAGCCCGATCCCGAGCCACGCCTTGAGATCTTTCACTGTAGCGGGGGCCGCGAGGCCGCGTGTGTCCGAGGGGGGCCTGAGACAGGCGCGGCGTGGCGCCGTCGTTCTCGCACACTCTTCATGAGCGCGGGGGGCCGCGAGGCCGGAACCGCCGTGGGTGGCCTGAGAAAGGTGCTCATCGCAGGCGGATGCGCGGGTCGAGCCAGCCGTAGAGCAGGTCCACCACGAGGTTGACCAGCGTGTACATGACCGAGATGAAGAAGACGGCGGCGAGCACGACGGGGAAGTCGCGGTTGAGGAGCGCCTGGACGGTGAGCCGTCCGAGCCCGGGCCACGCGAAGATCGTCTCCGTGATCACGGCGCCGCCGAGGATCTGCCCCGCCTCGAGGCCGGCGAGCGTCACGATCGGGATCGCGGAGTTCCGGAGCGTGTGCTTGCCGATGACGCGCCCCTCGCCGAGCCCCTTGGCGCGCGCGGTGAGGATGTACTCCTCGCCCAGCACCTCGAGCACCGCCGAGCGCGTGAGCCGCGCGATGCGAGCGGAGAAGAACGCGGCGAGCACGACGGACGGCATGATCAGGTGCGCCACGGTGCCGGTGCCGCCGGTGGGCAGCCAGCGGAGCTGGACCGAGAAGAGGTAGATCAGCATGAGGCCGAGCCAGAAGCCGGGGGTCGCCTGGCCGAGGACGGTGGCGACCGTGCCGACGTGGTCCAGCAGCGTGTTGCGCCGGACCGCCGACACGATGCCGAGCGGGACGGCGACGAACAGGGTGAGGAGCAGCGCGGTCCCCGCCAGGAGGAAGGTCGCGGGGAGGCGCTCGAGCACCAGGCCCAGCGCGTCGCGCTGGTAGCGGAGCGACTCGCCGAAGTCGCCGCGGACGGCGCCGCCGACGAACCGCGCGTACTGGACGGCGAGCGGGTCGTTGAAGCCCAGGCGCGCGCGGAACTCGTTCACGTCCTTCGCCTGGATGTCCATCGGCATGAAGAGGAGCACGGGGTCGCCCGAGAGGCGGACCATCGCGAAGACCGCCGTGAGCGAGAGGAAGACGACGAGGGCGGTCTGCGCCAGGCGCGAGAGGACGTAGGCCCGCATGGGCCTACACTTGTATCACGACGATCTCCGTCGCGACGGCGGAGCGGCGGTTAGCAGTAGGTCCAGCGCTCCGGAACCCAGTAGGGCTGGTAGTAGCCCGAGGTGTAGACGCGCGGCTCCCAGTGGCCCGCGACCCAGAGCGCGTCGGACGAGTACTGGCCGTCCACCCACACGTTGTGGGAAGAGCTCTGCGGGACCCACGCGTACGCCCAGTAACCCGGGACGAGACAGCGCTGCGGCCGGACGACGTACGGGAAGGAGGCGTAGAACGGGCTCCTCGGGACGATGTGGGCCGGACCTTTCGGGCCGAGGACGCGCGGCGGATGCGCGTGCGCGTGATGAGGCAAGGGCGCGCCGAAGCGGATGATGATCTTCGTGCCGCCCGCCTCGGCGGGGTCGCCGCCGGCGAGCGCCAGGACGAGCAGGGCCGCGAACGCCACGAGCGTGCTCATTGAATCCGGGCCTCCACCCCCCTCCATACTAACTCCGCCCAGCGCGCATAGCCCGCGTCCGACGGATGGTAGCCGTCCGACCACACGAGCTCGGGCCGGAGTGGAACCTCGCGCCGGCTCGCGACGTAGAGGTCCACCAGCTCCGCCCCGTAGGCGCGCCCCGCACGCCCCAGCGCCTCGTTGAACGCGACCGTCAGTCGGCCGACGGCGTCCTTCTCGGGGCTCCGGACGAAGCGCGGGGTCACGGCGAGGTCGGGGATGAGGTTGACGACGAGGACGGCCGTGGTCTCGCGCACGAGCCGCCCGAGGATCGTGTCCACGTTCTTCTCGTAGGTCTCGACCCGCACGCGCGTGGTGATGTCGTTCGGTCCGATCGAGAGCGTCACGAGGTGCGGCCGGAGCTGGATCGCGCGGTCGAGCTGGCGCAGGAGCACGTCGGCCGAGGTCGAGCCGCCCACGCCGAGGTTGGCCGCGCGCGCGTTGGGATACACGGTCCGCAGGCGCCCGTGGAGTCGGCTCACGTAGTTCCGGTCCGGGCTCGTCGCGCCGACGCCTTCGACCGTGCTGTCGCCGAGGGCGACGTAAAGGACCGCCGCGCTCCGGTCCGCGGGCAGCGCCCGCGCCGCGTCCTGGCGGCCGCCGGCGCAGCCGGCGAGCAGAACGGCGACGAGGATCAGCGCGCGCCGCGTCACCAGGTCGACGCCTCCTCGAGGGTGCGCGCGTACCACGGCGCGTCCGGGAACGTGATCGGCCGGATCGCCGGCAGCGTGACTCCCGCCTGGCGATACGCCGCGACGTAGGCGCGCGCGGCCGCGCCGTCGCCGATGGCGCCGAGGGCGCCGGCGAAGGACTCGGGGACCGTGCCGTCCCGGTCGAACGCGCGCACGCCCTCGCCGAGGCCGCCGGCCTCCAGCATCGCGCGGTAGAAGGGCAGGACGAGGTAGCGGGCGAGCTCGCCGCTGAATGCGGCCCGCGCCGCCTTCGGGTCATCGGTCACGGCGAGCGGAACCGCGGCGACGATCTCGAAGCCGTCGAGCGTCCTGCCCGCGCGCTTCCGCCCGCGCTCGAGCGCGGGCAACGCAACATCCCGCACGTAGGTCGGCGGGCAGAGCCAGAGGATCGCGCCGTCGGCGATCTCGCCGGCGAGCTCGAGCATCTTCCGCGAGAGCGCGGCGAGATAGACCGGCGGCGCCGCCGGGCGTTCGGGGAGCGCCAGGCTCCAGCGGACCTTGAAGTGCCGGCCCTCGAAGGCCGCGCCCGCGCCCAGCGCGCCCCGCAGGACGGCGACGTACTCGCGCATGACGGCGAGCGGCTCCGTGAGGGCCAGGCCGAGCATCGCCTCCATCGACTCGCGGTGGCTCACGCCGACGCCGAGGGTGAAGCGCCCGCCAGTCAGCTCGGAGAGCGTGAGCGCCGCCTGGGCCATCGCGACGGGGTGGCGCGGGTAGATCGGCACGACGCCGTTGCCGAGGCGGAGCCTGGCCGTGGCCGCGCCGTAGGCGGCGAGCACGAGGAACGAGTCGCGCCCGAGGCCGTGCGTGACCCAGACGCTCTCGTAGCCGAGCGCCTCCGCGCGACGCGCGAGGGCGACCGCAGCGCCGAGATCGCGCCCGGGGTTGACGTACGCCGCGCGCCTCATGGGCCCAGCTTACCGCCGGAGGACGGAGACCTCCATCGCGTCGTCGCCGAAGACGTGCTCCTTCGAGTCGTAGCGTCCGTGCGGGTCGCGCACGTACTCGAGGTACGGGGTGACGTCGCGGCGGTAGATCCCGGTGTTGTCGGCGGCGACGACCGCGCCGGGCACGAGCTTCGGCTCGAGCTGCCGGAGATAGTCGAGGTAGTCCTCCTTCCTGGCGTCGATGAGGACGAAGTCGAAGCGCCCGGGCAGGAGCGGGACGACCCGGAGCGCTTCGCCGCCGACGACCTTCACGCGTTTGCCGAGCCCGGCGATCGCGCAGTTGCTCTTCACGAATTTCGCCAGATAGGCGTTCGACTCGATGCAGGTGAACCGCCCGCGCGGCGGCATGGCGCCGGCGATGAGGATCGCCGAGTAACCGAAGAGCGACCCGATCTCGAGCCCGCGCGTGCAGCCGTGGCGCTCGATCAGCCGCCGGAGCACTCGGCCCTTGGCCCGCCCGATGACCGGGATGTGCCAGAGCGTCGTCGCACGGTCCATCAGCGCGAGCATGCGCTTCGCCGTCTTGGTCACGCCGGCCTCGGGATCCGCGCGGCAACGCCGTCGGACACGGGATCGCGCCGCGTGGACGTGACGGCCTTGACGACCTGGCCGGGGCGCGCGCGGCCGACGGTCTCCCGGACCCGCGTCGAGGTCTCGACGGGCTTGCCGAGGTCGACCACTTCGATCGCTTCCCCGCTCTTCGCCACCGCGCTATTGGAGGACGTGGTCCGCCCGGGCAAGGCTCGTGGCTCGTCTCAGTACGAGCGCGGCAGCCCGAGCACGTGCTCGCCGACGTAGGCGAGGATGAGGTTGTTGTTGATCGGCGCCGTCTTGTAGAGCCGGCACTCGCGGAACTTCCGCTCGACGTCGTACTCCTCGGCGTAGCCGTAGCCGCCGTGGCAGTCGATGCAGGCGTTGCCCGCCTCCCACGCCGCCTCGGCGCCGAGGTACTTCGCCATGTTCGCCTCGGCGCCGCACGGCTGGCCCGCATCGAAGAGCGCCGCGGCCTTGTCCCGCACGAGCTGCGCCGCCTCGATGGCGATGTGGGCCTTGGCGATCGCGAACTGCACGCCCTGGTTGGCGCCGATCGGCCGGCCGAAGATCACGCGCTGGTTCGAGTAGGCGACCGCCTTCTCGATGAACCAGCGCGCGTCGCCCAGGGAGTCGGAGGCCACCAGGATGCGCTCGGCGTTCATGCCGTCGAGGATGTAGGCGAAGCCCTTGCCCTCCTCGCCGATGAGGCTCGCGGCCGGGATCTCCATGTTGTCGAAGAAGAGCGCGTTCGTGGAATGGTTCATCATCATCCGCAGCGGCCGGACCTCGAGCCCCTTGAGGCCGCGGATGTCGATGAGGAAGGCGGAAAGCCCGTCGGTCTTCCGCTTCACCTGGTCCACGGGCGTCGTCCGCGCGAGCAGGAGCATCAGGTCGGACTGGAGCACGCGCGAGATGAACATCTTCTGGCCGTTGACCACGTAACGGTCGCCCCGGCGCACCGCCGTCGTCTGGAGCTTCGTCGTGTCCGAGCCCGAGTTCGGCTCGGTCACGCCGAAGGCCTGCAGGCGCAGCTCGCCCGTCGCGATCTTCGGCAGGTACGTCCGCTTCTGCGCCTCGGAGCCGTGCCGGAGCACCGTGCCCATGATGTACATCTGGGCGTGGCACGCGGCCGCGTTGCCGCCGGAGGCGTTGATCGTCTCGAGGATCAGGCCGCCCTCGACGATGCCGAGCCCGGCGCCGCCGTACTCCTGGGGGATCAGGGCGGCGAGGTAGCCCGCCTGGGTGAGCTCGGTGACGAACTTCTCGGGATACTCGCGCTTGGCGTCGAGCTCGCGCCAGTACTCGCCGGGATACCGCCGGCAGATCTCGAGCACGCCCGCCCTGAGGGCGCGCTGTTCGTCGGTGAGCGTGAGGCTGATCGAGGCCATGGCCTTATTTCCCTTTGAACTGGGGTTTGCGCTTTTCGTTGAAGGCCCGGACGCCTTCGAGCCGGTCTTCCGTCACAACGGTCGCATTGTACGCCTCGATGGCGAGGATCATCGCGGTGTCGAGGTCCGTCTCGAGGCCGTAGGCGATCGCCTTCTTCGCCTGGCGGACCGCGATCGGCCCGTTCTTCGCGATCGTCGCGGCGATCTCGAGCGCCTTCCCGCGCGCCCGGCCCGCCGGCACCAGGTGGTTGATCAGGCCCGCCGCCTTCGCCTCGTCGGCCTTCATGCGGCGCCCCGTGAAGATCAGCTCCTTCGCGAGCGGCGCGCCGAGGATGCGGGGCAGGAGCTGCGTGCCGCCGATGCCCGGGAAGATCCCGAGGGTCGTCTCGGGCACGCCGAAGACCGCCGTCTCGCTTGCGACGATGAAGTCCGGACAGCGGAGGAGGCTGAACGCGCCCCGCTCGAAGATGACGTGCTGGGCGCGCCACGTCTCGTCGGTCATCTCGTTGCGTTCCTTCAGGTCGCCGCCGGCGCAGAACGCCTTGTCGCCGGCGCCCGTGAAGACGACGGCGCGGACGAGGGGATCGCGCGACAAGCCCTCGAAGCAGGCGAGGAGGTCCTCGCCCATGGCGGTGTTCATGGCGTTCATCTGCTCGGGGCGGTTCAGCGTGACGGTCACGATGTCGCCGTCGTCGGAGCGGGTGACGAGCAGGTGGCGGTAGGCGGTCACGGCGTCACTTGCCGCGCCTCGTCGCCCCAGAAGGGCGGGGCCCACGCGCGCGCGTCGTCCCGCCCCGGCCGCTCGACCTTGACCAGCTCGGCGCGCACGTCGCCGAGGATCTCGGCGCAGAACGGGCCGGCGACGTTCTGGTGCGCGACGACGACGCCTTCGAGGGGGAGGGCCACGACGAGGAGTCTAGCAGAAAGGAAACTGGCCACCCTGTCTCGAAACTGGCCAACCGGACGGGTCCACCGAGATTCGTCACCCCCATCTGAGGCACTGTTTTCCAGGTAGTTACGCTGCACTCCCTGGCGTGCTGGGGCTGGCATTCGACTTGCGTTCTTTCATGCGAGCGTCGACCATGACCATTGAATCACGACGACTGGAACTCACGCGCCTGTTCGAGGGGGGACGCGGCGACGGCCAAGAAGCCAAGGCCGCCGTGTCGGCGGCCACGAAGCCGTCGGCCCAGACCGCGGTCGGTCGGCGGTTCGGCGACCTCATCCTCGCCGAGGGCCTCGTCACGCAGGAGCAGTTCGACCAGGCGCTCGCCGAACAGAAAAAGACGAACGAGAAGCTCGGCGAGATCCTCGTCCGCCTGGGCCTGATCACCGAAGAGCAACTGGTTCATTTCCTGTCGCGCCAGTACGGCATTCCCGAGGTCACGTTCCCCGAGAAGATCGCGGCCGAGATCATCAAGCTGATCCCGGCGCGGATCGCGTGCAAGTACGGCGTCCTGCCGATCGGCCGCACGATCGGCTCGGTCACGCTGGCGGTCGCCGATCCGACCAACCTCTCGGCGCTCGACGACGTCGCCTTCATGACGGGCCTCAAGGTGGTGCCGGCGATCGCGTCGCCGTCCGCGATTCGCGATGCGATCGCGTCCTACTACGAGGCCGCGCCAGCGACGATGGCGGACGTGCTCTCCGAGGTGGAGGCGACCGATCTCGAGCTGATCGAGGGCCAGGAGACCAGCCCCCAGGTCGACCTCAACGAGCTGCGGTCCTCGGCGGACCAGGTCCCGGTCGTCCGGCTCGTGAACTCGATCCTGCTCGACGCGGTCCGCCGCGGCGCCTCCGACATCCACATGGACCCCGGCGAGAGCAGTTTCCGCGTCAGGTTCCGCGTGGACGGCCTGCTCCACGAGGTGATGACGCCGCCCAAGCGCGTCGAGCCCGCAGTCGTGTCGCGCATCAAAATCATGTCGAACTGCGACATCGCCGAGCGGCGGCTGCCCCAGGACGGGAGGATCAAGCTCCGCCAGAGCGGGCGCGAGGTGGACTTCCGCGTCTCGATCCTGCCCTCCCTCTTCGGCGAGAGCGTCACGCTCCGGCTCCTCGACAAGCAGGCGCTCCGGGTCGATATGACCCATCTCGGCTTCGAGGCCGACAGCCTCGTGGAGTTCGAGAAGGCGATCCGGAGCCCGCACGGGATGATTCTCATCACGGGGCCGACGGGCGCGGGCAAGACCACGACGCTCTACTCGGCCCTGCACGCGGTCAACTCGCGCGACCGCAATATCCTGACCGTCGAGGATCCGGTGGAGTACGACCTTCCCGGCGTGACCCAGGTCCAGGTGAACGAGGAGATCGGGCGGAGCTTCGCGGCGGCCCTGCGCTCCTTTATGCGTCACGACCCGGACGTGATCCTCGTCGGCGAGATGCGCGACCAGGAGACGGCGCAGATCGCGGTTCGGGCCGCGCTGACCGGTCATCTGGTGCTCAGCACGCTCCACACGAATAGCGCCGCCCAGACCATCGCCCGGCTTGCGGACATGGGCATCCCGCCCTTCCTCGTCTCGTCCTCGCTCCGCCTGGTGGTCGCGCAGCGGCTGGCCCGCAAGGTGTGCCAGGAGTGCCGGGAGCCCTTTGAGGTGGCCGAGGAGAGTCTGCTCCAGTACGGCCACGCCCCGCTCGGCCTCAAGCGGTGCACGCTCTACAAGGGCAAGGGCTGCGCGACCTGCCATTTCACCGGGATGAAGGGCCGGACCGCCCTCTACGAGGTGCTGCCGATCACCCAGGAGATCCGGAGCCTGATCCTCGACAACACCTTCGCCAGTGAGATCCAGGACGTGGCGTCCAAGCAGGGCATGAAAACGCTCCGCGAGGCCGGGCTCTTGAAGGTCCTCCAGGGCCAGACCACCGTCGAGGAAGTCCTCCGCGTCACCTCCGAGTAGCCCGGTCGCGTCCGACGGGCGGGTTTGACACATTCTGGCGGCCCGCCTAGAATCGGCCTGCACCCGATGACGATAAGCGCGAGCGAGTTCGCCAAGCACCTCGCGACGCTGACAGAACGGTTCGCCGGCCTCGCGACGAAGCTCGCCCAGGCGGCCCAGGAGCTCCGGGTGTCCGGCACTCTGCCCGCCGAGTCGCTGCTCGAGGAGGTCGCGGCGGCCCGGGGCGAGTTCGTCGACCTCCGCTCGACCGTGCTCGACGCGGCCGCCTCCCTGTCGGTCGCCGCGCCGTCGATGGCGCAGGTGGGCAGCCTCAAGGCGCTCGAGCCCGTGGTGCGGGCGGTCGCCGAGGCCATCGGGGCGGAGGAGCGGCACGCGGCGACGGCCGAGATTCGCCGGCGCGCGCTCGCGGTGCTCGACCGCGTGCTGGCGATCTCCCACGCCGACGACCCGGGTTTTCCCTCGCTCGTCCAGTGCCAGGCGAAGGCGAAGGAGCTGCGCCAGGCGGTGCTGGACCCGAAGGCCTTCGAGACCGCCAGCGCGCCCATGCTCGAGACCTCGCCGGCCTTCGCGGCGCTGCTCACGCTGATCGAGGGGCGCGAGCGGCTCGACGACGAGCGCTTCGCCACGCTCGAAGACAGCGTGGCCCAGTCCTTCGGCCGGCCGCTCGCCGTCGCGGCGACGCGCGGCAAGCTCTCGATCGCCGGCGCCGTGGCGCCGGCCGCGCCGCGCCCGAGTCCCCCGCCCCCGAGTCCTCCGCCGCCGAGTCCCCAGCTGCCGAGTACGCTCGAGGAAGCGGTGCGCTCCGTTCTGGTCCCGCCGGCAGCGCCCCTCGCCGCGCCTGCACCTCCGCCGCCCGCCCCCGCGCCGGTCGTTGCGTCGGCTCCGGCGGCGCCCGCCGAAGAGGAAGCCGGTGCGGCGCAGGCCGTGGAGCAGGCCGTGCAGGACGAGGCCGCGCAGTGGTGGGTTTCGGCGTGGGCCCGCTGGACGAGCTGGAAGAGCACGCTCGCCTTCGGCGACGCGGTCAAGCAGGAGATCTCGAAGTACTCCTATCTCTTGAGCGTACCGGTCCAGAAGAGCACCGACTACGAGGAGGGCCTGCTCTCGTACGGCTACTCGATCCTGCTCGAGCACGTGGAGCGCCAGAACGCTGGGTTCGTCGCCAGGGCACTCAACAGCCTCAAGGGCTTCACGCCGGGGCCGGGAAAGTCGGTGGGCGCGCACCTCTACAGCTTCCTGATCAATGAAGGGCGTCTCCCCGAGCTCTATCCCGAGTTCGTCAAGAGCGTGCTGGTGGCGGCGGTGCCGGATCCCGGCGTGTGGACGACGGCGCGGATTCTGGAATCCACTCTCGAGACGCGCGTGTTCACCCATCCGAGCGCGCGCCTGGGCGACCCCGAGCACAACTCGCAGCGCCTCACGCAGGACAGGCAGCGGTTCACCGACCACCGGTTCCCGCTGGTGCTGCCGCCGCTGACGACGCGCTTCTTCGCGGTCGCCGCGGACCTCAAGGAGCCGCGCTCGATCGACGTGAAGCTGACGGAGAACCGGGCCGACTCCGACCGCGCGTGGCTTCTCACGATGCCGCCCGCGGGCCGCGCGGACCTCAAGTCGGAGCTGCTGCGCCTGCCGCCGGAGGGCACGTCGCTGCCGGGGCTCGGAAGGGACTACGCGACGCTCTGGGTCGCCGTCTTCAACACGGACCCGAGCGCCGAGAAGAAGTACGAGCTGACGCTCTCCTTGAGGAAGGAAGCCGGGAAGGCCCCCGCGGCGACCTTCAAGTCGGCCCGGGTCTAGCGCTCAGAACTTCGGGGGATCGGCCACCCTGGGCTGGTCGCCCGCTTTCGACTGCTCGCCGGGCCTGGCGTGCTCGCCGCCGCCGGGGGTGCGCTCGAAGGGGCTCTTCCGCGGGGCCAGGCCGAACTTCTGGGCGATCTGGCCCATCGCCTGCGCGATCTCGTCCTTCTCGCCGCGCAGCACGTGGTTCTCCTTCTTGAGGTCCTCGATTTCCTTGCGGAGCTTCTCGATCTCTTTCTCCGCAAGCCTGGTCTGTTCCTTCACCTGCTCGCTGGCGTGCGAGTCGGTCGCGAGCAGCTCGGGCAGGAGGGCGAAGAGCTGCCGGGTCTCCTCGATCCACTTGGTCACTCGCTCACGAGCTTCAGCAGCCACTGTCGCGTCCATATCGGCCCTCGTCTGCCCCGTAGGGCGCGTCCCGTCTACCAAACGTCCGCGGCTGGGAGGTCGACGGTAACCTGCCGGCCCGCGTCGCGGCGTTCATGAGCGAGACTAACACCCTCGTTCGGTCATTCGCAACAAAGCCAGCAGCCGGGGATCGCGTTGGGCTCAGCCACGCCTGCGCTGGCCTGAAAGCTCGGCGCGGACGAGCGCGGCGCCGGCCGCCAGCGCCGTGAGCTTCTGGTTGCACATGTAACGGGGCGACCAGCCGAAGCCGCAGTCGGGGTTCACGGTGAGCTGCTCGGCCTGGCAGACCTGGAGCACCTTCCG
This sequence comes from Candidatus Rokuibacteriota bacterium, assembly GCA_016179925.1. Taxonomy (GTDB): domain Bacteria; phylum Methylomirabilota; class Methylomirabilia; order Rokubacteriales; family CSP1-6; genus JACPCG01. Next base: position 7,448 of record JACPCG010000017.1, on the reverse strand, counting down.
GATGCGCCCGGCCACGTCCTCGGCCGTGTCCTGGGCGAAGCCCTTCACATCCACGACGCCCGCGCCCAACTCGCGCCCCCGGCCGTACTTCTCCCAGAGGTCGAGCTCGCTCATCTCGCGGCTCGTGAATTCGAGCACGAACTGGTCGGCGCGCGCCTTGAGGATCCCGGGGAAGTAGGGCTCGTACGTCCGCTGGAAGCGTGAGCGCCCGAAGCGGTTGCCGAAGCAGATGTGGTACCCGAGCTTCACCTTGATGCCGGCCGTGGCCATGTTGAAGAGCCGTGCCATCTCCTCGCCCGAGACGTTGCCCCGCGCCGGCTCGTCGATCTGGAGCCACTCCGCACCCGCTTTCACGAGCCCGCGGAGCTCCTCGTTGATCACCTCGGCGAATCGTTCCGCGACGGCCACGACGCCCGTGTAGAGCTTTCCCGGATGGATGCGCGAGCCGAACGTGAGCGGCCCCGCGCACGTCGCCTTGGTGCGCTTCGTCGTGTGCGTCTTGAGGTACTCGAACTCCTTGACGATGCCGAGCCCCTCCGGCGGCGGTTCGATCCGGCCGACGGCTTCGTACCTGGTCTGCTGGTCGTAGCCCCACGGCCCCGCCTTGCGGCGGACGGGCAGGGGCTCGATGCCCTTGATGATCGCGTAGTAGGAGTCCACGTAGCCGTCGAGGCGCCGGACCTCGCCGTCGGTGATGACGTCGATGCCGGCCCGCTCCATGTCACGGATCGCGGTGTCGGCGGCGTCGTCGAACATCTCGTCCATGTCGCCGGGGCCGAACTCACCGCGCTCATAGGCGCGGACGGCGGCGAACCACCAGCCGGGCTTTCCGTGGGAGCCGACGACGGCGGCGGGAATGAGTGGGAGCGTCATCGCGTCGCATTCTAGCATCCGATTCCGGAATCGCGTGTCGACGCCGCGGGGCGCGCACCGATAACGGCTGGCTTCCCGGTTCGGCCATGTGTAAGAATGTCGGCCATGCTGGTGCGCTTCTGGGGCACCCGTGGGTCCATCGCCTCGCCCGGACCGAACACGACCACGTACGGGGGCAACACGTCCTGCGTCGAGGTCCGAGCCGCCGACGGCACGCTGATCGTGCTGGATTGCGGCACGGGCGCGCGCGAGCTCGGCCTCCACCTGGCGCGGACGATGCCGCAGCCCATCCGACTCCACCTCTTCATCGGCCACACCCACTGGGACCACATCCAGGGCTTCCCGTTCTTCGTCCCGGCCTTCCTTCCCGGCGCCGAGCTGAACATCTACGCCCCGCTCGGCTTCCAGCGGAGTCTCGAGGAGGCGATGGCGGGGCAGATGGAACACTCGTACTTCCCGGTGAAGCTCCGCGAGCTGCGGAGCCGCATTCACTACACCGAGCTCGACGAAGGCTTCTTCCGGGTCGGCGACGTGCTGGTCGAGACGCAATACCTGAACCACACGGCGCCCACGATCGGCTACCGCATGTCGAGCGGCGGCGCCACGCTCGCGTACGTGACCGACCACGAGCCCTTCTGGAGTCCGACCGGGCGCGTCTCGCAGCATCCCGGCGACGAGCGCCACATCGCGTTCATGCGCGGCGCCGACCTCGTCATCCACGACGCGCAATACACGGAGGAGGAGTACCGCGGCAAGATCGGCTGGGGTCACGCCTCGATCGACTACGCGGTGGACGTGAGTCTCGCCGCTGCCGTGCGCCGCCTCGTGCTCTTCCACCACGACCCGACGCACGACGACGCGACGCTGGAGCGTATGGAGTCCTCGGCGCGCGCTCGGGCGGCGGCGCGCGGGGGGCTCGAAGTGCTCGCGGCGCGGGAAGGGCTCGAGCTCCAGCTGGAGGGCAGCTCCACCGCGCCGGCGGTCGACGAGGCCTCGGCGCTCAACCACCGTCAGATCACCGGCGGTCGCGTGCTGGTGGTGAGCACCAACGGGGCCGACATCGCCGCGATCGAGGAGGTGCTCACCGAGGATGGCCTCATCCTCTTGCAGTTGCCCGACATGCGCGCCGCGATCGCGCGTGGCGCCGAGGTCATGCCGGACCTGGCGATCGTGGACCGGGAGGCGCTCGACGGCGAGGGCGACGCGATATTCGGGTCGCTGCGCGAGCGGCTCGGTCGGCGGAACTTCCCCATCGTCGTCTTGGCCGACGGCTCGGTCGCGCCGGACGCCGTGTACCGGGGCGAAGTGTCGTCCACCGACTACCTCGCGAAGCCGTTCAGTCCGCCCATGCTGCGCGCCCGCGTGCGCGCCTGGCTGGCCCGCACGCTCATGGCGTTCGACGTCACCGACGCCGGCCGCCTCGCGGCGGACGCGAGGCGGGGCGGCGAGGCGGCCGGCGGTGGCAACGCGCGGGCGCGCCACGCGGGGCTCCTGGCGGCGGTGCCGCTCTTCCGCCCGCTCAGCCCCGAGCAGCGCGAGCTCTTGATCGCCCAGGCGTGCGAGGAGGTCTTCCCGCCGGGCCACGCGATCATCCAGGAGAGCGATCCGTCGGATCGCCTCTTCGTGATCCTCTCCGGGCGCGTGCGCGTGCTCGATGTCGCCGCGGACAACCCCGTGGAGCTGATCCTGGGCGAGCTCGGCGAGGGCGAGATCCTCGGCGAGCTCGGGGTGCTCCGGAACCAGGCGCGCTCGGCCACGGTCATGGCGATCGAGCGCACGCACTGCCTCGTGCTCCACCAGACCGACTTTCTCAGAGTGCTGCAGAGCTCGGCGGAGCTGGCGGTGTCTCTGTTGAGGATGCTGGCGGGCCGCCTCCACGAGACCGACCGCCGGCTCTCACGCTACGCGCCTGATCCGGTGACCGGGCTCGCGAGCCGGCGGGCGTTCCACGACCAGTACCGGCGTCTCGCCGCGGTCGCGCGCCGGCGCGGGACCGGCTCGCTGCTGCTCATGCTGGACGTCTTCCAGCTCAAGGACGTCAACGACCGCCACGGGTACAGCGTTGGGGACGACGTGCTCCGCGCCGTGGCGGACGGGCTCATCGAGGCGACGCGCACGACAGACCTGATGGCACGCCACGGCGGCGACGAGTTCGTGGTGTTCTTCCCCGACGCCGGACCGGGCGACGCGGAGCACGTCGTGGCGCGGGTCCGCGAGAAGATCGCCGCGCTGGCGGTCAAGCGAGGGCTCCCCGTGACGATCCAGGTGAGCGTCGGCATCGCCTACAGCCAGTCGCCGCCCGAGTCGGCCGACGAGATGCTTCGCGAAGCCGACCAGGACATGCACCGGCGGAAGGCGTAGCAGGCCCCGGCTAGACCTTCTTGCCGCGCTTTTTCTCGACGAAGGCGCGGATCCGCTCGCGCGCGGCGCTCGTCCCGAGCGCCCGGCCGTAGGCTTCCGGCTCGCGGCCGCGCTCGCCCCGGCGGATGGCCGCCACGATCTCCTTGGTGGCCGCCAGGCCTGCGCGCGGTGAGCGCGCGATGTCGATGGCCAGCGCGGCGACCGTCGCCTCCAGCGTCGGCGGCGCGACGACCCGGTTCACGAGACCCATCCGGAGCGCCTCGCTCGCGTGCACCGTCCGGCCGGTCAGGAGGAGCTCGCGCGCCCAGCCGCCGGGGGCCACGTCGAGCAGGCGCTCGATGCCGTAGCCGGGGTTGAAGCCGAGCGTGACTTCCGGCAGGCCGAAGCGCGCCCGGTCGGAGGCGACGCGCAGGTCCTGGGCCAGGGCGAGCATCAGCCCGCCTCCCAGCGCGTGGCCGTCGACCGCGGCGACCGTCACCTGCGGCAGCCGCGCGAACCGGTCCATGAGGACGGCCTGGCGCGTCGCGAGCGCCAGCGCCTCGTCACCCGTGAGGCCCGTCATCTCGGCGATGTCGTTGCCCGCGCAGAACGCGCGCCCACGCCCGGCGACCACGAGGACGCTGACGTCGTCCATCGCGGCGACGCGCGCGAGCGCCTCCTCGAGCGCCGCCGTCAGCGCGCGGTTCAACGCGTTGAGCGCCGCCGGGCGGTTGAGGCGGAGCCAGGCGACGCCGTCCTTGGCGTCGAGCTGCGCGAGCGCGTCGTTCACGTGTCGCGTTTCTTGACGAGGAGCGCGAGCGCGCCGAGGGCGAGCATCGCGGTCGCGGCGGTCGCGACGGGCCAGAACTCGGTGCGGAAGAACGGGACCGCGAAGAAGGGCGACCGGTGGTCGGTCGGCCGCATCCGCCCGTCGAGGATCCCCTCCACGAGCTCCATCGTCTGCGCGAGCAGCACCTCGGACGTGGCCTCGGCGAAGGCCGGGTCCGCGAGCGCCGGGTGGCCGACGTAGCCCTGGCCGCCGTTTTTCAGCGGGTAGTTCGGCACGAGCCGCGAGGCGAGCGAGTAGCGCGCGGGCGGGAGCGTCCGGTAGGACGCGTCCACGAGGTCGGGGCGCAGCATGAGCATCAGCGAGGTCTCCCACCAGCCGCCGTGCGCGTCCTCGGCGAAGGCCCGGCGCTCGTCGTCCGTGAGCGGGCGGCCGAGCGCCGCCTCGATCTTGTCCACGTACCTGCCGCGGAGGAAGTGCCACGCGAGCCGCCCGGTGAACGAGGCCATCGTGATCCCGTGGCGCCGCGAGACGATCGCGGCGGCCTCCTCGAGCGCCGTGAGGTGGCTCGGCCCGCCGTGGCCGTTCGAGACCAGGATCCAGCGGAACCCGGCGCGCGCGAGCGAGGCGCCGTAGTCCACGACCGCGTCGCGCACGACCCGCTGCCGGACGCGCACGGTCCCGACGGAGTCGAACGTGAAGGACCCCAGGTGGAGCGTGGGCGCGAGGACGACGCTCCAGCCGGCGCGCCGGGCCACGAGCCGCTCACCCACCTTCTGCGCGAAGTGACGGGCGGTGATCGCGTCCACGCCGACGGGCAGGTGGGGGCCGTGCGTCTCCAGGGGGCTCACGGTCAGCACGATCACCGTGCGCGCTCGGTCGAGCGCATCCAGCGCCGGGGACGACATCTCTTCCAGCCGATGAACGCTCAAAAGCTGCTCCCTTTCGTGGCGGCCAGGTACTCGTTCTTGGCGCGCTCGAGCTCGGCAATGATCGCCTGCCGCTCGGCGACGAGCCGCCGGGCCGCGTGCTCGCGGGTGAGCGCGAGCACGCCGAAGCGCAGCCGGTTCGAGAGGCGGCCGGCCCCCAGCCAGTAACGATACGCGAGGACGCCGGAGAGCGGCAGCGAGAGCGCGAACGCCAGCGCGACCACGCCGCCGGCGAGGCGGGCGACGAGCCAGATCTCGAGGCCCCAGAAGAGCGGGTAGGCGACGATGGACGCGAGGAAGCGCCACGTCGCGTAGTCGGTCTCCTTGCGGGACATCAGGCGCGCGACCCATCGCGGTACCCAGTAGACGAAGAAGTTCACGCTCGCGCCGTAGACGAAGAACGGGAAGCCGGCGACCGCCTCCCAGCCGCGGCGGATCTTCTGGCGCGGGCCACGCCGCTCGCGGCGCGCCCGTACCGCCTCGTCCTTCACGCGGTACTCGGCGAGCAGCGCGCGGTAGCTCTGGATCCGCTGCCACAGCGCCTCGACCCGCGCGGGGTCGCGCGCCTTGAACCAGTTGACCGCGTCCACGATCGCGCGGGAGAGGCGCGTGAGGTCGATCTGCTTCGGCGCCAGGCCGCGCGCCTCCTGGAGCTCGCGCGCGAGGTCGCCGCGATAGAGCTCCTCGACGGCGCGCACGAGCCGGGCGGCGTCGATCCGCTCGACGTGGACGACCTCGGCCTCCATCGCCCACTGGATGGCGGTGGTCAGCGCGTCCACCGCCTTCACCGGGTCCTGGCGGTACGCCTCGAGGTACGGCGTGACCGGCACGGGCGGGCCGAACGACACGAGGACGCGCCCGCGGAAGGATTTCCGCGCCTCGAAGTTGAGCCCCACGGGGATCACCCGGAGCCGGGCCGGGTACCGGGCCTCGCAGCCGAGCGCGATGCGCGCGGCGCCGGTCTTGATGCGCTGCACGCGCGCCTCGGCGTGCGTCGTCCCCTCGGGGTAGATCGCGATGAGGCGCCCCTCGGCGAGCGCCGTGAAGCACGCGTCGAAGGTCGCGACGTTCCGTTCCATCTTGTCGGGATCGTCCTGCGTGCGGTAGACGGGGATCGCGCCGCACGCAAGGAGAAAGCGCGCGCCGAGGGGGTTCCTGAACAGCGCCGCCGTCGCGAGGTAGTGAACCTTGCGCGCGAGGGCCGCGCCCACGAGGAGCGAATCGATGAAGTTGTTCGGGTGGTTGATGCAGAGGAGCACGGGGCCGCCCGCGGGCACGCGCCCGGGGTGGCGCACGTCGATTGACTTGAAGACGAACCAGAGCCAGAAGCGCGCGATCGCGCGGACGCTCCGGTAGAACCGGTCCATCCGATCGGGCGCGGCCGTCGTGTCGAGTGCGAGGCTCATGGGGTAGAATGCCGGGCGTGTTCGAGACGCTGCCGGCCCTGGTCAACGGCAACGAGGCGCTCGTCCGGCGAGGGCGCGACTGTACCACCACGTTCCTCGTCGAGGCGGGCGACACCGCCTGGCTCATCTCCGTGCACGAGGGCCGCGTCGCGAAGGTCGAGCGCGGGCCGTTCCTCATGCGCGCCTGGTCGTTCGCCGTGCGCGCGCCCGCGGAGGCGTGGCAGAAGTTCTGGGAGCCCATGCCCGCGCCCGGCTACCACGACATCTTCGCCATGACCAAGGGCGGCCACGCGCGCGTCGAGGGCAACCTCCATCCGCTCATGGCGAATCTGAGATTCATCAAGGACGTGCTCGCGGCGCCGCGCCGGAGGGCGTGAGTGGCCGGGCTCGAGCCGATCGTCGGACGCTATCTCGCGCTGGGCCTCGAGGGCCGCCCGCACCGCGTCTACTTCGAGGAAGCGGGGCAGGGCATCCCGCTCGTGTGTCTGCACACCGCGGGCGCCGACGGCCGCCAGTTCCGTCACCTCATGAACGACGAGGCGATCACGAAGCACTGGCGAGTGCTCGCGTTCGACATGCCGTGGCATGGCAAGTCGCTCCCGCCCGCGGGCTGGCAGGACGAAGAGTACACGCTGACGACGCGCGGCTACGTGGATCTGATCATGACGTTCATTCGGACACTCGGGCTCGAGCGCCCCGTGGCGCTCGGCTGCTCGATCGGCGGCAAGATCGTGCTCGAGCTGGCGCGCCTGCACGCGAAGGCCTTCCGCGCGCTCATCGGCCTCGAATCGGCGGACTACCAGGCGCCGTGGTACGACGACACGCGCTGGCTCCACCGGGCCGATGTCCACGGCGGCGAGGTGTGCGGCGCCCTCGTGTCGGGGCTCATCGCCCCGCAGAGCCCGGAGGAGACGCGCTGGGACACGCTCTGGATGTATATGCAGGGCGGCCCCGGCGTCTTCAAGGGCGATCTGTTCTTCTATCGCGCCGACGGAGATTTTCGAGACCGGGTGGCGCAGATCGATACGTCCGCCTGCCCGCTCTATCTCCTCACCGGCGAGTACGATTTCTCCTGCACGCCGGAGGACACCCTGCGCACGGCCGCGAAGATCA